>JBASRQ010000181.1:0-15227 GCA_049273895.1 Thermoplasmata archaeon
GAGAGCGTCCACACGAAGGTCAGGCCAGACACTTCGTTACCGAAGGCGTCATAACCCTTCGCAGTCAGGGATGCGTTGGCACCAGCATCCACGCTTATAACAGTCGGCTCAACAACGATATAGGCCAGCGGACCTGCTGTGACCGTGGCGCTCACCGTCATTGAGTGGCTTCCGTTGGTGACCGTCACGGTGCCCGAGCCAGCTTCGTTCCCAGCAATGAACACTGCGTGGGAGGAGTCAACCGAGACGACCGTACCTATGGTGCTGGTCCAGCTGTACACCAGACCTTCGACCGCGTTCCCGTGGGAGTCCGACGCAATCACTTCGACCGATTCCATGCCTCCAGCAACCACGCTCAACCCGCTCGGTGTCACCGTGATCGAAGCCACTGGTCCTGGAACGACCGTAACCTCGGCCGCAGCCGATACAGACTCGGAGGTGACCGTGACGAGGCCAGAGCCAACGACGGTCGCTGCTGTAAGCACACCCGCCTGCGATATCGTTCCGATCTCAGCATCCACGCTCCAGGTCAACGCGGCGCCAGAGATTTCGTTCCCGAAGATGTCCAGTGCCGTCGCCGCGAATGTCTGGGTTGCTCCAGCGACCACGGATGCGCTCGCAGGAGACAGCACTATGCTGCTTACTGCGCCAGGCAGGATGTTCACGCCTGCGTCCGCGAATACACCCATGGAGGTCACCCTCACGGTGTCATACCCTGTCTCCGGCCCTGCGAAGTATATCGCTCTTGTACCGTCGTCCGAAACGGGGACAACGGACCCAAGCTCGTTCAACGAGCTCCATGTGAGCTCAGCACCCGCTACCTCGTTGTCATACAGATCGTAAGCGTGCGCCTCGAACACGGCCGGCCGCATCACCACTATGTCCGTAGACGCTGGAGAAACTGATATGTGGTCGACCTCGCCAACTCCCTCGAAGCCATAGGCGGTCACTCCGCCCCACATGTCACACACGACTATGTATCCGTTGGCCAGCGCGGCCGAGGACATCGGGGAGCCCTCTGCAACGATCTGTTCCTGCAGGAGAGCGCCCGTCAAAGCGTCCCATGCGAAGAGGTGACCGTTGTCAGCAGTGCAGAACACAGTCCCGTTAGAGTATGCAGCTGACGAGTAGATCGGCGCGCCGTAGAGATACGCGCTCCACACGACTTCACCAGTGGACTCGTTGAGCGCGTACATCGTTCCGTCACCCCCGGAAGCCAATCCGATGTAGACCATTCCCTCAGCTACTACAGGGGACGCCCACTCGATTTGCCCGCCAAGAGAGGTGGTCCACATAACTTCTCCAGTCACGGCATCCAAGGCATAGACGTTCCCGCCGTAGTCTCCGAAATAGAGTACGCCATGGGATATCGACAGCGGCGAGTAGACAGACCAGACGACATAGGTCGACCAGACTTCAGCTCCAGTAAACGCATCGATGGCCACGACCTTGCCCATGCTGTCAGCAAGGAAGACCATCCCGCCCCAGTAGGCCGGCCCCTCGCAGGGCTGGCTGTCCATGACATAGCTCCAGACCACATCGCCCGTGAAGGCGTCGTTGGCGTAGAGCGTGTTGCCCCAGGTATCGTGCCAGAAGACCATGCCCTGAGCCGCGACAACTGATGTGTACAGATACGGCCCATAGTTGTAGGCAGCTGCGCTCCAGATGACAATTCCAGTATCCTCGTCCAGGCAGTACAGTGTCGGCACCCCGCTCCAGTTGTTGGAGAAGGCGACATAGACGTTGCCGTAGGCCACTGTCGGGCCGGATGGGGCGTAACCTCCCATCCCAAGCATGGTCTCCCACTTCACTTCGCCCGTCAGGAGGTCCAAGGCCACCATGTAGCCTGCCTCAGTCGAGTAGAACACCGTTCCCGCATGGATGACCGGGCCGAACCAGCTGGAGGGGCTGTAGAAAGGCTGCGTGTACCACTTCTCAACGAAGGGCAGCACGACATCAATCGGGCTTATGCCCGTCCTCGATGCGTCGTGCTGGAACTGCGGCCAATCGAGAGCGGATTCCGGTGAGACCTCGCACAGCAAAATCGCTTCGTCAATCGCACTCGGATCCGCAGACGAGGCTGCCAATATGTCGGTACGGTCAAAGGTTCCGTTCAAGACATCAGCTGGAACCTCAATCGCAATGACAATCGGAAGGCTCACGCCGCCCCCAATAATTCCTGTGTCGGGGACGAGATCCCCGTCCGTATCGACCAGGGGAGTCACGCCATCGGCCTGGAAGAGTGAGACGACCCATCCGTGTGCTGATCCGGCAACAATATCGATGGTGTCCTCGAACCCTCCGGTGTTGGTCACGGTCATGTCCGCTAGGGCGGTCGTGCCCTGCGTGACCGCAATGTACGCGTTAGGACCTATCTCCGCACCAGGCGGTGGAACCTCGCAGATGACCCTCGCATTCTTGGATATCATCGGATCGTTCGAGGATGCGAATGTCAATGTAGTCTTCTCGATGTCGCCCATAGCCGCGGTTCCTGGCACATCGACTTTCACAACCATCGTCGCGGAGGCGCCCGTGGCAAGGAGGCCCGTGTCCGGCACGAAATCACCGTCAGTGTCTGGCAGCGGGGTGACCCCGTCGGCCTCGTAGAGATACGCCAACCATCCGTGGACGCCGAGAGTCACGTTGACATCAAAGGTATCGGGTCCGAAGGTCCCTATGTTGGTCACCGTGATTCCGAAGTCCGCTGTCATGGGCGGATAGACGTCCTTCGCCTGCGTCGAGGGCACGACCTTCGCTCCGTAAAGCATCTGTCCCATCAGGCCGAAGACGCTGCCATAGTAATCGTTGACCCACACCCAGCCATCGGAAACTGCAGGGCTCGTCGTGAATGAATAGGTCCCGATGTACTGCGAGTCCACAACCGTGCCGTCCGCCACATCAAATGTGACGAACTCGCCGTCCCAGACGGTCGCGTAAACGAATCCGTTTGCGTACGCGGGCGAGCATTGCACCCAGTCGTTGACGGGAGTTGACCATATGACAGACCCGTCCATGGGGTCGAGCGCGTAGAACATGGAGCCGGTTGTCCCGAAGTAGATCGCGTTGCCGTCATACGCCGGGGTAGAGAACGAGATCGAGGCACTCATCATGGTCTGCCAGACGACGGCTCCAGAAGCCGCATCGACTGCGAACATCGACCCCATTCCGTTGCCGACGTAGATGTTGCCCTGAGCGTAGAGCGGAGCCGATGTGATCTCTCCTACCCCGAGGAAGGTTGACCACTGAAGCGCTCCAGTGTCCTTGTCGAAGGCATACAAGTAGCCGTCCAGGCTACCTATGAACGCCCATCCACCACCGATCGCAACGCCACCATAGGCCATGCCGCCCGTGCTGTAGTTCCAGACGACCGACCCATTAGACTCAGCGAGGGCGTAGACATATCCGTTCCAGGCGGCTCCATACACAAGCCCGTCCATGGCGGCCATCTGCACGCGCGCGTTGAAGTCCAATCCCGATGACGACCCGACGGACCATATCTCATTCCCGGTGAGTTCGTCGAGTGCATAGACATATCCGCCCGACGTGCCATAGAACGTGGCGTAGACCACGCCTCCGTCAACCGCTGGCGTTCCCGTGTAATAGTATTTGCCACCGAGCATTCGCTCCCAGAGGACCTCGCCAGTGTACGGGTCCCTCGCCCTTATGTAGCCGTCCTCGGAGGTCGAGAAGAGAATGCCGTCCGCCATGACAGGGCCGTCCAGCTCTGCGCCCGTGCCCGTACCGTTCTGCGCCCACTGCGTTACGAGTGGCGGGGAGAACTGCGAGGGGGACACGCCGGTCCTCGCATCGTTGTTGTGATACGTGGGCCACTCAACGTTCGGGGGCGGCGCTATCTCAGCGATCACGGCGGCGGAGTCGACCTGGGATTGATTCAGCGAGGACACAGCCCATACGATGATCCGCTCAACGGATCCCTCAGGCGCACCAATTGGGACTTCGACGACCACGCCGATGAGAACCGAGCCCAGACCGGGCAGCTCTCCAGTGTCGTTAATGCCGTCGCCGTCAGTGTCCGTCAGAGGCGTGACTCCATCAGACTGAACCAATGAGTAGTTCCATCCGGCAGAGTCTGACGAAGTTATGTCCATGGTGTCTGGGAATCCTCCGGTGTTCTTCACGTTGAGGAAGCCCAGGAGGACATCTCCGGCAGACGCAGGCATGTAGACACTTGGACCGATCTCCACTCCTGGAGGAGGAACAGTCGTCGTAACGACTGCCGTCTTGGACACCGTGGGGTCTGTGCTCGAGGTGAAGGTTATCATCGCTTCAGCCGAGTCGCCTGCGAGCGCCCCTGCTGGCACTGTGACTCTCGCTATCACATCCGCGGATTGCCATGTGTTCAGAGCGCCCGTGTCCGGCATTCCGTCGCTGTCGCTATCATTTAACGGCGTCACGCCGTCCGAAGCGAAGAGCTCCGTAGTCCAGCCGAGACCTCCGAGGCTGACAATCGCGTCGAAGGTGTCAGGGCCCAGATGTCCAACATTGGTCACGTTGAGGACATAGTCCACCTGGCTGTCGGGGACAGCGTCCATTGCCTGCCTGAGAGGTCTGAGGATCATACCCACGGGCAACTGGCCCAGGAACCCGGCCACAGTACCGTCGTTCGCCTCTACCCAGATCCAACCGTCCGAGACGGCTGGGGATGATGTCGACCCTGGTCCGATGTAGTCAGTATCCACAACGGTCCCATCGAAGGAGTCCACAGTGTACAGGTTGCCGTCCCAGGACGCAATGTATAGATATCCGTTGGCGTAGGCGGGAGCGCTGGCCGCGCCAGATCCGACACCCTCATTCCAAATGAGCGACCCATCAGTGGCGTTCAATGCGAACATGCTTCCCACGAGATCACAGTAGTAGATCGCGGCGCCGTCATAGGCGGGCGTCCCGAAATCTATGTAGTTGTAGCTGGAGTAATTCCAGACGACGCTCCCGTCAGTGGCGTTCAACGCGTACATCGTTCCAGAGTACGTGCCAATGTACACGTTGCCCTTAGCATACAGCGGAGGACCGACCGCGATGTTGTTCAATGCCTGCGACCACAGGAGCGCCCCTGAGGGCTCGTCCAGGGCAACGAAAGAGCCGGCTCCCGAGTACAGGTCGAGCAATGCCTGGTAAAGCACTCCTCCCGTCACCGTGGCACCGCCAACGGGGTAAGTTCCAGCGTTGTAGACCCACGCAACGGTCCCAGTCAAAGCATCGTGCGCGACTATCTCGTTGTTCCATGTGGCAGCGAAGACAAGCCCATCGGCATACGACATGACATCTCTGGCCGAGTAATAGTACGAGTCCGCGGCCCATATCGTGTCACCCGTCATGCCGTCGAGGGCATAAACTGTGCTACTGTTGGAAGTTGCCATTGTGACGTAGACGATACCATTGGCGACCGTGGGCGAGCAGGTGTAGTAGTATGCTTCGCCGAGGTGGCGTTCCCATACCACATCGCCACTGGTCGGCTCGCGCGCACGCACGAAGCCGTCCATGCTCGT
The DNA here is from genome assembly GCA_049273895.1 of Thermoplasmata archaeon. Taxonomy (GTDB): domain Archaea; phylum Thermoplasmatota; class Thermoplasmata; order UBA10834; family UBA10834; genus COMBO-56-21. Next base: position 5,508 of record JBASRQ010000181.1, read on the forward strand.
CACGTACAGAAGGCCGTCAGACATGACGGGGCCTGACCAGCGGGCCATCGTGTGCGGGCCGTCAGACCACATCTGCTGCACCGGAGGCAGGAAGTTCGACGGCGACACGCCCTGCCTCGGCTCGTTGTTGTGGTAGGTTGGCCACTCATCGCTCGGAGGAGCGATCGGGGGCCTGACAGGCGTGGTGAACCAGTAGTATGACGTTCCATTGTCGTCGTAGGCAGTATTGCCGGCCTCATCGGTCGACTGCACGGCGACACAATAGGTCGTATTCTCGGCCAGACCGGTCAAACTGATTGTGTGATTGTAGACTAGGCGCGCGTTCCAGGCAGAGCTCATGGGCGGAGGGGTCGTGCCCCAATAGACCACAGAGTCCGCGGGCTCGTCAGTTCCCCATTCCACCGTCGCCCTGTTGAACCGCACGTTCGTGATCTGCACGCCGTATGTGATTGGCGGGTTGTCGTCGACGACCGCATAGTCATAGACATAGCCACTGCCTCCGAGGCCGTCATCAGCATCGAAATAGGCAGCTGTGATCAGGTCGCCGTTCTGCACCTGGAGCAAGCCATCGCTCACCGGTGTGGCGCTGTCATCCAGCTGAATCCCACCCACGAAGACGCTCGAGGAATTCGCAGTCTCCGTCAAGGATACGATCTCGGGCGTGGTCTCGGTGCTGCTCGACATCTCCACGGTGGCGGTGTCCGTCGCGTTCGGGTCAAGGTTGAGGCCCGTGTCGACGACCGTGATGCTGACATATGCAGATGACTGGTACGTTGCGCTGTCCATCCGGATTGTTCCCGTCTGTGTGGCAATCGCCCCGGTCATGATGAGTGCGAAGGGCTGCGGGCCCATGGGGATATTGAAGCCGCTCACGGAGACAGTCCAGATGCCAGGCTGCGCGCCAGATATGGCGAGAACACCCTCGACGTTGTTGAGGTGGTCGTTCGAGGCGGGGTTTGGCTCCGACTCTCCCGGGCTGTATCCTGTGTACATGTTGCCCCTGTATACTGTCCCGTCAGGGGCGTAGACAGTGAGGTCGAGGTCGTTCACGAGGTTGGGGTCGGACATGGCAGTTCCAGGATAGTCGCTCCAAACTAACGTGATCTCCACGGGCTGGTCTCCAGAACCTATGGCGAGCTGATATGTGACGGTCGCTCCCGTGTCTATGCCAGATCTGTCGTCAACGGCCACAAGCCCGCGCGAATCGCCAGAGAAGAACAGGGCGTTGTCAAGGTCGATCCTGCCCCAGCCCTGGTTGTTGTTCGGGTAGAAGTACTCGCCGTTCAGATAGGCGCCTGTGCCGGTCATTTCGTCGGCACCGTTTATGAGGACGGCCTTTATGAGCGCTGCAGATGGGGTGAAGCCGTTCACAGGCACGCTGGATCCGGTCGGGTAGAAGCCGTCCATGAAGTACTGCCTGACTAGCGCGGCAGAACCGGCCACGCACGGCGTAGCCATACTAGTCCCACTCAGCTGCCAGTAGGTGTCAGAGGTGCCGTAAGGGTCAGCACCACGCGCCGACCATATGTTGACTCCAGGGGCCGTCACATCGGGCTTAATTCTTCCATCGGATGCCGGCCCGCGGCCGCTGAAGTCGGCCATATCGTCGCGCATTGCCCCATTCAAAGTGGCGCCCACCGCGATGACGTTCTTGGCGGTGGCATATGGATTGATCCAACCAGATCCAGAGCCTGGGTTGGCCGCGGCGTAGAGGACCAGGAAGTCCTGGTTGTCCCAGATGAACTGATCGGTGTCCGCCGCCTCGGGAATATACGCAGCTCCCGAGCTTCCCCAGCTGTTGGTGTGGATGTACGATCCACGGCTGGCAGCCTCGGAATACATGTCTGAGATGTTGGTTGGCGGGTAAACGTAGTATCCGTCTGTCGAGAGGTCCTGCATCTGTATCTTCGCGTCGAAGGCCTGACCATCGTGCGGTCCGGTGGAGCCACTCGAACCGAACGGATCGCCGTCATAGACGTGCCATGTGCCATCATCACCGGCGACGGTGCCCGAGACGTGTGTCCCATGGTTTATGTCCTCATCGGAATAGTCTCCCCCAGCATCAGAAGGCACGTAGTAATCCGTGACCTTCCTGTGGTCGGGACCCGGCGTGTTGTTCGCCGGATCCGCAAAGGCGGGGTGGTCGTAGTCGAGGCCACTGTCGCCGATCGTAACCGTCTGGCCAGTGCCCCAGACGCCATTGTCGTGGACCGGGGTGGAGTAGCCTATGTCATCGTTGCTCTGCACGACCCATCTCGCGATATCGTTGAAGACGGTAGGCTGGACGTACCTATCAATCCACATGACGCCCATCTCGTGAGCGAGCGCCTGCTCCGCGCCCCTATCTATAATCGCGCGCAGCTTGCCATCGCCCGCCGTCGAGTACACGATGCCCTTAGCCCCCAGCTGAGAGAGAGCGTCGGCAACTTCCAGCACCCTTGACTTCTCGAACGTTAGAACCTCGACCGTGATGGTCGTCGGAGAAGCACCACCAACAGACGAGCCCACACGATTGACGTTCGCCGAGGATAGGCTCGCGGACTGTGTTGCAGTTGTCCTTGCGCTGGATTTCTCTGTCAAAGAGGATGAATCGAACCGTGCGCTCTGTTCAACTGCAGCGTTCGACAGTCCACCGGATATGTATGTGACCTGCGCTGACGAGCTTGAAGTGCCCGAGTTCGCCTCGATTTTCTCAAGGAGCTTGTCGAAATCAGAGGAAAGCCTCGGGCTTATCTTGTATGCGGGCTCGAACACGCCCACCCATCTGGTGCACCAGAGGCTCTCGGCCTTGGCGATTGATGTGCCGTCGCCTTTCACGACGAAGGCATTGTAGTTGATGTATTGGAGGACAGAAACGCCGGTCGCGCCGAGCGCAGTCTTCATGTCCTCCGTGACCGGCCCTTTGAGCTGGACAATGTAGTAAGCCTGCTCAAGGGCGGAGATTGAACCGAATGACAGTGAATCTGGAATCTCAGGCATCCGAAGCAACGGGTCGAACCTGAAGTTGTTCACATGTACGTAGTTCATGAACTCAGGAGCTGCGACAGGAATTGCCGCTGGTCCCTGAGATCCGTTCCCAGCACTCGGTGACAATGCGATCATGATTGGAGCTGCTGACAGCACCATAAGAACGCATATCACAAGTGCAGATATCCTAGCCCGCCCTGACACCGAAAGAGAATCTCCCCTATTGCTCGCCATGCTTCCCCTAGTACGAAATCCCTTCGAGGCTATATTAATCGATGCTATGAGTTCCCGCTGCAAGACGCACAACAGGCAATTTGGGTGTTGGAATTCTTCGCAGATGTTCAGTCAAACGATTTGCCTGTGACACCTGAATAAGGTTTAAGCGACATACACCATCCGGCTAGGCGATGAACGGAGTAGGTGCGACGAATAAGCCATTCTTGTCCTCTGCAAAAGGGGTTCTGGTCCTGTCGAGGATACCTTTCCTATCGCCCGGGGTGGCGTCCTTGGTAACAGGGTTCTCCATCGCCATCGCAGAAGGTCACGACCCTTCGTGGGGCCTCATCTGGCTCTCAGTCGGTGGGATCATCCTCATCATGCTCGCGACCTACTACTTCAACGAGTACTTCGATTACGAGGGGGACCTCATAAACAGTACATTCACAGTGTTCTCTGGGGGCAGCAGAGCCCTTCCTGACAGGATGGTCGGCAGACCCGTTGCGAGGACCGCGGGGCTGGCATCGGTCTTCCTGCTGGTGGTGATGGCTGTGGCGTACCTCCTATTCTACTTCTCGGACTATCCACTACTCCTCCCGCTGGCGCTCTTCGGGGCATTCTGCGGGATATTCTACTCTCACCCGCCTTTCCAGTGGGCATACAGAGGGATTGGCGAGCTGGTAATTGGTGGCTGTTATGGCATTCTCGCCGTTGTCAGCGGGTTCTATCTCGCCTCCGGTGTCCTTGACGCGCGCATGATCGTCGTGGCGCTCCCAGCCTCTGTGACCATCTGGGGAGTGATCGTGGCGAACGAGTTTCCTGACATCGAGGCAGACAGGGCTGTCCGCAAGCGCACCATGGTCGTGAGGCTAGGGCTCGAGCGCGCGGGAAAAGTCTTCGCGGCAGCGATAGCTCTCTCCTATCCGCTCATGCTGATCACTGTGCTTGTCGGCATGAGCTACTGGGTCGCTGTCGTCGGGCTGCCCGTTCTGGCGCTCTCGGCCATGGCGTCCGCTCTCGCTCTGAAGAGAGCATACGAAACCCCAACCGGCCAGACCAAAATTGCAGGGTGCGTTCTGCTGGCAAACCTCTTGTCCTCCCTTCTGTTCATTCCGGTTGCAGTGATGTGGTGAGATGAGGTGAACGACAGATTCGTGAAACCGTTCTACGAACCGCCCTCCCTGCTCGTGAAGCAACTCAGGAGCGCTCTCCTGATAAGGCGCCTCACCGGTTGGAGCAAACTCCCCTGGTGGACCACGCAGGCCAACAAGATATTCCAGATAGCCGCAGGCTGCCAGGGCGTGGGCTGCTTCGGCTATCCTGTGCATCCGGTCTGGGAGGTCACGGCGAGGTGCAATCTAACGTGCGCGCATTGTCACGCGCGCGCGGGAGAGTCCGAATGTCCCGACGAGTTGACGACGGAAGAAGGGAAGAAGAGGGTAATCGACCCGCTCGCTCAAGTCGATGACTTCAAGAGCCTGGTGTTCTCCGGAGGGGAACCCCTCGTCCGAGAAGACATCTTCGAGCTCATCGCTCATGCGAAGATGCGAGGATTCTATCCGATCATCGCAACCAACGCGACCCTGATAACTCCGACAGTGGCGGAGCAGCTGAAGAAAGCTGGCACGCTCGGAATCGCGGCAAGCATCGACTCGCTCAAGGACGAGGTTCACGATGCTTTCCGCAAGAAGGAAGGGGCGCTCAAGCTCGCGAAAGAAGGCATCGCAAATGCGGAGGCCGAGGGCATGTACATTCAGATCAACATCACGGCCTCGAAGATCAACAAGGATGAACTCCCGGAGATAATCGCTTTTGCGGACGACCTCAGGGCTCATGTGATCTTGCTCTACCAGTTCATCCCCTCAGGAAGGGGACAGGAGAGCTCTGAGCTTGAGCTGAGCGTTGATGAGTTCCGCGAGGAGATCTTGAAGGCAGGCGCGATGCAGAAGAATCTGCACCCCGTGATTGCCCCTGTCGGGCTCCCCGAGTACTGGGCATTGCATAATGTCCAGAAGAACGGTGGACGCACCAGCGACATCCTCAGAGGCTGCATCTGCGGAAACGGCATGTTCTACATCAAGCCGAATGGAGATGTCTGGCCTTGCGCGTTCGTGCCGATGAGCGGAGGCAATCTCAAGGAAGTTACGCCGGCCGATATATGGCGGGATTCTGAGCTCTTCAAGGGCTTAAGAGATCGCCGAAACCTGAAGGGGATCTGCAACGCTTGCTCGCAAAGGGAGATGTGCGGCGGCTGCAGGGCCAGAGCATTGGCATTGACCGGAGACCTATTCGCCGAGGACTCCAAGTGCTCGCTGAGCGAATTCGAAAGAAGAAACGCCTGATCTGTTTCTTCGGAGCAGGTTTAATGCGTTAGATGACCAGTTCATCCTCGGTGGCATCATGAAGTGGGATTTCGAAACGTGGCTCGTCCAGGTGTACAATCTCAAGGCGAAGAGCCTCAGTGAGAAGGAACTCGCACTCGCCAAGAAGGAATACAGGGAAGAGTATCCGCGCATCGGCGAGGGCGAAATGAAGCTGAAGACATATCCGTTCAAGAAGTACCTCGATTCCAAGAAGTGAGATACTTCAGCTTCCCGAAGAGAGATGCGAGAGATGCATGTACGAATTCGAAGTGCTTGTCGTTGGGGGAGGGCTGGCTGGTCTGCGCGCTGCACTCAAGGCACAGAAACCCTGCGATGTCGCCTTGCCATCCAAGGTGCATCCGCCGCGCTCGCTTGGTCCCTGAGGTTCTTGGACGATGCGAGAACGACCGACAAGGAGGCGAGATTGGCCTTGGCGGCAGGCAAGAACGGCGCTCCAGACTGCGAGTTCATATACAATTGCGTGGGGGTCTCCCGAAATCAGTTGCCCCTGCCGCAGCAATACGGATTCTGAGGGATCGCTTGAAGGCCTGACGTACCAAGAAACGGAGTAAGGGGCAATATTTATGATTTAGGTTCACCTAACTTCTCTCTTGATGGCATCTGAAATCTTTGAGCAGTACCTGAAGGTGATCTACAACCTGACAGAGAACGGCGGGACTGCCAAGACCACTGAAATCGCATCACTGATGGGAGTGACGCCCGCGAGCGTCACGGAGATGCTGCACAAGTTGTCTGAGAAAGGATACATCAAGCACGAGCCCTACAAGGGCGCAGTACTGCGGCCGAGAGGGATGAGGATCGCTTGTAAGGTGGCCAGAAAGCATAGGCTCCTCGAGAGGTTTCTTGCAGACTTCGTTGGCGCAACTGGGAGATCGAGGCATGAGCAGGCATGCAAGATGGAGCATGCCCTGACGGACGAAGCTGAGAAGAACCTCTGCAGGATCATGAACCATCCGGCTGAATGCCCGCATGGACGTAAGATTCCCAAATGCGACCGCCCCACCCCGTGCGACAAATGCACGAGCAGCGACGCTCCGCTGTCTGAGATCGCCGAAGGACAGCGAGTTATTGTATCACACCTGATTTCCAAGAACCAAGATGAACTCTGTTCTATGCTCTCGATGGGTTTTGTGCCCGGAGCGGAGGTCAAGGTCGAGAAGAGGGTTTCGTTGGGAGGGCCGATTATAGTCAGCCTCAAGGGAACAAAGGTAGCGATTGCCCGCGACTGGGGCAAGGTCCTTCACGTGATGAAGACTTGACAAGGAGGTCGACACCGTGGAGATCGCTCTCGCAGGGAACCCCAATGTCGGAAAGAGCATCATTTTCAGCAAGCTCACCGGCGTAGGTGTCGTGAGCGCCAACTATCCGGGGACGACGATAGAGTACGAAGAGGGACAGGCGAAGTTCATGGGGTTGACCGTGTCGGTCGTCGACCTCCCTGGATCGTACTCGCTCGCTGGCAACACGGACGAGGAGCGAGTGGCGACCAAGCTCCTTTACGAAAGGAGACCTGACACTGTCATTGCCGTCCTCGACGCCACGAGACTCGAGCGGAATCTCGTGTTCCTGTTCGAGCTGATCGAGTCTGGCCACAATGTTGTGGTCGCTCTCAACATGTACGACATAGTCCGGAAGAACAAGCAGAACATCGACGTCCAAAGGCTAGAGCACATGCTCATGATGCCAGTGATCCCCACAGTTGCCATCAAGGACGAAGGCATCGACTCTCTTCTGTACACGGCAATGCAGCTCCGGCGGAAAAGCGGTTTTCGCGTGAGATACGACTCGCACATCGAGACCATGATGGCTCAGCTTGAAACCAACCTGAACGAGGCTGAATGGGATCTTCCGCTCAGGGCAGTGGCCGTCAGGCTGCTCTCGGGGGACCGGAATGTCCTGAGCAAGGCGACACCAGATATCAGGGAAATGGCCGCGAGACTCCGTCAGGAGTTCGCGGCTAGCCATGGCGAGGATTTGGTCGTTCACATCCAAAGGGACCGGTTCGGCGAGGCAGGACGCATGGCGAGAGAGGTCATTGGAATCGGTTCAGCTCCAAAGAGAGACAAAGGACTAGCCACAGATCTCACTCTGAGACCGGTGACGGGGATACCGATACTGATCGGAGTGCTCGCACTCGTTTTCATCACGCTCGTCTTTCTAGGCGGCGCGATCGAAAGCGTCCTTGTCGGTGCCTACGCCGATACAGGAAGGACATTCTTTGAGGACCTGAGCGCGCAAACCCACAACGCCATACTCTCGGGCATCACGTTGGGAGTATCCCTTAGCATCGAAGCGATGCTGGCTCTGGTCATACCATACATCCTCGTCTTTTACGTCATGCTCTCAATCCTTGAGGACAGCGGATATCTCGTCAGAGTGGTGTCCCTGTTGGATGGAGTGATGCACAAGCTGGGGCTGCACGGAAGGGCAGTGATCCCGATGGTAGTTGGCTTCGGGTGCAACGTCCCGGCAATCCTGGCAACAAGAGCAATGGGATCCAGAAGGGAGAGACTGATCCTTGCGGTGTTGATCACGATTGCGGTTCCGTGCTCGGCTCAGACCGCAATCATCATCGGCTCAGTTGGCAAGTTCGCAGGGGCTTCGTGGGCTCTTCTGATATACGTCATACTGATGGGGATGCTTGTGGTCCTCGGCCTTGCCCTTCACAGACTCCTCAAGTTCGAACCAACCGGCATGTGCATCGAAATCCCCGACATGAGATGGCCGTCCGCAAGGCAGACGGCGACGAAAACATACATCCGGCTCAAGGAGTTCCTGACGATCGCATTCCCTCTGCTGCTCGCCGGGAGCATCGTCCTCGAGATACTCTTGGCGCTTGACATCCTGCAGCATATTCTCCAGCCCGCGGAACCGTTCATGCTTGCCGTCCTCGGCCTTCCTGCGTTCACTGCGGTTGCGCTCGTGTTCGGCATACTGAGAAAGGAGATGGCGCTCCAGATGTTGATGGTCCTCGCAGGCACGAGCGACATATCTCTCGTTCTCACGCACCATCAGATGTTCGTGTTCGCATTGGTCATGGCGGTGTTCATGCCTTGCCTTGCGGCTTTCGGCGTCATGGTGAAGGAGTTCGGGACGAAGAACACTATAGCGGTAGCGCTAGCATCATTCTCGCTCGCGCTGACCATGGGAGCAGTGGCGAATCTAATGCTTGGACTCTGATCCCTCATCGAACGAACATCGAGAGGTCCTCGTCCTGATGTATGTTCGGAGGGACGTTGACGTTGCCTCTGTAATCTTCGCTCGTGCGAGAGATCATGGGCTCAGTCCCGTCCCTCAGGAGGACATATTGAGAGCGCGCGCCTGTGACGATGAGCAGGATCTTGACCTTGCCCATCATTTCCTTGTCGACCGAGCATCCCCAGATAAGTCTGGCCTCAGGTCTCATCTTGCCAGTGATGATTTCGGCCGCCTCGGCCGCCTCTTCGATGTTCATGTCGGGTCCTCCCACGACTCTGATCAAGGCACCTCTTGCGTCTTTGATGTCTATCTTTCCGAGCAGGGGGGAGTTCAAAGCCTCTTCGACCGCATCCTCAATCCTTTCCTTCGGCTTACCATCTGCGTCGCCGACTCCGATCAGGGATACTCCTCCCTCGTTGAGGATCGTCTGAAGGTCCGAGTAGTCGACGTTCACGAGTCCAGCATGAGTGAGCATGTCGGTCAGCCCTTTGATCGTCTGTAGCAGGAGCTCGTCCGCCACTTTGAATGCGGCCTGAACGGGCAGGTTCGGTACCAGCTCGATGAGGGTGTCGTTCGGAATCACTATCGTCGTGTCGCACACCTTCGCGAGTTTGGAGAGACCTGCCATCGCGTTCTCCATCCTCAGTTCCCCTTCCGATCTGAAGGGAAGAGTGACGACGCCGACAGTGAGCGCACGCCCCTCTTTCGCAACCCGGGCAGTCACAAATGAGGTGCTCGTACCAGTTCCGCCGCCCATCCCGGCAGTGACGAAGACGATCTGAGAGCCCTTCAGCCATTCCTTGATTTCAGGCTCGTTCTCCAAGGCCGCCCTCTCGCCGACCTCAGGCCTGGCACCAGCGCCAAGTCCCCGGGTGGTAGTCTTACCGATCAGTATCTTCTTGGGGGAGTTGATTGTGAGAAGGTGCTTTGCATCGGTGTTCAATGCCAGCATCTG
>JBASRQ010000060.1:0-2554 GCA_049273895.1 Thermoplasmata archaeon
CAGACTGGCGATGATCTCCTCCAGCCGGACTTTGTCGATCTTCTTCGCCTTCGCGGCTTCCACGATCTTGTCCCAGTGCACTCCCCTCACGCCTGCGTCGAGCGACTCGATGATCTTGAGAACGATATCCTCCTCGTCCGTCCCAACGCCCACCTCGTGCAGCTCGTCTTCTTTCGTCTCCGGCTCGCCCTTCTTCTGCGCAAGCTTCGCCTTCGTCGGCGCGGTTTCCTCGACCTTCTTTCGTGGTCGCTCCCCAGCCTCCGGGAGGATGGATCTCAGGGCGTCTCTAACGGTGTTCCTGAACCTGTTGATGTCGATGTCCTTGTAATAGTCGATGGCGCGCACGACCCCGTCCGCGAGATTCTCCGAGTATCCGAGCTTCATCAGCTCGGCGATCGTGGGCTGGCTCATCTTGAGGCCGTCCTCGACGGCCTCTATCCTGAGCAACGTGCTCTTCGCGGCCTCGACGACCCAGTAGTCCCTCGTCTCGGCGTCGACCTCGCGGATCCTCTCCGGTCTGATGCTGAGATACTTCACGCCCTCCTCGGGCGAGTATGCCCTGCTCTTGCCCACGACTGCTGCGAACGCGGGCGGGGACATCTTGGACAGCGACATCGCGGCCGCTGGTTGGTACTCGCCAGCTGAGATGTAGAAAGTTCCTGTGGGGTCTGTGATCCTCGCCCGGTACCTCTGCTTGCCCTCATCGCCTATGTCCTCTATGTCGGTCACGACGCCGACTATGAGCATGCGGTTGACCTTCGCGCCGAGAGGCGTAATCACATAGGAGACGGGCTTGTCGCCCTCTCCAGAGTGTTCCAGAACCGAGGAGTTGAACTCCTCTGCGAACACGCGCCAGGCCACCTCCCGGACATTCATTCCGTCCCCTCCAGCTCGACCAGGAGCTTCTCGGCCTCCTGCTTCACATCCTGCGTGCTGAGCTGCGCCTCCTTCGCGATCATCGAGAGGCCGTACTGGTCCGCGGTGATCGGGCCCGATACGGTGACGACCTTGAGCGTCAGAACCTCGTCCATCTCGTCCTTCACGATGTCGAAGTTCATTTTCTCCTTGGCCTTTTGCATCGACTCGTCGAGGGTGATGTCGAGCAGCTTCTCGGTGAGCTCCCTGCTCATCACGACCCCGACGGCGCCACTCCCGTCATCGAGTATAGCCTTCACCCTGAGATCTGGATAGCCTTCGACCCTTCCGTGCAGTTTGCATATCCCCTTCTGGAGCGCGCGCTTGCACTCGGGGCAGCGCATGATGAGGCCAGATCCTTCCCTGATCTCGATCAGGACGCCTCGGATGGTCGCGTCGACCGCGCCGCCCCTTGCGGCGACCTCCGCGATCATCTGCACGCCCGTCTTCTGCAGCTCCTCCACGGACGGGAACTTCTCCATCACTCTGATGACCTCCGCGCGGTCATCGAAGCTCAGCTGAGGGATGCCTCTCCAGGCCTTCACCGTGCCCTTGGATATCTTTACGACCTCGCCCTGCTTCAGCTTGAAGTCTGACCACGCTGTGAACTGGACCTTGCCCGTCTCGTCTGCCAGCACGCCCGAGAATATCTTCTTGGCCTCGCCCTGGACGGTCACCTCGCGCGGCTCGAGTGACAGTATCCTTCCCTTGACTTCTACGTACCCCATGGCCTCTCTGAGCTCACCTATGCCCACGACTTTAGGCGGTCCTTGAGCGATCTGGATATCGCCAATTGTGGACTGGTCCTCCTTTTTGATCGAGACCCTGTTGCCGAAGTTGATCTGAACCCTGCCCTGATACTCCCGCGTATACGCACCCTTGACTGAGATGACGTCGCCCTTGCTCAGCTCGAGGTCCTCGACCTCCCAAGCTGTGTAGGGCAGCGTCGTAGTGTCGTCGCCCAGGAAGCCGAAGATGATCTGCTTCTTCTCCCCTTTCGCCTGGACCTCCTTAGCGTTCGCGGAGAGCACCTTGGCCACGAAATCCACGTTCGGCTCGTTCGGTCTGAGCTCCGCGAGCTTTCTCTGGAAGCCGGGCGAGAACCCTGTCATGTCCCCTCCGTACTTCTTGACGATGGTCCTCTTGGCCATCGGAATGCTGAGCCTGTAGACGTCCACGTACTTCTGCAGCTCCTCAGCGATCTGTTCCTCTGACAACTTGTCCCCGAGCGCCCTGGCAATCTCTTCGATATGGGGCGCTAGCTTCTCCATTTCCAAGATAAAGCCCCCCTGTGAGCAGCCGTGTTCCTTCTGTGCTGCTGTTTTCAAAACACCCAACGCGAATATAAAGTGATGCACTACGGGCAGGCGAAAGTATGCCTCTCATCGCATGGCTGGGTCGGGGCCAGTGGCGAACTCCCAGATCTTCTCGATGCCCCAGACCAGCAGTGAGATCTTCTCCTTTCCCATTATCTGCTGGACGCCTTCGTACTTCTCCCTGAGCGCCTGAATTGCCTGTTGATGGATTTCCTCTGGCACCATCCATTGGCTGGAGTAGGTTCTGTTCTCGAAGTCGTTTATCATGCCCTGAGCGCTGATCGGGTGCTCGTGAATGGAGATCGCCGTGGCCGAGTCCGGCG
>JBASRQ010000189.1:0-2113 GCA_049273895.1 Thermoplasmata archaeon
CATTGTGAGCGATGGCAGAGCGAAGCTGCTCCGCAAAGTCAAGGACTTGGGCTCCCTCTCAAAAGCTGCCAAAGAGATGGGCATGTCATACCGGCATGCCTGGGGGATTGTTCGAAGGATCTCGCAGAATGCGGGCGGAGAAATCGCTCATTCCACCCGGGGGGGCAAGGAAGGTGGCATCACTTCGCTCACGCCCTTCGGGGAGGAGATCCTGCGCGAATACGAAAACAAGGCCGCTTCGCTGCAGAGCCAGTTTGAGAACGGCTGGAGGAAACCGTCGGTCACGGCCGACGGGATCGTTCTGAAAGGAAGTGAGATGGCGCTCATCAGACGCCTCAAGGACCCGTTCAGAGGCTCATACGCGTTGCCCGGAGGGTTCCTCAACTATGGGGAGACTCTCGAGGATTGCGTCGTTCGTGAGGTGCTCGAGGAGACGGGACTGAAGACCAGAATCTTGGAGCTGGTCGGAGTCTACTCGGCACCGGACAGGGATCCGAGAGGCCATTTCGTGACTGCGGTCTATCATCTCGAGCCCCTAGGAGGCTCACTCAAAGCCGGTGACGATGCAAAGGACGCCCGGTGGGTTCCCTTGGACAGACTTCCCAAGTTCGCCTTCGACCATGGTAAGATCGTCCAGGACTTCCTCTCGAAGAGAAAAGAAAGAAGCGCGAAATGAGTTACGCGTGGTTTCGGATCAGAGAGCTGGCATGAGTCCCTGTGCTGTCCGCACGAATGGCAGGTAGACAAGCTTCGTGTCGTTCACCGTCAGATCATAGTCCAGCTTCTGAAGGACTCCCGGCTGCTCTGCCTCCATCGTGACTACGACGAAATCAGCCAGCTCGCCAGCTTCTTGCTTTGATATGGCTGCGGGCAGCCGAGCCACATTCCCGAAGTTGAGCCTAGTCGGATATCTCGGTGAGTTGCTCGTGAACTGGACCGCGATCCTTCTGAAGTTGGCCGTGTCCAGCTCCGCCGCGGGAATGTAGATGAACATGCTACCGCTGTCACTGCCGCCCTTCAGCATTGTAGACAGCCTAAACAGTGTGCCGCCCTCGACGCTCTTGGAGCGCACCACGAATGTGGCATAGATCCTCCAGAAGGGCATGTAGACCCTCTCACCCTGCGCGGTCGGGCTGAATTCAGCGACCTCATAATCGAGCTTCTCGATCCCTCCGTCGCGAATGTGCATCGTGTTGCATTGAGTGCAATAGAACACCTTGTCCTTCTGCTTCATCTGAATCGGGCTGTTGCACTGCGGGCACTTGACTTGGATCACTCTCATCTCAATCCCTCCAGCTGCTTGGATATGTCCTGGACCTGTTTGAGGGCTCCTCCGAGGGATGCCTTCTTCTCCTTGAACTCTCCCTCGACCCTCTCCGATCCGTGCCTGAAGAAGTTGTACGCGAGGAATAGGATGACCGCGCCGACCGCCACGCCGACTAACGCTATCCTCGAATCGTTCGCATACGAGGCTCCGGAGTAGACTATACCTCCCGCTGCGACGAGACCTCCCGCGACCGCACCGCCAGTCATAGCAAGGCTCTGGAACAGAGGATCGCCCGGAGCTCTCCCTGACAGAATCTGGCCAGTCACACCGTCGACAGTGTCCATGTACATCCGGTCCCTGTAGTCGTATCTCACGACCCAGACCGGATAGTAGATCATCGTCAGCATCTTGGGAAACACGTGCAGCTTCTCGAAAGTCACATGGGGCACATGTGCGCTGCTTCTTGCTTTGGCGAGGGCGTCGTTCTTGGCGTGGACCACGGCATCGTCCTTGCTCGTCGTCGCCTCGAAGGTAGGTATCATCTCGAAATCCGCGAAGCTCGTCTCACCCATGAGGTTCCTGAGCGTCCGAATGCCCAAATCCCCCGGGTCGCAGGCGATCTCGGAAAAGACGTAGTCCTGGAGCACCATGATCTCCTTCGGTATCTTCTCCACGGTCACGTTGCCCTTCTGGTCTGTGTGTCTTCGCTCGTCATAGCCACATATCCATCCCGCCACTCTCGTCGTTGCTTTCCAGAAGGGAAGGTATATCGGATATGTCTCGACGATCTTACCCACGTTCTTGAGGTCTCTCGCCTTGAAGCCCTTCCTCCACCAGGACTGCGTG
>JBASRQ010000195.1:0-17634 GCA_049273895.1 Thermoplasmata archaeon
GCCACCACCAGCTCCGCAGCACACTGAATCCTCCCTCTCTTCCTTGATCTGAATCAGCTGCAATCCCGGAATAGCCTTCAGGACATTCCTGGGCGCGTCGTAAACCTTCGCGTGCCTGCCCAAGTGGCAGGGGTCGTGATACGCTACCTTCTTCTTGAAGTCCTTCGTGAACTTGAGCTTGCCCTCCTTGATGAGCCTCTCTAGGTACTCGGAGATATGGTACAACTTGTAGCTGGGATTTCCAGTGATCTTAGGATAGTCATTCTTCATGGTGTTGAAGCAACCGGCGCAAGCAGTGACCATGACCTTCCAACCTCGCTTGTCCATCTCCCTGACATTGTGAGGGGCGAGCTCGTCTCTAACAGGACCCTTCTGCCCCGTTCTCAAGAGGGGAGAGCCGCAGCACCATTCGTCCTCGCCAAGGATGTTGAACTTCACGCCCGCCTTGTCGAGGAGCCTCGCGGTGGCGACGGCCAGGGGCTGCAGCCGGTAAGCCTCGGTGCAGCCTGTGAAGAATATCACGTCAGGATTGGGGGAGAGCTTGACGTCCGCGGGCAGCCAATCGGTCCTCTTTTCCTTCGGTTCATCGTACGGGTTCCGTTTTTGGACAACCCTTTCCCTGATCTTCTTCTGAGCTTCCGGTGGTCCGTAGCCCTCTGAAATCAGCCATTCCTTGACCTCTTCCCAGAGACGAGGGAACTCGATTTCGACATGGCACTTGTTTTCGCACGCAGCGCAGGACGTGCACTGGAACACCCGGTCCACGAACTGAGGGGTGATCTTGGTCTGCCTGCCCAGAAGCCTGTCCATCGGGGTTCTTGCGGCCATCTGCTTAAGGTAGAAGACTTTGCCCCTGGGCGAGGACGACTCCCACCCGATCAAGGTGTGGACCGGGCATATGTCCTTGCAGTATCCGCACTGCAGGCAGGCGTACAGGTCCTTCTCAATTTCGTTGATTCTCCTCATGACAATCACCGTATAGGAATATCGATAGGCAGTCCAATGGCCTCCGCGGCGTCTCAGCGAGGCGGAGGGCCAGTCAAGCCCCTTGTTCTAAGAGATGGCTTCAATGTTGATAAATATGCCGAACCACACCAAAAAGCGAGTGCTCTGGCCTAGCCGCCTCCGCTTCGCGATTTCGATTGGCCCTTCTTAGCCCTGAGACGGATTTCAACTTCCTTTCCCTGCTCGTATCCCTTCAGGCTGCCTAGCATCCCATGAACAGTGTCGTGAACGATGGCTGAGACGAACTTCCCAGTAGCGATTCTCCTTCCATCGACGAAGATCCTCACATCCAGATCTGAAAGTTCCTTGCAGTCCGCCACCTTCCTTTTGCCGTCTGCAATCTCCCTTGCGAGCCCTTTGCAGTCAAGGCCGCACTTCCCGCAATCCAGTTCTGGAAGTTCTGACAATATCCTCTCGACGGCAATCTCGCGCTCCACATAGCCTACAAGGTCTGGGAGCCGCGGATTTGTGAGCACCGTCCCTTTTCTAGGACTGACCTCTCCCACAGCCACCTTCGGGAACGAGCCCTCCTTGAAACCTTCCACAATGAGCACATCGGGGCTGTACCCGCGCATGACGATATTCGCAATATCATCTGCCGAGGTCTTAGAGTGCTTGATGATGGCGGTCTCCGTCTTCGAGGAGAATACCACGGGATCGCTCCCAGCTTTCCAGTGCCTCCAAGTGTCCTTCCCCTCGCAGTCTATGGTCTTGTCATGAGGTGTGTGCTTGACGGTCGAGACCTTGTATCCCTTCTTGACCAGAGCAGCGACCAATTGCTCGACCAGCTTTGTCTTGCCCGCGTCTTGGTAGCCGTAGATGCCGACGATCATCTGCAGTCTCCGAGACCCGATACGAGTGATGTGAGACAAAAAGCTGATGGTGGGCGTCATTTCCTTCTGAGCAGTGAGCCGACCATGCGCGGGATGCTGGCATAGATAGTTTCATCTGTCCAGTCCAGTTCGCCCTTCTCGCAAACGGTGGATTCACTCAGGCTTGCGGCGGCCTCTCTCAGGGCATCCATTTCGCCCTCCGAGGCGGTGCCCTTGCCGACGATGGAGTCTATCCTCCTGGACAGCTCCTGCGCCGCCCGAATCCTGCGTTCGGTCCTGTCCGCCACGTCCTCGGCAATCAGCCCCATCTTCCTCTTTATCGAGTTCAAGCCGAGGCCTGACGAATAGGACGCGTCGACGATCGCTGCTCTTGTCATCCACCTCGTCTCGTAGTTGAGCACGTACTTCCAGCTGGGCATTGTCGCCAGCTTGATGTGGTCCTCGAGGCTGGATGCGAACAACCTGAAACCCAGCTGCTCGGAGTGTTCGAACGCGTTTCCTCCGGGATCGAGGAATGGCGCCAGCGGGCTGATGAACGGGAACAGCCTCTTTCCCTTGAACCTCTCGTACAGTCTCTCGGCATATCTCACTGTGTCTCCGACGGATTCTGGTGTCTGGAGAGGCAGGCCTATCATGTAGAACATGTCGAATCGGCCGCAGCCTGCGTCGAGGAAGGCCTCTGCCGATTTCTCGAGAGCGGCGTTTGTGTACGGCTTTCCCTGCGCTTTTCGCACTTTCTCATCGTGCGTCTCAGGCGATATCTGGACGCTGAAGTTCCCGACGCTCTTGGCGACTTCCTCTGCGAAGACTCTGTCGGCAGGTGTGAACAGCTCGATCACGATCTCGTTCCTGACCTTCCTGTTCCTGAGTTCTGTGAGGAATCTGGAGGCGTATTCCCTCCCTGGCTGGCGTATGTCGCCGACCACGAACGTCGCCCCTTTCACGTATTCTTCAGCTCGTGCGACATCGTCTGCGAGCAATTCGGGCGACCTGTATGCTGGCTTGCTTCTGTTGAAATTCCTGGAAAACGAGTCGCACGAGCCGGCGCAGTTCACGCAGTTGTGGGTACAGCCCCTCACCGAGACTGCAATCGACATCGGGTTGTTTTTCCAATTCCTGTAGGGCAGGTGTCCTTCGAGGTCTCTGTACCGCAGGACCTTCCTGATCATAAGGCCGTAGTCGATCAGGACATTGTCCAGGTCCTCGGGAACGTGCGACAGGGGGTTGATTCTGATCTCCTTGCCTTCTCTCCAGGTCAGGTTCGGGATGCCGTCCAAAGACCTGCTCGACGCGAGGGCATCCATGAGCATCTGGAGCGGTTTCTCAGTCGAGTCGCCTCTGAGGACGAAGTCGACCTCTGGGTGCTTCGTGAGAAGTTCCGTGTGATAGTAGGACGCGCTGAATCCACCCATGACTATCGGTCTATCCGGGTGGTGCTTTTTCACCATTTTCGCCAGCTCAAGTGCTCCCTGGACGTGTGGCATCCAGTGGAGGTCTATCCCGAAAACCTCGGCATCGATCGATTTGACGAACCTCTCCGGGTCGAACCTATTGGACGCGAGCATCCTGGTCGCGATGTTGGCGATCCGGACAGAGTAGCCGTTCGATTCCAGGTGTGAGGCTATCGTCGTGAACCCGATGGGGTACATCTCGAATACGGGCGTCGACGGGATCAGGTCGCTCACAGGCCCCAGCAGGAGCGTTCGTTTGCGGAAGTCCATCACGCTCGGAGGATGCAGCAGAATCAGGTCGGGGGCCGACATCGGGCCACAACAGGAAGGCCAGCATATAAAAGCATATTCAACTACAGGGAAAAGAAGTGGCTTTCAATCAGGGTCCGCAGCCTGGCCGGGGAGATTGCTATTAATCGGTGAAGCCCATACATCCGCCGGTGAACGAATGAAGGCAGCCAATTGGATAGTCGGGTTCATAATCCTGGCCTTGCTTCTGACAGCATTGCCGGCAAACGCCTCAGCGGAGTCGCGCGCCATTCCTGCGGGAGGGTCCTTCACGAGGAGCGTGACGGTTGACGCCGGCCAGCTCATGCCGTACTCATGGTCTTCGGACGAAAGCCTGTACTTCACAGTCACTGATCCTGACGGAATCATGATCACGAGCATGAACAGTACGTTCCGTGTGGATGTTCTCACAGCCTCAACGTCTGGCACTTACAGTTTCACATGGCAGAATCTGGGGACATCCTCTGCGAACTTGAACTACGACCTGAACTTCATCGGACACGGGATTTCTAGCCTTATCTTGGGCGCACTCATCGCGGTGATTGTGGTCATCGTGATCATCATCGTGATCGTGGTCGTAGTAATGAGCGCCGGAAGGACGAAGACGCAGCCAGCTCAGCTGTATGCGCCCGTGGGACCGCCGATGGCCCTGGTGGGCGGCAACTGTCCGATGTGCGGGTCTCCTGTCGATACTCAGGGGACGTTCTGCGCGAGGTGCGGTGCCAGGCTTAGGTAGTCTGCCTTCGCCAAACCACTTCCTGCTCCCATTTCTCGAATGGCATCGAAATGACCCGACATTGACGTCAAGGAACGACACTGCCCTTCTAGAACCGCATGCACTGACTTGAAAAACGCTTTATACCTCGCAGAGAATCCCCGAACAATGCTAGCAGAGGACTATATGGGAGTCGCAGTTTTTGCGATAATAGCCCTGCTTGTTCCAACGGTCGTTTTCCTGCTCTCGAGATACATCCGGACCGACAAGCGAGATCCTCGAGGCATGACTACCTATGAGTGCGGCGAAGTCCCCGTGGGCGACGCGCAGATACAGTTCCACTTCCAGTACTACATGTATGCCATCATCTTCGTCGCGTTTGACCTCGTCACCGTGTTCGTCCTCATGTGGGCGCTGGTCTTCGCTGACCTGAGCCAGCTCGGCAAGCTCTATATGCTCATGTTCCTAGGCATACTCCTCGTGGGCGTCACGTACGCCCTGAAGAAGGAGGAGATAATCTGGATCTGAAGAAGCAGCCTGACGACCAGTCGATCGGCCAGGTCATCGCGTTTCGGTCGAAGGACTTCGCCAAGTGGGTCGACGATGTCATGGAGGGCCTGCTGAGGCGCTCCCCCGTTGGTGGCGCCGTGGACCTCATCACGAAGGATTTTTTCAATTGGGCCACCAGGAACTCCATATACCCGCTCCATTTCGGCATAATGTGCTGCGCTCTCGAGATGGCAGTCGCCTCCGCCCCGAGATTCGACGCCCAGAGGTTCGGCGTGATCTATCGGTCGACGCCCCGCCAGTGCGATGTTCTTCTGGTAAATGGGCCGGTCAGCAAGAAGCTGAAGCCTGCACTCAGGAGACTGTACGATCAGATGCCTGGGCCCAAGTGGGTCATAGCGATGGGCGAGTGTGCGATCTCTGGCGGGCCGTTCTACAACAGCTACAGCGTTGTCCCTGGCGTCGACCAGTTCATTCCAGTTGATATCTACATTCCAGGGTGTCCGGCAAGGCCGGAGGCTTTGATAGACGGGTTCATCAAACTCCAGAAGCTGATAAAGGAGAGCAAGAAGGGCCTGCTCACGGGCAAGTGAGGGAAGGAAGATATGACGGGAGATAGGGGGACGAGCATTCTGCTTGAGGGTATGGAGAAACCCGCGAGCAGAATCGACGGGGTTCCGGAGGAGAAGGTCATCCGCTCGCTCCTTGACAACTTCCCCTCGACAATCACGGACTTCAAAAAGCTCAGGAAGGGCGTCCTCCGGGCGAAGATCGAGCGTCGGGATTTGTACAGGTGCTGCAAGTTCCTCAGGGATCAGCTCGGGTTCGAGCACTTCTCCATGATATCGGCCGTCGAGTACGACAATAGGTTCGAGATTGTCTATCACATCTCCTGTTACGGCTCCTGTCTGCTGCTCGAGCTCATCACAACGACGCCAAAGGACGACCCCAGTGTGGACTCCGTGTCTTCGATTTGGGGCGGGGCGAACTGGCAGGAGCGGGAATCATTCGACCTGATGGGGATCAAGTTCAACAACCACCCGAGGCTGGAACGTATCCTCCTCCCGAAGGACTACTTGTATCACCCTCTCAGGAAGGATTTCAAGGGGGGCGACTGAACGGCAGAGATGTGGATCAACATGGGCCCCCAACACCCGATGACCCACGGCCTCTGGAACCTGCGAATCAAGGTCGACGGAGAGACCATCGTCGACGCCGAGCCCGAGGTAGGGTACCTCCACAGGGGCATCGAGAAAATCTGCGAGAATCGAACGTATACCCAGATCATCCCGATCGCGGACAGGCTCTGCTACGGCTCCTCTCTCACATGGAGCCACCTTTACTGCATGACCGTCGAGGACCTCATGGGTATCGAGGTCCCTCCGAGGGCGGAATACATCAGGGTGGCTGCGATCGAGATGCAGAGGATCGCCTCGCACCTTATGTGGCTCGCTGCGTACGCGGCCGACCTTGGGGCCATGATAGGCTTCATCTACACCATGAGGGACAGAGAGGTCTTCATCGACCTTCTCCAGGCGCTCACCGGTTCCAGGATCACCTACAACTACCCGAGAATAGGGGGTGTTGCACACGACATCCCTCCGAACTTCGAGAGGGATTCGATGCGCGCCTGCGACTACATGGAGACGAAGCTGAAGGAGTACGAGGACCTGTTCGAAGGCTCCAAGGTCTTCATGATGAGGAACCAGGGAGTTGGCTTGCTCAAGAAGGAGGACGCGATGAACCTGGGCGTCACCGGTCCGCCCCTGAGGGCCTCTGGGGTCAAGTACGACCTCAGGAAGGACATGCCATATTCGGTCTATCCCGAGATGGATTTCGAGCCCGCGACTCATCCAGATTGCGACTGTTACTCTCGCTATCGGGTGAGAATGGACGAGATGCATGAGAGCTGCAAGATCATTCGACAAGCGCTCCAGAAGATGCCCAAAGGCAAGTGGAGGGTCGTCGCTCCCAGGAACGCTCCTGTGGGAACCGGCCTCGGCAGAGTCGAGGATCCCAGAGGGGAGGGCATGATGTACGCCGTGGGGGACGGCACCGACAGACCGTACCGGCTCAAGATACGGAGCCCGATATTCGTTACTGTCTCGGCTGCCAAGAAGATGCTGGTCGGCTACAAGGTCGCGGATGTCGTTGCCATCATGGGAGGGCTGGACATGTGCATCGGGGAGACGGATCGGTGAGACCATGAACCTGTACACCTTCAGCTACGGGATCATACACTGGCTCGTGGATCTCGTGAACCATCTCTGGTACTGGTTGGGTCATGTTCTTCCATCGTGGTTTGGCGACTTCTTCAATGCTGCGGGGGACCTCGCCGCCTCCCACGGCAACATAGCCGTGTTCGCGATCCTGCTCGAGGTCATTATCATTCTCATAGTCGCCGTCATCAATGTTCTGAACTTCATCTGGATAGACAGGAAGTACATGGGCAGAATGTTCGACTTCTATGGCCCGTACTACGTGGGTTACAGGATTGGTGGCTGGCTGCAGAACATCGCGGACGGAATAAAACTGTTCGTGAAGGAGATCATCACGCCAGCCAAGGCGGACAAGCTCGGGTACTACCTGGGGCCAGTGATATTCATCTCATCATCTTTCCTGGCGCTGTCCACGATACCGCTGGGTAGGAGCTTCGGGGTCTCCACGAACGCCTCCGGGATGGGCGTTCCCGCGAGCGCGTTGATCGCCTTCGCGTTCTTCGCGATCGCACCGTTCTCGATTCTCATCTCGGGCTGGTCGTCCAACAACAAGTACACACTCATCGGCGGGATGAGGTCGGCCGCTCAGATGATGAGCTACGAGATCCCGATGCTGCTGACAGTCGCGAGCGTATTCCTTCTCGCTGGAAGCTTCGATTTCATGGGGATAGTCTCGGCCCAGCGGGATGTCTGGTTCGCGATCCCGCTCGCTCTCGGATTCGTCGTCTTCTTGGTATGTCTGGTCGCGGAGGTGGAGATCCAGCCCTTCGACCTCCCGGAGGCGGAGGCAGAGCTAGTCGAGGGCTGGACGACGGAGTATTCCGGCATGAGGTTCGGGTTCTTCATGATGTCTAGCTACCTCAGAGGATACATAGGCGGCGCGTTCGCAACCGCGTTGTTCCTTGGCGGTTGGCACGGCCCTTCTCTGATTCCGGAGCCAATCTGGTTCCTGATCAAGGCGTACATCGTGTTCGTAGTGATCGAGTGGATGAGATGGTCGACTCCGAGAGTCAGGGTCGACCAGCTGCTTAACATCGGGTGGAAGCGGCTGATGCCCCTGGCAATGCTCAATCTTCTGATCGCCGCTTCTCTGAAGACGATGGGGTGGTTCTGATGGCTTACAAGAAGAAGCTCGGGTCATTCGGGTTCGTCCTCAGGCCTATGAGGAGGACCGGAGGACAGGTCTGGCAATCCCTGATTGTCGGGAAACCGAACACGGTCCTCTACCCCTACCAGAAGCTCAACCTCCCGCCCACATATCGTGGGAAGCACACTCTGGATTTCAAGCGCTGCATCGGCTGCAGCAACTGTGTCCAGATCTGCCCGAACGACTGCATGTGGATGGAGAAGCTGGAAGACCCGGAGCTCGGGAAGATCGAGCGCCCCGGGATCGACATGGGGCGGTGCCTGTTCTGCGGGCTCTGTGTCGAGGTGTGCCCGACTGTAGCCATCCATGAGACCGTCGAGTTCGAGCTCGCAGATCGCAACCGTGACAGGATCAAGTTCGGCCCGAAGGAGCTCAGGGACGACTCATACGTGGACAGGATAGTCGAGGAGAGGCAGAAGCGGCAAGTGCCAGTTCTCGATCTGGACAAATGCACTGGCTGCGAGAAATGCGCAGGCGAGTGTCCCGAGATGTGCATCGCCATGATGCCAATCGAGGCCGTCGGCAAGGTGAAACCAGAGATCACTCTGCCCAAGTGCACCGCCTGTGAGAAGTGCGTCGTTGCGTGCCCTGAGAAAGCTCTGACGATGAAGGACATGTACGAATCGTACTTCGAGATGCCGGAGCCGAGATTCATCCTCAAGAATTGCACAGGGTGCACAGCTTGCGCAAAGGCCTGTCCCGCGGACGCCATCTACATGATGGACATGCCCGGCACCGAGAAGGTTCTCAAGGACGGCAAGAAGAGCAAGCCAAAGAAGCGCGCCGTCTTTGTCCTCGAGAAGTGTGTCGGCTGCGGAAAGTGCTTCAGGGCGTGCAGGTTCAGCGCGATTGAGATGCCTGGGGTGAAGAAGTGACCTGGGAGTTGTTCTTCTTCCTATTCTTGGCCGCGTCTGCGCTGATATCCGCGCTTCTCGTTGTCGCATCGAAGGAGATCGTCCACAGCGTTATCGCCCTCGCGACATGCTTCATCTCGATCGCGGCCCTGTTCATCATGCTGAGCGCGGAGTTTGTCGCCATCGTGCAGATACTGGTCTATGTCGGCGCGGTCGTCGTCGTCATCCTATTCGGTATAATGCTCACGAAGCGCGAGATCATGGAGAGTGAGAAGCGATGAACAGCACGGTGGCTCGTGGCGTCGCCATCCTCGCGATGGCACTCCTGTTCATCGGGGCCATCACTTCTGTGTCGTGGCCGAAGGGCGACATGGACCAGACGTCGAACCAGGATGTCGGCAGGACGCTTTTCGGAGTCACTGACAATAGCGGCTACGGCATCGTCGTGCTGCTCATCGGGCTGTTGCTTCTCGTCGCCCTGCTCGGGGGCGTGTTCCTGGCGAAGGAGGAGAGGGAATGATCCCGATCGAGTATTGGCTGGTCTTCAGCTCGCTTCTGTTCGCCGTGGGTGCCTACGGCGTGCTCACCAGGAAGAACGCCATCGTGGTCCTGATGTCCATCGAGGTCATGCTCAACGCTGCGAACATCAACCTGGTCGCGTTCAGCTCGTACCACACAGCGTTGCACGGCTCGACCGATGCGTCAGGCCAGGTGTTCGCGCTGTTCTCGATCGCGATCGCGGCAGCTGAAGTCGCAGTCGGACTTGCCATCCTGCTATCCGTCTACCGGAGATATCAGACGATAGATGTTGACAAGATCAACATCCTGAGGTGGTAAGATGCTGGAATACTCGTGGCTGATACCCGTCTTCCCCTTCCTCGCTTTCGTCCTCATTGGCCTCCTCCCCAAGAAGACTCTGGGCTGGGAGGACGGGTTGGGGTATGCCATCGCGGGCGCGGGAGGCGCGTTCGCCTTGTCGATGCTCGTCGTCTGGGACGTCCTGAACGGCCACACGCTCACGGTCGGCGCACCCAGGAGCACCTGGCTGATAGTCGGAGACTTCCATGTTGTGTTCGGCATCTGGATCGACCAGCTCACGGCCGTCATGCTGGTCGTGATCTCCGTCGTGGGCACGCTGGTTGTCGTTTATTCGGGCGGGTATATGCACGAGGAGGGCGTTGGCAGGAGGCGGTACTACGCCGAGATCATGTTGTTCATTTCCGTGATGTACGGCCTCGTGATCTCGGACAACTACCTGCAGATGTTCATCTTCTGGGAACTTGTCGGTCTTTGTTCCTATCTCCTGATAGGATTCTGGTACGAGAGGCCGTCAGCTGCGAGCGCTGCGAAGAGGGCCTTCATCGTCACCCGCGTGGGCGACATCATGTTCATGGCGGGCATCATAGTCCTGTTCAAGTACATGGGGAACCTGGACTTCGCGGCCCTGTTCGCGAACGGAGGTCATGACGTCGCGCATGCCGTCCCCTCAGACATGCTGACGCTTGCGACAGCGTTGATATTCGGCGGGGCTATCGGCAAGAGCGCCCAGTTCCCGCTCCATGAATGGCTGCCTGATGCAATGGAAGGCCCCACGACGGTGTCCGCGCTCATCCACGCGGCGACAATGGTCAAGGCGGGGGTGTACCTAACCGCAAGAACCTACCCGTTGTTGGTTCAGACACCCGAGAGCCTGTTGTTCGTCGCGGTCATTGGCGGCGTCACGGCGCTTCTGGCCGCCACCGTAGCGCTCGCCGCGACCGATATCAAGAGAGTTCTGGCCTACAGCACGGTCAGCCAGCTGGGTTACATGATACTCGGGCTTGGTGCGGGCGGTTACTTGGTTTTGCACGCGACCCCATCCTCCGCCACCGGTTACACGTCCGCCACGTTCCACCTCATGAACCACGCGTTCTTCAAAGCGCTGCTGTTCCTGGGCGCCGGCAGCGTGATACATTCTGTCGGCACGAACGACCTGCGTCTGATGGGCGGCATCGGGAAGAAGATGAAGATCACGTCGTTGACGATGCTCATTGGCGCCCTGGCGATCTCGGGCGTGCCGCCCCTCTCCGGCTTCTGGAGCAAGGACGAGGTCCTTGCTGCGGTCTACGGCGCCGGCGAGTTCCATCAGATCTTCTTCGTGCTTTGGGCCATGGGCGTCGCAACGGCCTTCATCACTGCATTCTACATGTTCAGGATGTGGTTCATGACTTTCGGAGGGGAGCCGAGGTCCGCCTACCACGCCCACGAATCCCCGAAGATCATGACGGTTCCTCTCATGATACTCGCAGGACTCGCGATAGTTTCGGGATTTTCCTTGTTCATCGGCCAGGGCTTCAAGGGATTCATGGGCGGCTCGATCTCGGCGCTGACTCCGGGAGGCGTCGAGGAACCCGTGACGGATTTGTTTGTCTCGATTCTCACCGATCCGCTCACATACGTCTCGCTTGCAATGGCTGTTGGGGGCATCTTGCTGGCATATCGCATCTACTACCTGCCCGGGTTCGACAGGTCGGTCTTCGCGAGGGGAGTGCCCGGCGTATTCCAGAGGGCGCTAGAGAACAGATGGTACATCAGCAAGTTCTATGACGACTTCGCGTACAAGCTCTGGTACGGGTTCGCCCTCGTTGCAGACAAGTTCGACAGATACGTGATTGACGGCATAGTGAACGGCTTCGCCTACCTAGGCGCCAACGCAGGATCCACCATCCGCAAAGCCCAGAGCGGAAACGTGCAGAGATACACTGGCTTCGTCGTGCTCGGGATCATTCTGCTGCTGGTCTTCGTGGTCTACATCTTCCCGTGGGGAGGGTGGTAAGCCATGTTCGAGGGCGTCCCGATCATATCGATAATCATACTGATGCCGTTGATAGGTGCGGCCGTCACCTTCCTGCTGGGCAAGCGGGAGGAGTACGCCAAGTACGTGGCCCTCGGCTTTTCCCTGGTCTCCTTGGTCCTGTCCATCCTCGTCACTTTCGCGTTCATGATCGAACCGGAGTCGACCGCTACCGGATATCATGACGGCCGCGGGTTCTTCAACTACCAGTTCTACGAGTCGCACAGTTGGATCGAATCTCTGGGGATCAACTACATAGTCGGCTTGGATGGCATCAGCCTGCCGCTGTTCCTGCTGACGACTCTGCTCAGCACTCTCTCGATCCTGTTTTCGTGGGACACGCAGCTCAGGCCGAAGGAGTACTTCGGGCTCATGCTCATACTCGAGGTGGGCGTCCTTGGCGTGTTCACCGCCCTGGACTACTTCGTGTTCTACGTCTTCTGGGAGGTCGTCCTGATACCGATGTATTTCATGATCGGCGTCTGGGGCGGGCCGAACAAGGACTATGCGGCGATCAAGTTCTTCATATACACGCACATCGCGAGCCTGGCGCTGCTCATATCGATCATGGCGATGTACTTCCAGGCGGGCGTCGGCTCCTTCGGCATGGAGGACATCTGGCGTGCCGGGCAGACGGGGTTCACGAAGTCGTTCCAGATAATCGTGTTTGGCGCGGCGTTCTTCGGGTTCGGGGTCAAGGTGCCCATGGTGCCGTTCCACACCTGGCTCCCCGACGCGCACGTCGAGGCGCCCACTGCCGGCAGCGTGTTGCTTGCTGGCCTTTTGCTCAAAATGGGTGGCTACGGTATCATCAGGGTAGCAATCCCGAGCCTGCCTCTCGGGGCAGACGCGTTCCAGATCGTGATCGCGGTCATAGCTATCGCAAGCATCCTGTACGGCGCGATGCTGTGTCTGGCCCAGAAGGATCTCAAGAAGATGGTCGCGTATTCCTCTATCAGCCACATGGGCTTCGTCCTCCTGGGCTTTGCCACCTTCACGCAGCTGGGGATCGTCGCGGGCGTGTTCCAGATGTTCGCCCACGGGCTCGTGACGGCAGTCCTGTTCATGATGTGCGGCGTGGTTCAGCACAAGTGTGGCACCAGGATGATACCCGTCCTGGGGGGCCTGTCGAAGAAGATGCCGATAGCCTCAACGATGATGACAATCGGATTCCTGGCGTCACTGGGCCTTCCGGGACTCGTGAGCTTCGCGGCCGAGTTCATGGTCTTCGTGAGCATGTTCCAGACCTGGGGCTTGTGGCTGCTCCTGCCGATTCTCAGCGTGGTGATCACCGCAGGCTATTATCTGTGGGCTCTGCAGAAGACGATGTTCGGCCCGTTGACGGACAGGATAGACACAGCCCATGTTCACGATGTCAGCTGGTATGAGGGCGTTCCTGTCGGAACGCTGCTCGCCTTGATCGCTGTCTTCGGCGTCTTCCCGCTGGCGATCTTTCAGTACATCGAGCCTGCCGTGAGGATAATCCACGCGCTCCTCGGAGGTGGATGAGATGGACGTCTGGAACGACCTCAGCTGGTTCATCCCTCAGCTCTTGCTGATACTGTTCGCGCTCCTGATGCCGGCTATGGACTACATCTTCAGGGACAAGAGAATCTTGTCATTCGTCGCGCTCATCCCGCTGCTGACGATTGGCGCTCTTGTGGTCGCCTGGCTCTTCGCAGGCAGCTGGGTTCCGGTCGCGAGCGGCACCTCGCTTCTTGAGATCAACACGTTCTCGGGTTTGTTCTTGCTTGTGTTCATCGTCGTCGGGATAATAGTTGTGCTCAGCTCCCCGGACTTCATTCGAACCGACAAGAACCAGGGAGAGTACTACGCGCTCATTCTGCTGGCTATCACTGGCATGTCAGTGGTGGCGGAGTCTGCGGACCTGATTGCCCTGTTCGTCGGGCTCGAGATTGCGGGGATATCGTCCTTCGCGCTCTCGGGCTTCAGAAAGACCGAGAAGAGGTCGGCCGAGGCGGCCACGAAGTACTTCATCGTCGGCGGATTCAGCTCTGCGCTCACACTCTTCGCCATATCGCTGTTCTACGGCGTAGCGGGAACCACTAACATCAGCGGCATCGGGGCGGTCCTCGCTGGGCCGTCCTCCCAGTGGATCATGGACTCGGACCCGGTCGTCCTCCTCGCGGCAGTGCTACTTCTTGCCGGTCTTGGGTTCAAGATCGCGATGGTCCCGTTCCACATGTGGGCTCCTGACGTGTACGAGGGGGCTCCGACGCCGATCTCTGGTCTGTTGGCCGCGGCCTCGAAGAAGATGGGGTTCGCCGCCTTTTTCAAGATATTCCTGATCGGCATTCTCGTATCGAAGGCCCAATGGGAGGCGGCTGTCGCGGTGCTCGCCATAGTGACGATGACCGTTGGCAACCTGATCGCGGTCTCCCAGACCAACATCAAGAGGATGCTCGCGTACTCGTCCATCGCTCAGGCCGGTTACATACTGATCGCACTGCCCGTCGCCACTCAGTATGCTCTTGCAGGCGGGATATTCCACATCCTCACGCACGCCTTCATGAAATCGGGCGCGTTCATGATCGTCGCCGCGATGGGCGCAGTGGCCGTCGGCGAGAGACTTGATGACTTCAAGGGATTAAGCAAGCGATCTCCCTTCCTCGCGTTCTCGATGACTCTGTTCCTGCTTTCCCTCGCCGGCATGCCGCCGCTTGCCGGATTCGCGAGCAAGTTCGTCCTGTTCTCATCCGCCGTATACTCCTCGCTCGAGCCCGGGCAGTCGTGGCTGATATGGCTCGCGATCGCGGGTGTCCTTAACAGCGCCTTATCATTGTACTATTACGCGCGCGTGATCAAGTTCATGTACATGGAGAAGGGCGCCGAGAGCAAGATCAGGGTCCCTCCGATGATGGGAGCTGCGATTGCCTTCGCTGTTGTCATGGTGGTCCTCATAGGCGTGTTCCCGGATCCGTTCGTGTCCGTGTGCAAGGATGCCGCGGCAACATTTGCGGGCCTCCTCTCTGGATGGCCATAGTCGAGGCCTTCCGAGCGTGCTCGGCAGTGCATAGCCAGGCATGCGGATTCGTAACAATCCCGCGGCATTACACTTAAGTATGAATTGGTCAATATGCGCAACACATGACCACATCGCCGTGGGACTTCGGCATCCAGACGGAGCTCAGGATGGTGGACGAGAGGCTCCACGAAATGGTGAAGTCCCGGGAGCAGGTTCTGACCGAGGCCTCGCTCCATGTGATTGACGCGGGAGGCAAGAGGCTTAGGCCCACAGTCACGATTCTCGCCTACAAAGCAGTGGGCGGCAAGGACGTTCAGAAGATCGTGGACATCGCCGCCGGTTTCGAGCTCATACATTCTGCCACTCTCATTCATGACGACATAAACGATGGTGGATCGACTCGACGCGGTCGGGTGACTGTCTACAAGAAGTACGGTATCCACAATGCGGTGGTGACGGGGGACTTCCTGTTCGCGAAGGCCTTCCAGCTCGGAGGAGCGTTCGACAAGACGGTGGTGGCTACCACCGCAGATGCTTGTGCTGCCTTGGCCGAAGGTGAGATCCTTCAGAACAGGTACAGACACAGGAAGGACCTGACGGTGGACACGTATCTGCAAGTGGCGGAGAGGAAGACCGCGCAGCCGATCAAGGCGGGCGCAATGGTGGGCGCGTACCTCGCCGGTGGATCCACCGAGGAGATCGAATCCCTGGGCAAGTTCGGCCTGGACCTGGGCGTCGCTTTCCAGATCGTGGACGATATACTGGATTTCACAGGAGATGAGAAGAAGACTGGCAAGATGGTCGGGAACGACCTCAAGGAGGGAAACCTCACCCTACCATCTCTTCTGGCAATCAAGAGCTCTGAGGAGGTTAAGAGAGCCATCATGGAGGTCATCTCCCAAGAGAGCCCGGCCGTGGACGCCGTCAGAAAGTGCGCTCAGATGGTCGTCAACTCGGGTGCTGTCGAAAAAGCCAGAGGAATGGCCGAGTACTACGGAATGGAGGCCCTTGGTCATCTGGGGTGCCTCTCCAGCACCGCCCACAGCAAGGCGCTGAGGGACGTCATCACAAAGGTCCTCGAGCGGGATTCGTAGGTGCGTTCCACATGGATCCACAAGGCATGTCTGACAAGGAATGGCACCAGGTCATAGATGCCATGGAAGAGGTCGGCCCATATTACGAGCGCGTCAACTGGCTGATCACTTTCGGCATGGTCGACAAGTGGAGGAAGCGGGTCGCAGCCTATGCTGAGCCTGAGGATGTCGTTCTCGAGATAGGCTCTGGGCCTGGCAACTTCACAAGGCATCTCAGGTCGAAAACGATCCTCGCCCTCGAGCCATCGAGCGATTTGTCGGACATCTCTAAAGAGCTTCTGGACCCAGAGCGAGTGACATTCCTCAAGGGCGTCGGCGAGATGATACCTTTGGCCGATTCTTCAGTCGACAAGGTGTTCTGCGTGTTCTCGTTCAGAGACTTCTTCGACAGGAAGACAGGCGCTGACGAGATGATCCGCGTGCTCAGGAACGGAGGAGAGGTCTTCATCGTCGATATGGCGAAACCTCCTTCAGGGCCTCTTGCCAAGATGCTCGAGTTCCATGTGAAGCACATGGTTCCTCCGCTGACTCGAGTCGCTGTCCCGTCTGTGGTCCGAGAGAGATGGACTCGAGATCCGTACAGGACGTTGGTCGACACGTACGTGGCGTATGGCTCGACGAGAGTTTATGAGGACCTCCTCAGACGGAGCGGCTTCGACGATGTCTCAACTGAATACCTAGGGCTGAATGGTGCGACGATGACCAGGGGGAAGAAACCTTGGAAGTCGATGTGCTGATAGTCGGGGCAGGACCAGCTGGTAGCACAACGGCAAGATATTGCGCCGGGAAGGAAATCGACGTTCTCCTTATCGACAGACGGAGCGAGATCGGCTATCCCGTCCAATGTGGCGAGTTTCTTCCTGACGCGAAGGAGATGTATTCGATGTTCCCCAAGACGATGGACCTCGAAGAACTGTTCCAACTCGATGATTCGTTCGTCGCCGGCAAATCTGAGTACGTCGATTTGATCTCTCCAAAGGGGAAAGTCTACAGATGCGATTTCGCTGGCCATACCTTGAACAGGAGGGTGTTCGACAAGCATTTGGCGAAGCTCGCAGTTGAGGCGGGCGCGCGCCTGAAGACGAATACGTCGCTGCTATCAATCAAGAACGGCATCGCCAAAACCACCATCGGAGACATCAAGGCCAAGGTCATCGTCGGGGCCGACGGACCGAACTCGCGGACCGCGAGACAAGCTGGAATGGGGAACCCGGATATGCGGTACCCCGCCATCACTTGCCAAACCAGCAGCAAATTCGAACCCATTGTCAAGATGTATTTCGGCGCGATCGCTCCCGGAGGGTACGCGTGGGTGGTCCCCAAGCGGGACGGAGCGAATGTTGGACTGGGTTTCAATCCGATGCTTCTCAAAAACAGTCCCAGCGTTCTCTTCGACAGCTTCGTGAGCAGACTTGGGATTCAATGCAGAGAGGTCACGATGGGTTTCGTCCCGCTATCAGGGCCGCTCGACAGAACTGTGAGCGGGAATGTCCTTCTGGTCGGTGATGCCGCCGGTCACGTGATGGCGACCAACGGGGGCGGGATTCCTCTCGCGATGATAGCTGGAAGGATTGCAGGGCAGACCGTACGAGAACATCTGAAAGATGGAAGCCCCCTCATGGAATACGAGAGGAGATGGAAATCTGTTCTGGGGAAACCTCTATCCAACTCGCTGTGGACCCGCAAGCTTGCGGATGTGTTC
>JBASRQ010000211.1:0-2078 GCA_049273895.1 Thermoplasmata archaeon
TCCACAAGCATCTCCACGGCGCGTTTCGAGGCCGGAGTGATCTCCTTCGGATGGTTGAAATGAGTGTTCAGCCAGACCGGGTGGTACTTCCGGAGCATCCTCACCAGCCCCGGCGTGATCCTGTAGGGGCTCACAACAGGCGTTCTCGTGCCGATCCTCACGATCTGCACATGCTTGATCTTCCTGATCTCGCGTATGACCTTCTCGAGGAAATCGTCGGATACTAGGAGCGCGTCGCCACCGGAAATGAGCACATCCCTGACCTGGGGGGTGTCCCTGATGTAGTCGATGGCTTCCTTGATCTCCTCCCAGCTCCTCTGGTGGTCTGTCTGGCCGACTATCCTTCGCCTGCAGCAGTGCCTGCAGTACATGCTGCACTGGTCGGTTATCAGCAGGAGCACACGGTCAGGGTACCTGTGGGTGAGTCCCTCGTGCGGGGAATCGACGGTCTCACCGACGGTGTCTTCCATCTCGTCCCTGGTCACATGCAATTCATTCGAAGTGGGAACAGCCTGCTTCCTGACGGGATCGCTTGGGTCGTCCGGATCCATCAAGGTTGCATAGTAAGGCGTGATAGCCATGCGCAGGTACTTCATGGAGCTGCGGATCTCCTCTTCTTCCTTCTTCGTGAGGTTGATCACCTGCGCGAGCGTCTCGACATCGGTTATGCGGTTCTTAACCTGCCATTTCCAGTCGGTCCACTGTTTGGGACTCACGTTCTTCCAAAGCGGAATGTCCTTGTACCTTCTCATCGCGGTCCGGCCCCCGAAAGTCCACCTGCAAATAGCAGTATATGATCCTCATATATAGCTGTGTGGAGACTCAGTGAAGGCTCTAGGGTTGTGGAGCTAGGCCCAATCCTTTATCATTCAATATTGGACTTCCGTGACAGAATAGTCATTTCGGAGGAATGCGTGCACGTCTATGAGAATCGGAGTCTGCGGAATCGCGTGCGAGAAGTGTCCCAGGATGGTCCAGAACAAATGCCCGCATGGTAAAAAGGGATGCATGCCAATGAGGAACGAATTCTGCGCCATCGCGACTTGCGCCTTCGAGAAGGGCGTCAAGCTGTGTTTCGAGTGCCCTGACTTCCCTTGCGAAACCACGAAGAAAGGGCCTGTGAGTTACGGCTATTGCCAGTTCATCTCAGGCCGAGAGTCGTGAGCGGTCTCAATCAAGGGCCTTACCATTCCTTCTTCAGCAGGGAGAATATCACATCGTCAGAGAACCTTCCCTCAACGAAGTAATGGTCCCGGAGAACACCCTCTTTTGTGAATCCCAACCTCTTGACGAGATTCTGCGATCGGTTGTTGTTGTGGGGTATCAACACTTCGATTCGATGGAGACCCATTTTGTCAAATCCGTACTGGATGATGGCTGTGAGCGCCTCTGTCATCATACCCCGTCCCCAGAACGCAGGATTCAGATCGTACCCCATCTCCGCCTGATAACGCTCCGGCTGGTTCCATTTGTAGAATCCCGCGGATCCGATGAGTCTTTCATCGCCCTTGATCGTGATGCCCCACCGAATCCCACGCTTTTTCCTGAAAGTGTCTGTGAAATAGAGCTTCAGCTCAGCGCGAGCCTCTTTCATGTTCCGAGGACCCTGGTGGTCCTGACCTTCGGCAATCTCTTTCGTGTTGAAGTGTTCGAAGTACCACGGAGCATCTTTCATAGCGACCTGTCTGAGCACTAACCTCCTGGTTTTGAGTACGGGGAATGTCGCAGCACTTGCTCGATTTGGGATCGCTCTGCCAGCCATATTCCAAACCCGATTGACGGTTCTCCATATAATCGTATCAGAGATTGTCACGGACAGGGGCGTCTCATGAACTCAGCCGAAATTGAACCGAGGACACTGCAGGGACTTCAATCCGGCAAAATCGAAAGACAGCCAGACATGACGATGGTGGGGTAGATCGGATTTGAACCGATGACCTCATGCTCCCAAAGCACGTATCATACCAAGCTAGACCACTACCCCATGGTCGGCCTTGAGACCGGATTAACACGGTCGCCAATAAAAGGATTCTGTTGAATTCATGGCAGGAGCCCAGGAAGCTCCTTCAAAAACATGG
>JBASRQ010000215.1:0-1872 GCA_049273895.1 Thermoplasmata archaeon
AGCTAATACCTCCCACAATCTTGCCAACGCGTCCACCCCCGGGTTTCGCGCGCAACTGGATTCGTTCAGGGCGGTCCCTGTCATCAGCGATGGTCTCCCTACTCGCGTCTTCGTCGTCGATTCTACAGTTGGAACGGACTTTACGCCGGGGACGATCCATAGCACGGGACGCGCGCTCGACATGGCGTTGCAGGGCAAGGGCTGGATGGCCGTCCAAATGGAAGATGGCTCGGAGGCTTACACTCGGAATGGCAGTTTGAACGTGAGCGAGAACGGCGTGCTCCAGACACTCGATGGGCGAAGCGTGCTTGGTGATGGTGGCGCCATCAGCATCCCTCCGGATGTGACCATCGAGATCGGAACGGACGGTACAGTATCCGGCGTTTCGGCATCCGGGAAGGCCGGCATCGTCAACGTGCTCGGGAGAATCAAGCTTGTCAATCCTCCGGAAGATACCATGACGCGCGGCGACGACGGTTTCTTCCGGACAACGGATGGGGCACCAGCGACTGCGGACTCGCGCGTCAAGGTGGTCTCGGGTGCCTTGGAAGACAGCAACGTTAAGGTCATTGACGCGATGGTAAACATGATAAGCCTCGGTAGGCAGTTTGATCTGCACATGAAGATGCTGCAAAGCGCCGAAGAGAACAGCAGCAAGGCGGGTCAGGTGCTCGGACTCAGCTCGTGAGACCGCGTGCGAGAACGGTGCAATCGATCGTTTCTAGCTAGGTAATCGGCCGCGGCAGCCACTTCAGGAGAGACTAATGATTCGCTCACTCTGGATTGCAAAGACAGGTCTTGGCGCACAGCAGACCCAGATGGACGTGATTGCAAACAATCTCGCTAACGTTAGTACTAGCGGTTTTAAGCGTTCTCGCGCTGTGTTCGAGGACCTCCTCTACCAAACGGTCCGCCAGCCAGGTTCTCAGTCATCAGAGCAAACTCAGTTGCCGTCCGGCCTGCAGCTAGGGACTGGGGTTCGGCCTGTTGCGGTCGAGCGCATATTCACTCAGGGGAATTTGCAGCAGACAGGCAATGACAAGGATGTCGCAATCCAGGGTGCCGGATTCTTTCAGGTGCTCCTCCCTGATGGGACGACCGCGTATACGCGTGACGGCTCCTTCCAGGTAGACAGTCAGGGACAGCTCGTCACGTCCAGCGGCTTCCACCTGCAACCCGGAATCACCATTCCGCCCAACGCTCAAACCATAAGCATCGGCCGAGATGGAACTGTCTCGGTGACACAGTCCGGGTCGTCAGGGCAGCTGAACGTTGGCACACTTCAGCTGGCTACCTTCATCAATCCTGCGGGGCTGGAGAGCAGAGGGGAAAACCTCTACACCGAAACGACCGCTTCCGGAACTCCGAGCACCAATACCCCCGGCACCAACGGCGCGGGCCTGCTGAATCAGGGTTACGTGGAGACGTCGAACGTAAACGTCGTCGAGGAGCTGGTGAATATGATCCAGACCCAGCGCGCATACGAGGTCAACAGCAAAGCGATCACCACCTCCGACCAGATGCTCCAGCGGCTATCCCAGTTGTGAGCGAGCCGGAAGCAATCGAGCGAGGCCGCCGAGGCAGTAGTGTCAATGATCCGCTTCCTGATCGCACCGAACACAGCAATACTGGCGTGCCTAGTGGCCGGTGGTTGTTCCTCGGTTCCGCAAACGATCGTGGAGGGCCCCACGACTGCCAGACCCCAGCCGGCGATCGCGGCACCCGCTAATGGCACGATATTTCAGGCCGATGGGTATCGACCGCTTTTCGAGGACAGGCGGCCGCGCCGGATCGGCGATACCTTGACCGTAGCCATCAATGAGAACACCACCGCGAGCAAGGCGGCGGCGAGCTCAGGTGCCACGAGTGGCA
>JBASRQ010000072.1:0-7340 GCA_049273895.1 Thermoplasmata archaeon
ATTGCGGCTGCAGGTATCGTCACTGGTAATCTGACCTGGGTGCCTGCTGCCGTGGTCTCTTTGCTTGTGAGCGCGATCCCGTCTCTGCTCCGCCGAGACCTTGAAGTCGTCCTGCCAGTGGAGATCAACTTCTGGATCGTGTTTGCTCTCTTCCTTCATGTGGTCGGCGGCTTCTCCGGATTCTACAACAACGTGCCGGGGTGGGATCACATAACGCACATGATGTCCGCATCGCTGATTGGAGCGCTTGGATTCGTTGTTGTGGTTACCCTTGACAAGTATGTCGAAAGCATCCATCTGCCGAGACCGTTTCTCGCATTTTTCATCGTGATGCTCACGATGGCCATGGGCGTGCTTTGGGAGATCATGGAGTATGGAAACGATGCTTTGTTCGGCAGCCAGCTCCAGTACAGTCTCAGCGACACGATGTACGACCTCCTGTTCGACGGATTCGCAGGTGTTATCGTCGGAATAGCGGGGGCACATTACCTGGCGCGAGTCACTCCCGAGCATTTCGTCGAGTCCCTCAACGTCGAAGAGGTCAAGGAGCGAATAACGAGAATGGTGAAGAAGCGGGCAAAGACATCTTGATTCAGGAACCGTCTCCTCGAAGTCTCTTCTCCGCCAACTCCAGCTCCCTCTGGCTGTTGAGATTCCAGAAGCTCTCCAGTCGCGGATCGACGACGCGAACAATGTCCTCGTCGACGAATTCCAGGTCGAGCATACTGTATGCGTCAATCGGCTTGCGCTTTCCCTCCTCGAGCGCTTCCTCGAACGCCGCGAGGCATTTGATCCGTCTGTAGACGCCGTGGAGCGGTTCGAAGTTGCCTCCGATTCTAGGCACGGCTCCGTCTCTCTTTTTGGCGAGAGAGACTATCGACCTGCACAGATCGACTCTCAGGAAAGGGGTGTCGCACGGACTGACAAGGATAAAATCTCCTCTGGCCGCGCTGAGCGCAGTTATGAGTCCTTCGAGAGGACCTATCTCAGCCCTCTTGTCCTCCACTATCATGAGCCCACTGCCGAGAGCCTCTCGATACCTCGCTGACATACCCTTTGCGACGGCGATGACGATCTCGTCGACCACGCCTCCCAAGGCTCGCGCCACATGCGAGATGAGCGGCTCTCCTCCTAACAGCGCAAGTCCCTTTTCCTCGCCCATGCGTCTGCTCAACCCGCCGGACAGGATAGCCCCGGAAAGCATCGGGCGAAGTAAACCGGATCGGTGGTTATCAAGGTATCTCGGCTGTGCTAGCTATATCCCACGAGAAGTGGAAGCCAAAAAGGTTATTATCGGCCAGCCTCTTCGCAACTGAGCTGGTTCCATCAAATGCCCAAAATCACGATGACTCATGGCGCGGGCGGAGAGCGCATGCAGGAGTTCATCCGCGAGTTCGTGCTAAAAGAGTTGGATCACGATTTCGGGGTGATACCTCTAGCTGCCTTGGACGACGCGGCGATCATCGATGGGATTGCCTTCACGACAGACTCCTACACGGTCAAGCCGCTCTTCTTCCCGGGCGGGGACATCGGGGTTCTATCGGTCGCGGGCACGGTGAACGATCTATCCGTCATGGGCGCGACACCGTTCGCACTCTCGTGCGCCATGATAATTCAGGAGGGGTTCTCCGGCGAGGAGCTCCATAAGATCATGCGGAGCATCAACGCGACGGCGAAGAAGGCCGAGGTGAAGATAGTCACGGGGGACACGAAGGTCGTAGAGAAGGGGGCGATGGACGGCCTGTTCATCAACACGAGCGGCGTGGGCAAGAGGTCCGAGCACTTGGATCACAACATCCGAGAGGTGAGGGAGCACAGGAAGTTCAAGTGGGACTGGCCGAACGATTCCGCCGTGGGTGAGGGGGATGTGCTGATAGCCTCTGGGCCGATGGGGAACCACGGCGTGGCGATACTGTCCTTCCGGGAAGGATACGGTTTTGAGACGACGGTCAAGAGCGACGCTGCGCCCTTGAATCATCTTATTGCCTCTGGGTTGAGAGTGGGTGGTGTAACCGCGATGAAGGATCCTACCAGGGGCGGATTGGCGAACCTGCTCAACGAGTGGGCGGACAAGTCTGTGATCGGCATCGTGGTCAGGGAGGAGGACATCCCGATGGACGACGCGGTCCTTTCCGCGTGCGAGATGCTGGGGATAGATCCCTTGGAAGTCGGGAACGAAGGCAAGGTCATTATCGCTGTTGTTCCGGAGAAAGCGGAAGAGGTTCTCAAGGCGATCCGGACGAGACCTGAAGGTAAGAAGGCAAGGATCATCGGCCAGGCGACCAAGGAGGTCCGAGGCGTCATGATGGAGACGCACATCGGTGGCAAGCGAGTGATCGAGCCGCCGGTCGGGGATCCTGTGCCGAGGATTTGTTAGCGTCATTGACCAGACATCTTGACCTGA
This sequence comes from Thermoplasmata archaeon, assembly GCA_049273895.1. GTDB lineage: Archaea > Thermoplasmatota > Thermoplasmata > UBA10834 > UBA10834 > COMBO-56-21. The sequence continues at coordinate 2,405 of JBASRQ010000072.1, forward strand.
GCACGGGGCGCAGCTCCTGCAGTTTCTTCTTCAGGTCATTCTTTGCCATGTCAGGTCAGCTCCTTCTTCACCTGTTCCACTATCCTCGGCAGCGCCCTAGCCACCTTCGGTGTGAGTCTCTCACCGACATTGACCAGGTCTTCCGCCTCGATTGCGAAGAAGATGACATCTCTGGGCATCTCGTTCGGCACGAGCTTCCTTCCCAGGGCGAGCGCCGTCGCGATGTTGATCCCGTGCGGAGAGGACCCATGGATGGACTTCTCGAAATCCTTCTCCTCGAGGACGTGCAGTTCGCCAGGTTTTCCCTTTGTCGTCTGGATCGCGTCTATTATGACGACCTTGTCATAACCACGGACCACATCGAGCAGCTCCAGCCCGCTCGCCGCTAGTTCCTCCACGTCGACTCCGGGCAGTTTTCTCTTCTTGAGCTCGCGAGCGACGTGGATGCCGACACCATCATCGGAGAGTATAGGATTGCCCACACCAAGGACGAGCACTTTCACAGGAGTCGGAAAGGCCTAGGCCATAATAATCCTGACTCTGACGCCGTGAATGGAATGAAAATGATCTATGAGGGGAATGTCCCCTCGTGAAATCCGTTTAGAAGTTTCTCTGTGTTGTTAGGACAGAACCGTCCTTGCGCCTGACCGTCACTTCGAGCGCCGGCCCGCCGTTCAACGAGTGCGTGCCGCACGAGTTGCAGGGGTCGTAGCACCTGAAGGCCATCTCGACCTTGTTCAGCAGGCCGGGCGATACCATCCAGTCTTTTATAAGTGCCATCGCGGCCTGTCTCACGCTCGTGTTGATCGCGGCGGAGTTGTTCGTCGTCGCGACGACCATGTTGATCTTGGTGCACAGGCCGTCCTTGTCAGAGGCGTAGTGGTGAATGAGCGTGCCTCTCGGGGCCTCGACTATGCCTACGCCCTCCTTCGGCTCCTTGTATGGTCCTCTGATGTCGTCGCTGGTGATGGTCTTGTCGCTCGCCAGCTCGAGCATCCTCTCGGCCGCGTGCTGCAGCTCTATGACCCTCGCCCAGTGGAACGCTAGGGTATGGTGCACAGGACCCGTGACGCCGAGGTCCTTCATCGTCTTCCTGAAGACCTCGTATTCCGCTTGCGCGAGAGGCGTCGTGTAGCCAGTGCAGACATTGATCCTCCCGAGCGGCCCAACCCTGTATATGCCGCTGTTCGGCCCCGCCTCGAAGCCCTTCCACCCGATTTTCTTCAGGTAGGGCATCTTCATGTAGGTCCAGGGTTCGACGTGCTCTGCGATGATGTTCAGGTACTCGCTGGGCTTGAACTTGAGGACCTCCTTGCCCTGCTGGTCCACGACACGGATGTCACCGTCGTAGAAGTTGCTCTTGTTGTTCTTGTCCACCGTGCCCATATAGTAGGTTTCGAGGTAGTACGCGTCCTTGTTTAGAATGAGGTTAAGGTAGTCCTTGTTGCCGAGCACGAGATCGTGGAACAGCTTGACTGTGAACTTTCCGAACTCGACGCAGGACTTGGCCATGGTCTCCATCTGCACGCGCTCTTCCTCGCTGATTTGCTTTGACACGCCTCCAGGTAGACCGAACACCGGGTGCGTTGCTCTTCCGCCGACTATCTCCTGCACTTTCTGGCCATACGACCTGTGCTTGATCACTTCTGCGCCAATGGGCACGCCTACTGCATCCACCACGCCCAATACGTTCCTCTTGTTCGACGGTGCCGACGGCCCCAGAACGAAGTCCGGTGCTGCCAGAGCGTAGAAGTGCGCAATGTGGCTGTGGGTGTACTGGCCCATGTAGAATAGCTCTCTCAGCTTGATCGCAGTCGGTGTCGGCGTCGCGCTGAAGACCGCGTCCAAGGCCTTGGTGCCCGCCAGGTGGTGTGCCGCCGGGCACACGCCGCACAGCCTGTTGGTCAGCACAGGTAGCTCCATGACGTGCCTGCCTATGCAGAATCTCTCGAAGCCCCTGAGCTCCGGGACCTGGAGGTAGGCGTTCTCGCAGTTGCCATTCTCGTCCAGAAAGATCTCGATCTTCCCGTGGCCTTCGAGCCTCGTGATGGGGTCAATTGAGATCTTCCTTTCCTTCGTTTTGACTGGTATGTCGTTGATTATCGGTCCGGCCATCTAGCTCACCGCCTTCTTCTTGCCTCTCTCGGTCACGGTCCTTTTCAACAGGGACTTCGGCAGCGTGAACGCGTAGAAAGTCCCGAGCGGGTCCTTGACTTGCATCATCAGTGTCATTATCTGCTCCTCGCTAAGCTGCGATTCCGTGTCCGTGATGTTCAGGAGCGAGGACAGCGCGCTCAGCATGCTCGCGCCCTGCTCCATGACACCCTTCGTCGGGCCCATGCAGCCTCTGCACGGCATCTGGGCGTTCGGGCACATCGCTCCGCAGCCGGCCCTCGTGGCGGGCCCGATGCAGATGATTCCCTGGTCCAGGAGGCACTTCTTCGGGTCTGGCTTGATCTCGTACGCCTGGTAGATCTTCTCTATCCTCCTGCCCTTCTCGACCCTCTCCCTCTTGCACTCGTCGCACAGGGTCTTGTCGCTCGCGATGACCGTGCCCTTCGGGGGCAGCGCGGCGCCCTTGGTCACATGCTGCGCCACAGCGTCGACCGCCATCGCGATCAGGTTGACCGTTGGCGGGCACCCGGGCATGAAGTAGTCGACATCCACGACCTCGTCTAGCGTCTTGACTGAGTCGTAGAACTCCGGGAGCTCGAGCTCTCCCTCCTTGACCTTCGCGAGGTGTTGCGGCGTCACGAAGTTCGGGTTGTCGGTCGATGGTGTGTTCTTGTAGACCGTCTCGAAGATCTCCTTCTTGTTCGTCACGTTCGCGAGCCCGGGCGTCCCGCCGAAGCACGCGCACGAGCCGAAGCCGATCATGATGACGGACTTCTGTCGAAGTACCTTGGCGATGTGCTCGTTCTCGCTGTTCCTTATGGCACCGTTGTAGAAGCTCACGGTGATGCTCTTGTCGGGCATCGCCTCGATGTCCTTCAGCTTGCCGTCGAAGCCGATTGGCCAGAACACGACATCAGCTATGGCGTGGATGTCCAGGATCTTCGCGTCGATGTCCAGGAGCGCGACGTCGCATCCTCCGCAGCCCGCTCCCCAGTACTGTGCGATCTTGATCTTCTCTGCCATTTCAGCTCACCTCCTTCTCCTCAGGCAGTTTCTTCTTCGGGGCTGCCAAATACTGCGGCGACTGGCCCTTCATTCCTACCTGCTCGACCAGCCTCCACTTCTTGAGGGCGATTATGTGTTTCACGATCTCCGGCTTCGCGATGCCCGTGGCATCGTGCAGCTCGTGGACCGTCCTCGGGCCGTCTTCCATCTCTTGCAGCAGAAGGTTCCTTTCGAGCTCCACCGCCGCAGCCTTCTGCACTATGAAGTCGTATCTCGACCCAGTGATGGCCTCCCCGAACACGTTCCCAGTGGTGGTCAGCTGACCCTTCTTTCCGAGGAGCCATCTGATCCTCTCGCCTTCGACCGTCCTCAATGCCGCGCGTATCTTGGCCTCCCGGAGAGACATCTTCAGTCACCCCTATGCATCGGAGAAGGCCCTATTTCCTTGATCGTGTTGGTGAACTCGACTATGGTCTTCTGGAACTTCTCGCCCTCACCCGCGGAGACCCATTCGAGCCTTAGCCTGTCCGGATCGTATCCGAACTGCTGGATGAGCATCTTCAGGAGCGCTATCCTCCTGCGAGTCCTGTAGTTCCCGCCTATGTAGTGGCAGTCCGCGGGGTGGCAGCCTGCGACGAGAACGCCGTCAACGCCCTTCTGGAAAGCCCTCAGGACGAACTCTGGGTCGACTCTGGCCGAGCACATGACTCTGATGGTCCTGAAGTACGGTGGCATCTGGAGCCTGCTGACTCCGGCGAGATCAGCTCCAGCATATGAGCACCAGTTGCAGCAGAAGACCAGTATCTTGGGGTCGGGCTCCTTTGCCGCTGCCTCTGCATGTGAACTCGCATTGTGTGCAGCTTCCGAGCTCATTGTTTCGCCTCCAGTTTCGGCTTCGGCTCTTCGAGCATGGCGTCGATCATCGCGTAGATCTGGTCGTCTCTGTAGCCCATCTGGGTGAGCGCTCCGGACGGACATGCTCCCACGCATGCGCCGCAACCCTTGCAGAGGCCCACATTGACCTCCACGATCTTCTTCTTCGGATCCTTCTTGTCCGGGACCACCTCGAGGGCCTTGTACTCGCAGATCGGAACGCATATCCCGCATCCGTCGCAGAGCGACTCCTCGATTCTCGCGACTATGCCTTCGGCCTCGAGCTCGGTCTTCGACAGCACCGTTGTGGCACGGGACACTGCCGCGAGCGCCTGCGCGATGCTCTCGTCGATGAACTTCGGGCCGTGCGCCAGACCTGCCAGATAGATGCCCTCGGTCGCGAAGTCGACCGGCCTGAGCTTCATGTGGGCTTCCAGGAAGAAACCCTCCTTGGTCTGGGGAACCTTGCACATCGGTGCGAGCGTGCCCGCGTCCGGCTGCGGCCTCGTGCCGCTCGCCAGGACGAGGTAGTCCGGTCTAAGGGTGATCTCCTTGCCGGTGTCTTCGTCTGTCACCTTGACCTCGAGCTTGCCGCCCTTGTCATCGACCTTCGGCTTGTCCTTGTCCTCGAACCTGACGAAGGTCACGCCCAGCCGGCCCGCCTCCTTGTAGTACTTCTCCCTGAACCCGTAGGTCCTGATGTCCCTGTAGAGGACGTACACCTTCGCGTTCGGGTCCTTCTTCTTGATCTCGATCGCAGCGGTCATCGTGCCCGTGCAGCACACTCGCGAGCAGTTCGGGTGTCCTTCCTCTCTCGAGCCGACGCACTGTATGAATACGTACTCGTTGCCCTTCGCCTCGCCCTTGTGCAGCTTCTCCTTGAGCTCTAACAAGGTCATGACGTTCTTGTTCTTGCCGTACAGGTACTCGCCTTGGGGCTTGT
>JBASRQ010000230.1:0-5358 GCA_049273895.1 Thermoplasmata archaeon
GTTCGGAGCCTCGAACGAACAGCTTATCTACAGTGAAACCCGTTTCCGCGTCTGCACCCTCCGTGCCTGGAGTGCCAACTTCACCCTGGGAGGTCTCTTCCGTTGACAGACGACGACTTGAAGAAAGCTTCTGATTTCGAGACTATCTTCAGGTTAAACGCTAAGCTGAGGATGGTCAGCAGCGCCTCCGAGGGGTTCAAGGTTGTCTCAGACGAGCTGCGGACCATGACAGATGCTGACTTCTCAATGGTTCTGATGATCGATGCTGACCGTCCTTACCTCAGCATCGCAGGGGAGTCGGGGGTCGAAAGCTCTCAAGTGAGCGAATTGCCCCCGATACATGTCGATGAGGTGGTGAGGCGGGATTTCACCGCGCCAGGGAAACCGATGGTCATTAGGTGTGACGAGCAGTCAGCACTGCCTGATGTGGCCAAACCCATCGCGAAGGCACTGGATATCGAAACGCTTCTGCTGTGCCCCGTCCGTCTGCGTGGCGAATTCCTCGGCTATATCGGGGTTGCCAACCGAAAAGGCCGCCCGAAATTCTCGGTGGAAGCGGAGGAGACCCTCTCGGTCGTCTCCGACGGCATCGCAATGCTTCTCGACAATGTCAGGATACTCACGAGATTGAGCGAGGCCAAGCAGCAAACGGACAGGATCCTGTCGCTCGCTCCCATAGGGATGTTCATATGCGACCCCAAGGGCATCTTCAAGTTGGCGAACAGACAGATGCTCTACATTCTGGACAAGGAGTCCGAGCAAGAAATCCTGGGGACGAGCGTATTCGAGTTGCCGATAATCGCCAAATCGGGGCTTGACGCCCTTTTGATTCAGGCCATGGACGGTCACGATGGTGAGAGGGCGGACGTGCATGTCGTTCCAAGTCCAGACAAGGCTCTGTACTTGCATGTGAAGGTCACCCCCATTAAGTCAGAACGAGGAGACGTCGAGGCCATTCTATTCGCCGCGATGGATGTGACTTCCAAGATAAGGCTCCAGAACCAGCTCGAGAGATCCTACGAGAAGCTCACTCAGACCTATCAGGAGCTCGAGCGCGTGGCGAAGATGAAGACGCAGTTCATCGATGTGGTCTCACACGAACTCAGGACCCCTCTGACCGTCATGAGAGGCTACATCGACCTCGTCGAGTCGGAGTACTCGGCCAAGCTCGAGCCCAAGTTCACCTCCCGTTTGAAGATCATCAAGGCCAACACGGACAAGCTCTACGCTCTCGTCGAGAACATGCTCGATGTCAGCAGGCTCGAGAAGGGCTCCCTTCAGATCCACCTAGAGCCTGTGAGGGTAGACGTCATACTCGAGGAGATGGTGCGGACGAGGGTCCATGACGCCGAGGAGAAGAAGCAATCGCTCACGCTGGAAGTGGAGGGCAAGCTGCCGCTGATCATGGCCGACAGGCGGAGGCTCAAGGATGTCTTCAACAGCCTCGTGGACAACGCGATCAAGTATACACAGGATAGCGGGCGCATCCAGGTCAGCGCAAGGGACGAAGGACGGATGATACACGTCTGGGTTAAGGACAACGGCGTGGGCATCCCGTTGGAGAACCTCGGCAATATCTTCGACCGGTTCCACATAGTCACGAGCAACGAGCTCTCTCACCAAGTGAATAGGCTCGGCCTCGGGCTGCCGATAGCCAAGGGCATAGTCGAAGCTCACGGGGGCAGGATATGGGTCGAAAGCCAAGTGGGCAAAGGCAGCGTGTTCCACGTGGACCTTCCGAAGGAACAGCCTAAGTAGAATTCTAATATTACCGCGCAATCTACGGGCCTGATGGCATCTAGGAACCGGGAGGATGCGATTTACCTGACAGTCCTCGCCAGTCTGCTCTGGGGCACATCCTTCCCCGGGACCAAGTTGGGATTGAATCATGTCGGAAACGATGTCTTCTTCCTCTGGCTCAGGTTCGTCGTCGCCTGTGTCATCACGCTATCCGTCGTTCTCTATCTAGGGAAGATGTCGCTATCCATCTTCAGGAACCCCCTGATCTGGATGATAGGAGGTTTCAACGCTGCTGGCTTCGTCATGCAGTACGTCGGCCTTACGATAACGACCGCATCCAAGACCGCGCTGCTCGTGGATATCAACGTCGTCGCGGTTGCAGTCCTGTCGTACTTCTACTTCAGGGAGCGCCTGGGGAGGGCGCAGGTCGCAGGAATCCTGTGCGGAATGGCCGGCGTTTTCCTGCTGACGCTCAACAAGGATCTAGTGTTCGATCCTGACCAGATCATCGGCGACATCCTCGTCTACATTGCTGGCTGGAGCTGGGCGTTCTTCATCGTCTTCAACAAGAAGATGCTCGACAAGCACACCGGCATCGAGATAAGTTCCGCGGCAATCGCGACTTGCGGAGTATGGCTCATTGTACCCACTGGGTACGTCTTCCTCGCGGGTGGGGATTTCTCAATCGATGTCTCGGGCTATGCCTTCATCCTCTACTTGGGCTTGTTCTGCACTTCGATCGCCACGCTGCTTTGGGCGCTGGGGCTTGAAGGAGTCTCTGCGACCGCATCCGCGACGATCATGCTGGTCGAAGTGCTGACAGCTCTCGCAATATCGATCGTGATCTTGAAGGAGACGATGAGCACGGCCGCGGTATTCGGGTGTCTTCTGGTTCTGGCGGCCATCTATCTCGTTGCGGGAACCGGGGGTGGCGAGAGAGCCCCGGTCAAGTCAGCATAGCGCGCCCTTTGCTCACGCCTCCTCTGGATGATGCTCTAGCTCCTCGCTCCTTCCGAAGCCAGATTCATGATCCCTCGGATCCTTCCCCGCTCTCATGAGCTCGAGGGGTTCCCTCAGCCTCCGCTGCATGTACCAAGCAGCGAGCTTCATCCCGCTCGATTTCGCAGCGCTCATCCGGTTCTGGGCGAACAGCTCGTCCATCATGATTGGCACCCAGTGGAAATCGTGCTCGATGCATTCTCCCAGGAGGGTCCAATGCTCCGGCAGCATCGAATCAGGCCCGAAGAATGCGTCCTCCTTCAGATCGCCCAACGGAACGAAGAATAACGGGACGATCAGGCTCTTGTGTGCTCTGAGGTCCCTGATGAGCTCGATGGTCTTCCACACATCCTGAGCTTTCTCGCCAGGCATGCCCATCACGAGCGTCCCGCACAGGACCCAGTTGTTGTCTGAGAGCAATTTGAAGGACTCGACGACCACCTCGGGCCACTTCTCCGGCTCGAAGGGCTTTGCCTTGCCCTTCATGTGCCTGCTGACGAGCTCAGGAGATCCAGTTTCGATACCGGTCTGGGCGTACATGTGCTTCCTGCCGTCTTTCGCGCCCGTCAACCGGCTTATGTCCTCGATCAAGGCAGGCTCCGCGAGCGCGGACGACAGTGCGATGTGGCTGAGGCCGACATTATCTGTGAGCCTGAGGACTTCCTCGAAGAGTTTCACAACTTCCTCGCGCTCCGGCCTCATGCCTTTCGCCTTGTACCTGAGCACATCCTCTGCGTGAAGCGTGATCTTCGTTCCTCCGTTGAGGTTGATACTGACCTCGTCGAGTATCCTCTCAATAGGAATGTGCCTGACGAGTCTCATGTTGGGGTTGCAGAAATCACATCCCCTGCCGCATCCTCTGCTGATTTCGACCGTGCCATTGATGGTGGGTCCCGTTATCCTGGGTATCGATTCGACTGGCACGGGTCCTCCTGTCACATAGGCGGGGAGGGCTCGACCGTCCAGGCTATCTCTGAACAGTTGAGGGGCGATCAACTCGCCTTCTCCCTCCACAAGGCAATCTATTCCCATTCCGGTCCTCGTCGCCTCATCTGTGAGCTGCCATGCACCAGGGCCTCCGACCACTATCTTGGCAGTGGGGGCGCGTTGTCTCAGATTCTCCATCAGAGTTCGGAAGAAGTAGGCTGTGTAAGTCTCCTTCTCCAACAGACTGGAGAAGGTGCTCGATGCCGGTCCAAGACCCATTGGGTCCGACGATGTGACGCCTATTATCTTTGTGTCACCGTCGACAACTATGTCAAGCCTCTCAGGATGAGCAATCCCAATATCGCTCGCCGGGAGGCCGGCTTCTATCAACGAGGCCTCGATCTTTCTCAGGCCTGCGGGAGCGTGGGTCGCGACGCCTTTCAGATGTGGTTTCGACGGACAGAAAAGCCTGGAGTAGAGCCACTTGGGCAGTACCCTCGGGAAGCATGCGGCGAATCCGATGAACATGCTCCCGTTGTAGCTCGACATCAGGGTCTTGTCCGCTGTGAGCACGATCTTGTATCCCATGCCTTTCAGCCTCGATGATCATCGAATCGATTCCTGGACTCGGAGCGAGGGAGAGCCCTCTCAAAGTGCAGGGGTAATGTTCAACTCCAGCTCGAACTCGTGATGCGAAGAGACTGAGCGATATTTAGGATTTGTGGATGAGCATGTTCGGCCCCAAGGAACCCGTTACTTTCCAAGTACCAGCTTGTCTCTATCGACTCCCGCATCTGCGAGGTGTGGAGTCGCAAACAGCTTTAGTACGTTTGCTCATCTCGCCTGCGATAATATGCCCCGCCAGTACGAACTCGGATCGATCAACGCCAGGATCGACAAAGACATCAAGAAGCATATTGCGACGACAAGGAAGCTGCTCATGCAGCCGAGCTCCAGCCAAGAGCACATCGGCATCGAGGACTGTGCGGACCTCGTCGCAGACATGTATCGAAGCGCAGGCTGCGACAAAGTCGAGATCGTTAAGACCAAAGGCAATCCTGTAGTCCAGGGTGAATGCATGGGAGAGTCTGACAAGACGCTTCTTGTCTATTTCATGTATGACACGATGCCCTACAACGAGCCTGGATGGGATCATCCGCCCATGAAGGCCAAGATAGTCGACATGGATCTTCCAGTCGGCAAGGTCAAAGCACTCGTCAATCGAGGGGCATACAACTCGAAGGGCCCGATGGCGGCGTTCCTGAACTCTGTCGAGGCGTGCACTAGGTCCGTTGGTCGGCCGCCTCTCAATCTGATACTCGTGGCGGAGGGCGAGGAGGAACTTGGAAGCCCGAATCTGCCGGCCTATGTGAAGAAGGAAAAGAAACGCCTCTCCAAGGCAGATGCGTGCTATTGCCCAGATTTCGAGCAGGACCGCGATGGGACAGTGAGCCTCTATCTTGGAGTGAAGGGCGTGGTGTATTACGAGCTCGAGTGCTCGGGCAAGAGCTGGGGTAGAGGCCCCAAGGAGTTCGCAGTACACAGCGCCAACAAGGCATGGATCGACAGCCCTGTCTGGCGTCTGATCCATGCATTGAAGACAATGACCTCCGATGACGGGAACACGGTTCTAATCGACGGGTTCTACGACGATGTCGCCTCTCCGTCTAAGGAAGATGAGAAGGTCATCAG
>JBASRQ010000231.1:0-5256 GCA_049273895.1 Thermoplasmata archaeon
GTGGACAGGAGCTACAACACCTGGGTCAAGACTGAGAGGATCAAGGGGGGTTCTGAGTTGCCGTCGTGGCTGAATATAGCGGACCTGGCTGAGCAGATAGGGCAGGAGAGGCCATACGTAGCTTCGCTTGACGACTTCCAGACGGCCGATTCTTTCAGGGACATGCTCCTTCGCACCCGTGGCGCGCGTACCAAAAGCTTGATTGAATCCTCCTGCGCTTGAGGTGGCCATGGTCGCAATCACGATACATGGAGGCGCCAACGAGATAGGCGGGAACAAGGTGCTCATAGAGGATCGCGACACCCGCGTGTTCTTAGACTTCGGAGAGCAGTTCAACTTGAAGGATGACTTCTTCGTCGATTGGCTCAAGCCCAGAGAAGCGCGGACTGGTCTCAAGGACTATCTCCACTTTGAGCTCGTTCCCAGAATCAGCGGCCTGTATGGCAGGGAATGGCTTGAGGGAACCGACCTTCCGTACGTCGAGCCTGATTTCGACGCCATATTCCTCTCGCACATGCATTTCGACCATGCGATGCAGGTTAGGTTCATGGACGACGCAATCCCAGTGTACCTCGGCAAGGCGACGGAGGCAATCCGAAAGTCGTGGGTGGCGACGGCGGGCAACGCAATCGACTTCGGAGAGCACGAGTTCAGGACGTTCAGGACAGGCTCGCGAGTCAAGATGGGGTCGCTCGAGATCGAACCCATTCATGTGGACCATTCGGTTCCTGGAGCTTACGGTTTCCTCATCCATACGTCTGAGGGGTGCGTGGCATACACTGGCGACCTGCGCCTACACGGCCCAAGGGGGGACATGACCCGTGATTTCATCACGAGAGCGGCCAGTGAGAGGCCCATTGCTATGGTGTGCGAGGGCACCCGTGTGACCGACAATGAAGTTCGAGAGAACCTCTCGGAAGAAGATGTCAAGAAACGCGCGCTCAAGCTCCTGTCGGGCCACGAAAGGCTCGCGTTGGTGTCGTTCTATCCGAAGGATGTAGACCGCATGAGGACCTTCACCGAGGTTGCAGAGAGAACGGGAAGGAAGCTCGTGGTTTCCACCAAGATTGCACACCTGCTAGAGGCCCTCAAGGGAGACCCACACATTTCTGTTCCGGATCCGTTGGCCGACCCTAACATACTCGTATATGTCAGAAGCGGGATGAGCCGGCCTCTTGCATATGACAAGCGGTACATAGACATGGCAAGTTCGTGCGACCACATCGTAGACTGTGAATACGTGGCAAAGCACCAGTCTGAAGTCATCTATCATGTTGATTTCGCGCAGCTCGCTGAGCTGATAGACATTGAGCCGTCTGAGGACAGCCTCTTTGTCAGGTCGAAGAGCGAGCCATTCGAGGAGGATGATGTCCAAGAAGAGGTGCTCCAGAACTGGATCGACTGGTTCCACCTCAGTCTACACCCTGCGCATGCGTCCGGGCACGCGAGCATGGAAGAGATATTCGACATTGTCCGTGAGATCAGGCCCGAGGTTGTTGTGCCTGTGCACACAGAGCATCCGGACCTCTTCGCGAGTTGCGGGCTGTCTGTCAAATGCCCTGTTGCTCACGAGCTCGTCTCGCTGAAGAGATGACCGCGGGCGCTCTCGGCTCATGTCGCTACAATTGTCGTGGCCAACTCGAATGCGAGTACGCCCGCGGCGACCAACGATACAACTCCCATCGCCGCCGTCATTATCTTCGCAAATACCCCGAACACTTCGGTTAGCGTGTCCCACACCACGAATATCGCGCCCAGGTGCATGAGCAGGACCGTGATGAATGCGAGGGCGAGACCAAGCCATGCGTTGTGCGGTAGGTGGCGCCCGGCCAAGAAAGCCAGCCCCAACAGAGCGTCCGCACACGCCCACCAGAACATGATCAAGGAGGTCTCGGTGCTCTTCTCTAAGACCTCCACACCGCGAAACCCACCAATTGAGGCGGCGACCAATGCAACACCGCAAATGAGCCAGATGTAACCGAGGGAGGTGTAGTCCCCGTACCAGGCGTGGTTGAAGAAGCCTGCATACGCCAAGGAAAAAAGCAGGCATGCCGGGAGTACGCCGAGGAAGCTCTTCCAGTTGGGATACGACCCCGGGAAACCTACCTGCCTGTACGGAGTCTCCTCTGGCGTTTCGGTCATTCGGCTTCGATGTTGATATGCCATTGAGGGCGGTTAAGTGTTCTTCCGTTGAACTTCCTTGTATGCCCAAATCGCTTAAAAGCCCGAACCAATGTCCACTCTTGGACAATAGGAGCTGTGACCTTCGGATGCACGCGGTCGTCAAGAGAGAAAGGGAGCCGGGAGCGCAGGTCGAGGACGTGCCGTTGCCTGTGATAAGCAAGGGCGAGGTCCTCGTCAAGACGAAGATGACGTCGATCTGTGGCACGGACGTTCACATCTGGGACTGGAACCACTGGGCCCAGAAGCGCGTGAAGACTCTCCCGATCATCTTCGGTCATGAGCTATGCGGCGAGGTCGTTGAGGTTGGCAAGGGCGTCAAGAACGTCACCGTCGGGGACTCGGTCTCCGCTGAGACCCACATCGTTGATGGCACTTGCTACCAATGCAAGACTGGACGGATGCACATCTGCAGGAACATGAAGATCCTGGGCGTAGATACTGACGGCGTGTTCGCTGAGTACGTCAGGCTGCCTGAGAGGAACGCGATAAAGCTGCCCAAAGGGTTGGAGCCGAAGCTCGGGTCTCTTCTCGAGCCGCTTGGGAACGCGACGTTCACTGTGTTCCCGAACGACTGCTTCCATGACATTAAGGGGAAGAACGTCGTCGTTGCTGGCTGCGGGCCTATCGGGCTCATGGCCATCGCTCTCCTGAAGACCGTGGGGGCGAAGCAGATCATTGCGACGGAGCTCGCGAGCGAGAAGGTGAGGTCCGATCTGGCCAAGAGGATGGGCTCAGATGTCGTACTCGACGCCGCTATGGGCAACGGCGCGCTCGTCAAGGAAGTCAAAGAGCTCACCGACGGCAACGGAGCTGACGTGTGTCTCGAAATGTCTGGCGCGGCACCCGCCCTGAAACAGGTGTTCGAGGTGCTGACGCCCGGTGGGAGAGTGTCGATCCTGGGGCTCTACAACGATCCTGTGACTATTGATATCAACAACGCGATAACGTTCAAGTCTGCGACGGTCTTTGGAATCACAGGGAGGAAGATGTTCCAGACATGGGATACGATGTTCAGGGTTCTGAAGAACCCAGCGTTTAGGTCAAAACTCTCGTCAATCGTCACTCACACATTGCCCATAAGGGACATCGAGAAAGGCATGGAACTCATTCGCACTAAGCAAGCGGCGAAGGTTTCGCTCAAGTCCGAGTGGTGAGGAGATGGCTCGGAGAGACCCCGTGGGGTTTCTGAGAGATGAGTACCAACAGCTTGTCAGCAACGAGCTCGACTGGAAGTTGCGAGTTCTCGAAGGACCCAGCATGCCTCGTTGCGTCGTGGACGGCCGGAAGGTCCTGATGCTGTGCTCGAACAACTACCTCAGCCTGAGCAATCACCCGAAGCTGAAGAAGGCCGCCATCGAAGCGGTGAGAACACGTGGCGCCGGTTCGGGATCAGTGCGCCCGATTGCTGGGAACATGGACCTGCACATGGAGCTCGAGAGGCGCCTAGCGAAGTTCAAGGAGGCAGAGGCGTCGCTGGTCTATCAGACGGGTTTCGCTGCAAATGCCGGGCTGATCCCGCAACTCGCAGATGCAGGCGATCTGATCGTCAGCGATGAGCTGAATCACGGAAGCATCATCGACGGCGTCAGGCTGTCGAGGGCAGACCGTGCAGTGTACGGGCACTGCAATGTCGATGATTTGAGGAAGGTTCTCGAGAAGGCCGAAGATCATAGCCCCGCTTACAGAAGGATTCTGATAATCACCGACGGCGTCTTCAGCATGGATGGAGACATCGCGCCTGTCGACAAGATAGCGCCAATCGCGCATGATCACGGTGCCATGGTCTATGTGGACGACGCGCACGGAGAGGGCGTGCTCGGTGAGGGCGGAAGAGGCATTGTGTCTCACTTCAAGCTCCACAGGGATGATGTCCACGTCGAGATGGGCACGTTCTCGAAAGCCTTCGGCGTGGTCGGCGGCCATGTCTCTGGCACTCGCGACCTTGTCGATTTCGCGTACAACAAATCGAGAACCTGGCTTCTCAGCGGTTCACATCCTCCAGCAGTTGCTGCCGCGTGCATCGCGGCGATTGACGTTCTTGAAACAGAGCCGAAGCATGTCAGGAATCTCTGGGCCAATACTGACTACTTCAGGAAGGGTGTTCGCGAGCTGGGATTCGATACGGGCAAGAGCCAGACGCCCATCATCCCCGTCATGATCGGCGAAAGCGGAGCCGCGAAGAAGTTCAGCTCACGGCTGTTCGAGCTCGGAGTTTTCGCTCTCCCGATCGTGTTCCCGATGGTGGCCAAGGATAAAGCGAGGATCAGGACCATCATGAACGCGGCCTTGACCAGGAAGGATTTGGACGAAGCTCTGGGCGCATTTGAGACGATTGGCAGAGAGCTGGGTCTTATCTAGTCCCGCTCGCTCTTGCCTTCCTCTTCTTGTCTTTCTGTCACGCCGATTTTGAACTCCTCCATCGGAGTGATCACTTCGAAAATCACAGTGTCCACGATGCCCTTCTCCTTCATGGATTGCTGAGGAGGAAGCAGGTGGTGCTTCTCGAAGAACTTGATCAGTTGATCCCTTCCGGCGTCGTCGACCGCCTTCTTGATCACCGCTGGTTTTTTCCAAAACGGAGCACCCAACGTCACAACGGTCCTCTTACCTTCGATGTGTAGAACGACCATGTCATGATTCCTGGAGAAGTACTTGTCGCGTTCACTTTGAGGGACCTCAATGCCTCTGGACCGGCTCGGGCCCTGCCAAATGGTGCAATCAAAGGATTCACCCTCCACTGATGTTGGCGTCGTGCCCGCTGCCCTGGGGGGATAGGTCAAGACATGACAGTTCGGACAGAACATCTCTTCTGTTTCTTTTCTGCATCTGTGACAAACCCGCAAGCCAACACCCCCTGTCGTTTTGGTAAATCCAGTACTCGCTCATCAAAGTTCGTATTAGATGATTAGGGCCAAGGACGGCGACATGTGCTAATGGCCAGATACGACTCGCCCGCATGGGGGCGAGCACGGGAAAATGACCGATATCTTCGAAAGGGGTTCCTTTGAGATCACATTCCGCGGCAAGCATGTTCGCGCGTACGCTGGGGACACCATATCTGCGGCTCTCGTG
>JBASRQ010000009.1:0-14507 GCA_049273895.1 Thermoplasmata archaeon
GAGTCCGCGATCGCCTTCTGCAGCTGCGGCATGTCCAACGTATGGTTGAAGAGCTCGTCGTAGCTCACGTAGTTCCATCCGTAGCCGTGGTCCCAGATGGTGAGAGCGTAGTATGTCGATGGGTACAGCGCAGTGGACTCGTTGATCCACCACGATAAAGTGGGAGAGATCCCCATGTCCATCTTCTCATAGGTCTTCAAAACTTTCACTGAGGAGCCTGATATCTTCTCGACCAGTGTCCTGCTCGAGTCCTCCAACGAGACCAGCGCCACAATGTTCACCTTGGCGCTAGCCGGGACGGCCTTCAGCCACGGCAGGCTCCATTCGGGCCAGCAAAACGCCAAATCGTTATCCCCGTTCATGAATAGGGCAAACGTCCAAGTCGCTTTCGCTCCGGGTGGGCATGCGTTGACCGGTTTCACAATTGCAAGGCCCGGAAGAAGCAAGACAGCCACTATGACAATGCCAATCAAACACCGTTTGCTCAATAGTCTGTTCATTCATTCATCCCCCCACATTTCTCGACTTTTCCCCTGATTCTCCTCGTTTCAGGGTGAACTGACTCGTCTCGTCTTGTTCAGACCAAGATGCACTGGCGCCTATTTATCGGTCTCCCCCCGTATGTACAAATTCCGCCATCCCAGCTCAGCGCATTCTCACTGCCGGCCTCGAGGATTCCCAGGAAAGACGATAGAAGAATGCGAATTGAAAAAGATCTGCGTGGACGGACTATTCGGAGGAGGGTAGTTTCAACAGGCCAGTTGGGCTTTCCGTCTCAAATTCAACGCTCCAAACGTATTTATGGGCAGGCGCTGATGATGAGGAAAAGCGGGTGACAGATGGCCAGGAGCATCGTTTCGGACAGAAAACTGAGGGCGTCGATACTCGTTTTTTTGATGCTCACAACGACCGCTGTCTGCTTTCTGCATGTCGCAGAGAACCCTGAACCCGTTCTCAAAGCTCACACTTTGCAGGCTTGGCCTTCAGGCACGATAGTCGTCAATGTGACCGATGAGGCGGACAGGAGGATTGCAGGTGCCACGGTCAGGACCGCTGGCAACGGTATCCTCTGGCGGAACCAGACAGGAAGTGATGGATCCGTCACAATTGGTCCGCTTCCTGCTGACGACAACGTCACAAACGGCCTTACGTACGACGTCAATGCCAGCATGTCGGGATACAGAGACAGCAGTACCGTTTCCCAAAACGTCAGCGAGAACAGAACTGAATATGTAACGCTGGTCATATATGGCGGCTCGATCCTAGGAACAGTCACGACTTCGTCTGGCGGGACAATGGTGCCAGTGGAAGGCGCCAATGTCTCCATAGCCTCATTGGGATACTCAACGATCGTTTCTCCGGCCAGCGGTGCCTACAAGCTCGAGGGCATCCCCGCAGGAACACATTCCGTGACCGCTAATGCTTCTGGATTCGTCCGCCGCTCGCAGGACGTCGTGGTGCAGCTTGGCGGAAGCGTCCTCCTGAACTTCGTTCTGATATCGCAAAACGGTTCGATCTCCGGCCACGTCTACCATGCCACTCTCCACACACCATTGAACAACACGAGTGTGTCGGTACAGGTCGGCTCCTTCATAATCACCGTTCTGAGTGGAAGCGACGGGAGCTTCAATCTCACGAACATACCCGAAGGAACTTACACGCTGACGGCCGAGAAGAATGGGTTCTTTTCAGGCACTGTCGCTGATGTGGTTGTGACAAGGGGCAACAGAACTGCAGGTGTCGACTTCATCCTCAAGGAAAAACCCACAAGACTCTACGGAGTCGTGAGATCTGGAACTCGTTTGTTGGTCGGGGCGAACGTTTCTGTCGCCGGCACGTCTGTTTTCAACCTCTCCGGCCCTTACGGCAACTACGAGATCGGAAACCTCACGGCTGGCACGTACACCATAATGGCATCATCGCCTCTCTACGAGACCGAGAGCATTCCGGGTGTCGTGATCCCTGAGGGAGGAGAGACCCAGCTGGACATCAACCTAACAGGCCTCCCAGGCGCCATCATCAGTGGGAAGATCGTCGATGCTAGCACCAATCTGCCGCTGGCATATGTCCTTGTGACGATAGTTGACACCACGCCTACAAGACCTAGCGTCTCCACAGACATCAACGGGGCCTATGGACTGCCCGGCCTTGAAGCAGGCAACTACACTGTTCGATTCGAAAAGACCGGGTACCGGCCGGTGGAAATCTCGCACATAAATGTGACAAAGGAGGGGACGACGGTCCAGGATATCGAGATGATCCCGTTACGCAAGGGCTTCGAGGGGTTCATACCAGGTTTTGATGTCCCGCATTCGATGATGTTGCTGGCGCTCTGCCTCACAATCATCATCCTAGCACTGGCGGTGTACCTCCGCCACAGAAGCTTCGAGACTCCAGGCAGCGGGCCAGCTGTCTACGACCAAGAAGAGGAGGTAGAAGAGCGCCCAGAGGCCGAAGAGGAAAGGATGAAAGAGCCCCAAGAAGCTCAGGACCTCAATCAGAAGAAGGCGAGGAAATTGAAGAGGAGCGGAGAGTGAACCCGCTCGTTGCTATCTCTAGCCAAGGCCGAGCTTCGCCCGGGCCTTCTTCTCGTTCTCCTTGACCTTCACGTTCACATCTGCGTACAGGCTGTTGCCGTGAGCATCTATCGCCACGGTCAGAGGACCGAAGTTCTCAGCATTCATTATCCAGATCGCCTCTGGCATCCCCAGCTCGAACCACTCGACCCCTGAGACGCTCTTGATGCCCTTGGCGGCCAGCACGGCAGCGCCCCCCGTGATCGCGAGGTACACGCACCCGAACTTCTTCATGGCGTCGACGGTGGGCTGAGACATCCCTCCCTTGCCAAGGATCGCACCCGGCCTGAACTTCTCGATGAACTGAGGCTCCAGCGAATTCATCCTCGAGGACGTGGTCGGTCCAGCGGCAACTGCCTCCCACTTGTCCCCGGCCTTCCTCATGATCGGGCCGCAGTGAAACAGCGCCGAACCCTTGAACTCGACCGGAGGTCTCTTGCCCTTCTCCAGGCCTTCCAACGCGTGAATATGGACCTCGTCTCTGCCGGTGTATATGACACCGTCCAGATAGATCGTTTCGCCAAGCTTCAGCGCGCGCACATCGCTCTCCGAGAGCGGCGTCTTCAACTTCTTTGGCATCTTGATCACCTCTCGTGTGTAGGATAGGCCGTCTTCCCATCAGGATGGATCCTAACGGTTCCGCGCCTTCCGGCCCAG
Organism: Thermoplasmata archaeon; assembly: GCA_049273895.1. Lineage (GTDB taxonomy): Archaea > Thermoplasmatota > Thermoplasmata > UBA10834 > UBA10834 > COMBO-56-21. The sequence goes on from JBASRQ010000009.1 coordinate 3,234, forward strand.
CACTGAACGTTCACTCCCACTGGCAGACTTGCTGTGTGGCAATACGCATACTCGATGTTGAGCCCGAGACAGGTTGTCTTGCCGCCGAGGCCCATCGGGCCTATTCCGAGCATGTTGATCGCCTCGAGGAGTTCTGTCTCCAGCTTCGCGATCTCAGGGTCCTTGTTGTGCTCGTTGATGGGTCTGAGCAAGGCCTCTTTCGCGAGCTTCATCGCGATGTCGGAGGAGCCACCGATGCCCACGCCTAATATCGTCGGCGGGCAGGGGTTGCTCCCGGCTCTAAGGACCGCGTTGAGCACGAACTCCTTGATCCCCTTCAGGCCCTGGCTGGGGGTCAGCATCGCGAGCTGGCTCATGTTCTCGGAGCCCGCACCCTTCGTCATTACGGTGATCTCGATGTAGTCCTTGTCGTGTATCTTCCAGTTGATGTACGGATGCCTCTCGCCCACGTTGTCACCCGGGTTCTTCCTCGTGATCGGGTGCACTGCGTTCGGTCTAAGTGGCACCACTTTCGTGGCCTTCCTCACTCCTTCGACTATCCCCTTTGCGACATCGACCTTGCAGTCATTGGGGACTGTTGCGTAGAATATCGTCACGCCAGTATCCTGGCACATGGGCGTATTCCCCTTGATCGCCATGTCGATGTTATCCACGATCGCCTTCAGCTGCATCTTCGGGACCTCATCCGACTCCGCAGCGTACGCCTTCCTCAGTGCTTCCTCGACGTCCCGCGGGAGCTTGACAACGGTCTTTCTGAGCAGCTCGACGGTTGCGTCTGTCACGTCCCCCTCAGTAACCATAACGATCCAAGCCTCGTGCCTGGGAATGAGACGGAAGAATTAATGCCTTTGGTTGGAACGGTTCTGTAACAAGTCGGAAACGGGACGACTACCAGCTGTCGCTCAGGACGTACGCGCCTACCTTCGTCTTCACGAACCGGACTTGTTCCCCCTTTCGGTAGAAGCCGGACGGCTTTTTGACATCCACCGGAGTCATCGTTTCAGGGTCCAGCACCTGCAGCTCATGGGCTTTTTCGATCAAGACGACCGCCTTGACGACTTTGGAACTGAACTGCACGAGCGCGCACTCATCGGGTTCTTTCGACTTCAGCGCGCGCTCCTCTCCGGACACGAGGTCGATGCCGTGGATCACGCCTCTCGACATGCTGCGGACATAGTATTCTCTTCCTTGATAAGCCACGATGTCGCCATCGGAGAAAGGCGGCAGACGGACCAGGTATGTCATTCTGTAGATGTCCTTGCCATCTCGCCTGCCCCAGAGGCTTGACGATTCCTTGAACTCGGCACAGAGAGAATCCTGAAGTTCCCGCGCGACTGTCCGCGCAGCCGGTATCGTGCTGAAGTAGAAATCGAGCCCGCCCTTGACGCGGTCAATCTTGCTCACGAACACCTCGCGGCTGCCCTTTCGCATGGAGGCGATTCTGTCTCGGACCAGCCGCTCAACTTCCCTCTCCTTCTGCTCCGGCAATGAACGCTCAGGGCCTCGCACCTGAAGAATGGCTTCGTAGTACTTGCCCTGCATCTTCGAACATTCGGTGCAGGAGCCGCGCTTCAGCCGGACTATCGTCTCAAGCTCACGCTCGAATCCGCGGCCTTCGACGGACAGGAGGACCGACACGGCTGCCTCGAGGTTCCTCTCGTCCCTCTCTTCGAGCTTCACGCGCATGCCCGTGACCTTCGCTCCTTTGGGAAGGGTGAGGGAGCGCTCAATTGCGCGTTCGGCAGCCTCCCTAACAGAGCCAATATCCTCCCAGCCGTGTTCGGTGAGCATCGAGGAGCAGTGAGCGCAGAGCGTGAGATCGACATGATCCGGAATGGAGGGTTTAACATGCCTCTTCGAGTAACACTCCTCGCACAGCGAACCTATCAGCTCGCCCTCACGCCCGCATTCGACGCAGAACACTCACATCATCCTCGCCATCTGGGCATGAGGGACCCCGCCAATCACGAGGACGCGGTCCGGGTCGACGAAGCCGCGCCTGATGGCGATCTCGAGTGTCTTCTCGCCCACGAGGTTCGCGATCGTGGCCATCTCGAGCCTGTTCACGAGCATATCCTCGTCCCCCGAGTCCCCCTTGTAGAAGCCCTCGGAGACGTTGATCTTAAGCTCCTCGGACCGAAAGGTCTTGCCGATGATGTCCCAGTCGCAGGCGGCCACGAGCACTTCCGGGCCCTTCCTGTAGACCTTGACGCTGATCATCCAATGCGCTCCTCGCTCGCGAGCTTGAAGTATCCCGGCTGGGGGGAATAGACCTCGCCAGCGTCGCTGAGCCTCTTCAGGAGCGCCCTCACCCTGTCCTCGGGAATATTCTCGGATCCGGCCTTCTGGATCAGTTCCTCCGCACTCACCCCTCTGCGCTCGTCTGAGAGCTGTTGCACGAGGCTCCTGAGGACGTATATCTGTTCTCTCTGGCTCCTGCTGGTGCCCGTCGCGATAAGGTCTATGTCGCGCCTCCCGCCTTCGCTCGCGACCTTCCCAAGATAGTACTCGACGATCTTGATCGCGCGATTCGCGTCCTCAGCTGTCACGATCGAGCTCAGCTTCGCTCTCGCGCTCGCTTCCGACATGCGGATGAGCGCCTCGAGCTGTCTTGCCGTGATAGGCACCGAGGCCTCCTCGCCCTCGCCCAATTTCCTGATCGACACGTAGTATCCTTCGTGGGTGCGCATCGCCTCGTCGCTCATGATCGGGGTGATGCGCTTGCTGTACGCCACATACTTCCTGAGAAACTCCCTGTCCATAGCCGGCACGAGGCCTTTGCTGTCCCGCATGATCTCCGCAACATCGACCGCGGTTATCTCGTCGGTGGACTCGTGCAGCTTCGCCTCGCCTCGGCGGTGCGCCCTCAGTATGTGTTTCGCCACATTCCTGTCCTGCTCGGCATCTGGCCTGTCGGTCATCGTGAAGATCGCGTCGAATCTGGACAGCAGGGCAGGAGGAAGGTCGATCTGCTCAGCGATGTTCCTGTTCTCATCGAACCGGCCGTACTTCGGGTTCGCGGCTCCCAGGACAGCGCACCTGGACTGCAGGGTCGCCGTTATGCCGGCTTTCGCCACGGAAATCGTGCCCTGCTCCAGGCTCTCGTGGATGCTGGACCTATCCTGATCGTTCATCTTGTCCAGCTCATCGATGCACGCAAGGCCCTTGTCGGCCAGAACAAGCGCACCCGCCTCGAGCGTCCACCTGCCCTCTCCGAACTCATCCTTGACCGCGGCGGCAGTCAGCCCGGCTGCGGATGACGACTTGCCGGAAGTGTAGATGCCTCTTGGCGCCAGCTGCGCCATGTACCTCAGGATCTGCGACTTTGCGGTGCCTGGATCTCCGATGAGAGCGATGTGGATGTCGCCCCTTATCCGGGTGCCGTCGTCCATGACCTTTCCGACCCCTCCGAACAGCTGCAGCGCAAGCGCCTCCTTCTCCTGTTCGTAACCGTAGATCGTCGGGGATATGGAGGCAATGATTCTGTCGAAAAGGTCCGGGGAGGCGGAGAACTCATGTATTTTCAACTCGTCCTCGGGCGTTATGAGAACTTCCTCGTATTCGTGCTCCTCGTACTCGACCGAATTGATGTCGAGATGTATCTCGAACAGCGTGGACTTCACCTGGCCGCCCTTCTGCTGGCTCCTCAGAATGCCGTTGAGCATCACTCGATCTCCAGGAGATATCCTGCCGGAGAGATCGTCCTCGATGTAGCCCACCAGTCTTTCAGGCTGTGCGCCCCCCCTCAGGCCCTCGGGAGGCTCTTGGATCTCGATCTTCTGGGTGTCCACGAACTTGGACGGGTCTGTGAGCAACCTGAATTTCGTCGAGCCGGTCCCACGGCCGCACCCGCCGTCATCCTTCGAGCATTCCAACGGCTCATGGAACTGCATCCCCTCCTGCTCGACAGTAATCTTGTGACCACACCTCACGCACTCGAACTCCGCAACGGTCACCCTTGGCCTGACCTCAGTGGCCTTTCTGACCAGACCCTCGATGCTGACGAATGTCCCCAGGTGCTTTGCCCTGAGCTTCCTGATCTCTATCCTGGAATCGCGCGGCAGGCCCTTGATTCTGAAATGAAGGAAAGGATTAGTAAGCGCGTGGGAGACCATTCTCTTGATGGCGTTCTCCGCGGACTTGATAGAGAGTGTGGGGTTGACGAGAGTGTAGTTTGCGAGGTCGGGATCGAACTTCTCGACTTCAAGAAAATCGATGTAGATGCTTCGCACATCTGGATACAGATCAGCGATGGCCGACACCTGGTGCCTCCGCTCCTGCCCTCCCAGGAACTCCTCCCAGATGGCGACTAAGTCCTCAGGTGTGTATTCTTTCGGCGTTCATCTCCCCCCGTGTTTCGCAGTCGATGCCCTGCCCTTCCCTGAACGCTTGGCAAAAGGGGAAAGGGAATCGACAATGTGATACATAAGGCTACTCTGTTCGTTCATCTTTGTGTCTTTCGGTTGCATGGAGCATTCGTCTCTGCTCGGCGACGACCTCCGAGCTCGTGCTAGCCGCTGCGTAGGCCTCCAACCTCTCCAGATTCATCTCTATGAAGTTCGGACCCCATTTGAACCGGCTCATCAGGTGCTCAGCGTGGAGCTTGTCGCCCAGTATGTACAGCGCTGCCGCCAACGCCTCCGCGCTCGACAGTCTTTGAGGCTTGCCGAAGTTGGTCGGATTCGCTGCTAGCAGGAAGGGCAGACCACGGTGCCTCAGGCCGGCCTTCACCTTGGGGAATGTCGCAAGCTTGTTCCACGAACAATCAACAACGAGGATTCCGAACCTGCTCGCAACCGGGAGATCCTCTTTCGAAAGAGCCTTCTCAGCTTCGGGATCGAGGACAAGCGCACCGCGTGGAATGAACCGGACCTTGGTGGCTTCCTTCAGATCGCCCAAGCGGATGAGCTTGGACGCCGTGCACTTCTTCGGGTCGTCCTCATGCTCCATCAGCGCGTAGAGCCTAATCTCTACCATGTCGAGACCAAGAGTGGCCATGCCAGTATTTAGGGGTACGCGACGGTACTCTGAATCTGGCCGATGGTTCTTAAGTCTAGATTGACGATATGTGCCCGCCACGATGACGAGATAATTCCTGCTGACCTGTGATGACAGACGGGCGATCCGAGTGGCAGGGCTTTCCCTGGAAGGAAATAAACCCAAGCGAGGCATCCGAGAGCAAAAGGAGTTGCTACCCAATGGTGACCGGATTCGACTATCTCAGCAAAGACCAAGCGCTTCAGAGACATTGGCTTCGGAGGTTCGTTGCGATCGTGATCGACTCGATCATCGTGTTCGCCCCCACCTCGATACTGTTCCACCTGGTCGGGATGTCTTGGCTGTTCCCCTGGTGGTTTGCGGGCGGTATCCTGTTCTTGTACGCATCGTTCTTCGACGCCTCGATCGGGGGAACCCTCGGCAAGATGATAATGAGCCTCAAGGCGGTGTCAACCACCGGCCAGATGACTTTGGCGCAGGCGTTCATGAGGAATGTGTCCAAGGTGTTCGCACCGCTTCTGCTGCTCGATTGGATCATCGGAATGGCGGTGGACTCCCGCGATCCAAGACAGAAGTGGACCGACCAGCTCGCAAGGACTTCCGTCATGCTCCACTAGCGTCGGTTGACCTAGGGCGGGCTACGGGGTCCACCATACCCAGCCTTTTCTCTCCAAGGACGCCTCACCCTTGATCAGACCTTTCTTCTTCATCTTGATCAGGAACATCACGGTCTGATCTGGGCAGTGCTTGTGTTCTTTCCTAGCGAGCTTCTCGATCTCCATCGTCGTCATGGGACCCTGGGCTCTGAGGAGCCCGAGAACGAATTCCTCCGCGGAGGTGACATCCATGATTTCTACGTCGTTTGGAGACCGCGCCATGGACAGGGGTATGATTCAGGTTCTGGATATCTGTTTTCGGTCAGGCTCGAATCGTCCCACAAAAGCATATACCATGGCTAGCTGCCCTGGAAGGTCTGGCCGACTATCTTCGAGCCTGTGGGGATGTGGATTATGGAGACTTCGTATGTGACCGAAGGTATGAAGCGGCCGTTGCTCGTGGTCAACGTGAAGTAGTCGCCACCGTTGACGTGGCCGTTGCCAGTGAGATCAGACACATTGAGGAACACGATCAGGGACCCAAGGTTCTGATGACCGAACCCACGGATGACAGATGCACCTGTGTGAAGAGCGGTCGTCGTTATGTTGTGGAAGTATGCGCTGTTTGTTCCATTGGTGAGAACGATCCCGATATCGCTCCAGACGACATCCTGGGACAGCTGCGTGAACGTATACCGCATACCTTGACCGATGTGGTCACCGATGATGTCTCCAACCGGCGGGATGTTGGACGATTTTCCGCCGAAGCCTATGACCATGTAGTACAGAGTGGCGGACAGGACTGCCGTTATTGCCACGAGGAGGATGGTCGCGACCACCGGCGAAACCCCTCGAATATCACGCCTCAAAGACCGTCTCTTCTCATTCATCAGTTACCACCTTTCGGTGACCATTGGTATGTGTGACTAAATATCGCTTGAGGTATATTAAATAGGTTGGTTTCCAGAATCATGGAGCAAATGAGGCCGTCGACACAGCGTCATGATACTTCTGAAAGCTGGGAAGTGGCCATGAAACAATCAGAAGCAGAAATAAAGGGGGTTTGAAGAAGCCCGAAGGCCTCTTCGCTGAAAGGTTTCCTAGGCGTGCTTTGTTCGATCAGGACATCAACGATGCTCAACCTGAGAAGGTCGTGTCGAAGATCTTCTCGCTCGTCGGGTCGTACAATATGCTTATGGTGTACGTCCCGGAAGTGCTGAACGCATTGACGCTGCCGGTTGTGAAGGTGAAGTAGTCACCGCCATTCACGTTGCCGTTCCCAACCAGATCAGTCAGGTTGCACCAGACGCGCAGAGACCCAAGCAGAGCTGACCCCTGTGCCTTCGTTACGGTCGTTGTGCCCGTCATGTTGGCCTTCACGGGGTGCCAGACTTGGCTGTTCGTCCCGTCGCCCAGCAGAATCGATATGTCGTCCCAAGACGTGTCCTTGGAGATCGCCACGAACTCATACTTCACACCATAGGTCGGGCCTGGCACTTTCTTGGCCAAGCTCGTAGTCGGCGCCTGCGTGGAAGTGCCACCGAATCCCAAGACCATGACATATAGCACGGCCGCCAGGACGACTGTAATCGCCACCATCAGGATGGTTGCGATGACAGGGGACACTGCCTCTGAGTCCTTTCGGACTATCCACATCTTTTTCATGATTTATCCACCTGCCTATCCTGTGAATGTCGTGTCGTAGATCTTCGCGGCGGTCGGGTCGTACAATATGCTTATGGTGTACGTCGCGGAACTACTGAACGCATTGACGCTGCCGGTTGTGAGGGTGAAGTAGTCCCCACCGTTCACGTTGCCGTTCCCAACCAGATCAGTCAGGTTGCACCAGACGCGCAGAGTCGCCCCAAGCAGGGTTGACCCCAATGGGCTCGTTTTGGTCGTTGTGCCCGTCATGTTGCTCTTCACGGGGTGCCAGGCAAAGCTGTTCGTTCCATCGCTCAGCAGAATCGACATGTCGTCCCAAGACGTGTCCTTGGAGATCGCCACGAATTCATACTTCACACCATAGCTCGGGCCTGGCACTTTCTTGGCCAAGCTCGTAGTCGGCGCCTGCGTGCTAGTGCCACCGAATCCCAGGACCATGACGTATAACACGGCCGCCAGGACGACTGTGATCGCCACCATCAGGATGGTTGCGATGACAGGGGACACTGCCTCTGAGTCCTTTCGGACTATCCAGTTTCTCTTCAAGTTATGTCCTCCTGCAGACCTTTCGGACTGCTTGGGATGTAATACGCCTGAGTGAGGTTTAAATAGCTTTGCGGCTGGTTCTCAGGCGCGAGCGTTATCGACATCGATAATTGTCGACTAGCTACATCTTGCAATGTCGCATTTGCCAGCTTGGCAAGAAGACGTGGTCTTCTTGTCGGAGCGGCCGAAGTCCAGAAACGTCAACAATTTCGAGAATGCGACGAACTAGTCGGACACACTCATCCGGGCTTTATGCCCGTTTTGTCGAAGGTGGTTGGTATGATGCCGACCATTGCCGGTCTGTTCCTCACCTTCTGCACGACGATGTACTTCTTGAACTCGTGCCCCACCTTCTCCCTGTCGAGCTCGAGTATCACATCTGCAAGGTCCTCTATGCTGCTCTGAATGCGCGAGTCGTGCACGCCCTTAAGCATGGTCATGAGCGTCACACTCTCAGAGTGCTGTGTGTGCGCCTTGATGGTGCGCATCGCCATGAGAACCTCGGAACTCTCGTAGTTCTCGAGGAAGAAATCGAGCGAGTTAATCACTACTCTGAACGGCGGCGTGAGCTTCGATATCTCATAGGCGAGGAACGTGAGGAAGTTCTCCTCCTTGGCCGCGTCCTGCTCCCTGAAATTCCTGATATCCTCGAGGGTTATGCCCTCCTGCCTGAACCGACCGATCTCCAGCTTCTTGGCCAGCACCCTTTCGTAGTACTTAGTGCCGACGTTGATGATCTTGAGATCGGTCCTCCAACCGTACTCGCGCATGAAGGCAAGGACGTCCTCGTCGCGCTCCGTCGACGTGCAGTATGTCACGGTCTCGCGGCCTGCGGACGCGAACTGCTTGGCGAAGAACTCCGTCCCAGAGCCCGGCGAGCCCATTATGAGGACCGTCGAACCCTTCTGTATCCCGCCCCCCAAGTGCTCGTCAAGTGCGGGAATGCCGATGCTGGTGAAGTCCATCTCAGCCCTCCAGCTTTCCCGCGCGTATCCCGTGGTCGCACACGAGGCTGACCATGTTGTTGATATCAGGGGTTGAATGCTCTTCCACCGTGAGAATCACGGTGTATGCGTCTCTGGACCTTAGACCCGAGACCAGTATGTGTAGGAACTCGGACAATATCCAGTTGTTGTTGTGGATCGCCAGAGAATTGATCGAGTCAATCACGACCAGCTTGTCCTTCGATTGCGACCTCCTGATGAGGTACTCCACCTTCAACATCAAGTTCTCCAGCATGGTGGGGCTCTCGACCAATGTCGTGTGCTCGTCCTGCTGGGCAGCCGATGCGCCCATCATTATGTGCGAGATGCAATCGACGAAGTACACTTTGGATGCGTCAATGTCGAGTGCCTCGAGAACCCGCCTGATGGCATCGGAGGAGATCGTCGCGGTGACATAGATTGTGTCCATCTCTTTCTTGTTCGCGAAGAGGTCCACGACGCCCCTGATCACATCGAGGTAGTTGTCGACGCTCATCTGGAGGGAGATGGCAGACGATGGAGGCGTCTCCGATAGCTCCTTCGCGATCTGCTGGGCGCTCATCAGTTCGGGACTCATCCTGTGCTACCTCCCTTGAGCAGCGGGACGAGGAGGACGCCCACAGGTGTGATATCCAGGACGTACTTCGCCCTTGAATGCATGGTCCCTCGCATCTTGATGACCTGCAGAGTTCGCAGCAGGTCCCCCCTTCGCTCCATGTTGGCCATGAGTATGATACCGTCGGCAATGGCTTCCTCGACGCCGAAGCTAGAATAGGACGTTGAGTCCGCAGCGACCTCTCCGACGAGAATCGATGTGCATCCAAGGTCCGAGAGAGCCTTGCTCAGCTTGAGTATGAATTCTCTGATCTTCTCAGAGGTCTTCAGCTTGTAGCACACGGAGGTAATCGAATCGACGACCAGCCGCTTCGTCCCAAGCTCCTTCGCAAGATTGCTTATGGCAGCAACGAGCAGATCGATCTCCTCCATGCTCAGCTCTGGCTTCGTCATGCCGAGGCGCTCGTACATGATCGGAAGGTCCACAAAGACCAGCCTTCCAGACTTAAGGAGGCCCCTGTCAAAGAACTGATAAGGGATGATATTCTGAAGCAGCTTCTCGGAGTTCTCGGTGACCGAAACGAATAAGGAGTTCTCTCCCTTGATCGCCCCGTGGATCAGGAACTCGAGAGCAAGGGAGGTCTTGCCCGTTCCACAGCTTCCGGTCAGAAGGACCGTGTTGGATCGGGGGATCCCTCCGTACAGGATGGTGTCGAGTCCTTCCAAGCCCGTAGCGCACCTGTCGCTAGTCTTCTGCACCATCAGTCCTTGATAATACTATGGAACGCATATTATTGTTTCTTCCAGTGAACTAGTGAGCGCACGAGGGGACAAACCGCCATCCGGGCCGACAGTCAGTCAGTCCGTTCGACACGTTTTTAAGAGCGCACACGTGTCTTCGAGCAAGATGAAGCCAGTTCTGCAGGTCGCGCTTGACTTGGTTCACGGAGACCGCGCGCTCTCGATCGCGTCCGATGCAGTGAAGGGAGGAGTTGACTGGATAGAGGCCGGAACCCCTCTAATCAAGAGCGAGGGCATGAGCATAATCCGCCAACTTAAGAAAGCCTTCCCGACGCACACGGTCGTCGCTGACATGAAGACGATCGATGTGGGCGGGGCGGAGGTGGAGATAGCCGCCAAATCCGGCGCCGATGTGGTTGTGATTCTTGGAGTCTCGTCCGATCCAACTATCACTGAGGCGATTCTGAGTGCCAGACAGTACGGCGCCAAAGTGATGGTCGACCTCTTCAATGTGAAAAACAAGGTTGCCAGGGCTCGCGAGGTCGAACACATGGGCGCGGACTACATATGCATCCATGTGGGCGTCGACGAGCAGATGGTTGGCGGCTCCCCTATTGCCGAGCTGAAGGGACTCGCGAAAGCCGTCAAGATACCGATCGCCGCAGCTGGTGGGATCAACAGCGAGACCGCACCTGACATCGTGAAGGCGGGTGCGTCCATCGTCATTGTGGGCGGAGCGATCATCAAGGCCAGGGACGTGGTCAAGGCCGCCCGGGGCGTGAAGAAGGCCATATCGACCGGCAGGAAAGTGAAGACCGAACTATTCAAGAAGTACACTGAAGACGAGCTGTATGTCGCATTCTCGAAGGTATCATCTCCCAACGTTGCCGATGCCCAACACAAGAAAGGTGCCATGAAGGGTATCCACCCGAGAATAGGCCACGGCGTCAAGATGGTCGGAAGGGCTCTGACAGTCCACACTGTCAACGGCGACTGGGCGAAACCCGTGGAAGCGATCGACAGGGCGAAGCCGGGCGATGTCATAGTAGTTGATGCCTGCGGCGGGGAGATCGCGGTTTGGGGGGAGCTGGCCTCATGGAGCTGCAGGACTAAGGGTGTTGCAGGCGTCGTGATAGATGGCGCTGCCAGGGACATCGACGCGATTATAGAGATGAAGTTTCCGTGCTTCT
>JBASRQ010000041.1:0-20355 GCA_049273895.1 Thermoplasmata archaeon
TCCACGCGCCTCTTGATCTCCCTCTCCATCTCCCTGGGAGACCAGTTCCTCGCCATCCTGACCTTCTCGTACACGTAGCTGTGGCCGCTGTAGTTGAATGTGTCATCCGCTGGGTTCCAAGTGTACACGGAGTTTGTGATGAGCTCGTTGGTCTCCGGGTCTATGCCGACGATCTCCGTGAGCGACTTCACGCGCCTGGTCATCTTGGTGCCCACCTTGACCTGCGCCTGCAGGAGCACGACGTTGAGGGCGGTTATCAACGCTCTTGGCAGGTTGATCGGGTCGTTCTCCATCCTGTGGACCATCGCCTGGACATCCTCCGCGTGGAATGTCGAGTAGCAGGTCTTGCCGGTGGCCATTGCCTGGAAGACGACATACGCCTCCTTGCCTCTGACCTCACCGACCATCAGGTACTGTGGTCTCTGCCTCATGGCTGACGTGAGCAGGTCGAACATGTCTATCTCGCCTGTGGCCCGACCCGTATACGCGCTCTTCCCTCCGAAGCCTTCCCTGGTCAGACCGGGGACCCAGTTCTCATGGGGCAGGTTCAGCTCCCTGGTATCTTCGATTGAGACGATCTTCATCTGAGGCGGGATGAACAGCAGGACGGCGTTGAGCGTTGTTGTCTTGCCACTGGCAGTACCACCGCACACGAGCATGGACTGACCGTGCTCGATGGAGAGCCAAAGGTACGCCATCATCTCCGTGCTCATGGTCTTGAACTTGAGCAGGTCCAGGGGCGTGAAGGGGTTTTCCTTGAAACGCCTGATGGTGAACGAAGAGCCTCTCTTCGTCACGTGCTTTCCGAGAGTGGCCTGTAGCCTCGAGCCGTCCGGGATGGTTGCATCGAGCATTGGGCTCGCGACCGAGATGTGCTTTCCGCACTTCTGGGCCAGCCACACGACGTACCCATCGAGTTCCGGTTCCTTGTCGAACCTGAGGTTGGATCTGATCGAGCCGTACTTCCTGTGGTAAATGTAGAACGGAACACCAACGCCGTCGCACGAGCAGTCCTCGACGTTCGCGTCGGTCATCATCGCGTTGATCACGCCGTAGCCGATGAAGTCTCTGAGGACATAGTACATCACCCTTTCCTTCGAGATCGGGTGGAGCGTGATATTCAGCTGGACCATCAGCCGTTCGACTATTCGCCTGAGCGTCTTCTCCTTGTCCTCAGGCTTGCTCTCCGTCGTCCTCTCGACGGAGGCGACTAGGGTCTCCTTGAGGAGCGCGAGGACGTCCTTCTCGTCCTCCAGGAGCTTCGGCTCTATAACCTCATAGAGGTACTCGTTCGTCTTGTTGTCGTATTTGATCCTGACATACGCGTAGTTCTGCTTGATTGGGACTATCTCGACTTCGTCGATGTTCGGCTCGGATATCTTCGGGATCTCGGTGATCCTCGACATGTCCATGCCGGCCTCGTTCTTCGTGAGCGCAACCAGCATCGGCTTGGGTTTCAGCCTCAGTAGGAAGTTGTAGTATGCCGACATGAAGCCGGGTCCTTTCTTCTTGTCCTCCTTCGCGGCCCCCTCCGCCCCGACGTCTGCTGGCATCCTCGGTTGCTCTGTCTCTGTCATCTTGTTCACCCGATTATCCTGAGTGATATGAAGCCAGCAACCAGCATGATGAAGCTGTGCCTCATTCCGATAGGTATGCTTCCTTTCTGGATCACACCTGCGAGGAGTCCGTCACCGACTGCGTGCACTATGACGGACAGCAGGAATATGAATGAGATCGTGGGAATGATGTTCGCGTGAATGCTGACACCCGGTATCTCACCGACGCCCTGCTTCTCGGCAGCGGCGCTAACCTGCTTGCCAGCCTGCTCCATCTTCGGCAGGAACTGTCCCTGCAGGATCAGGATCGTGGCGATGAACACGAAGAAGGAAATGTACACAACGAGGACGTAGGTCTGCATCGTGACGCCCCTCTCCTCCTGCGTCAGGATCGTCTCCTTGGCATCGTGCGAGACCATGCCCAGGACGTCCGCAACGTTGCCTCCCGCATCATTCGCCTTCATGATTATCGAAGCCATCCTGTTGACCAAGGGCGTCTTGACCCTCTCGGAGAAGAGCTTGATCGCCTCAGATGCGGGCACGCCCCACTCGATCTGGGCGGCCATCTTCTTGATCTCGGGGGTGAGTCTCCCATATCTGCCGGCCGATGCCACGACTACGGCGTCTGCCAGGGTCATGCCGAACCTCCCAGCCTCTGCTACATCTCTCAGAAAGTCGGGCAACCTTGTCTCGATCTCCCTCACCCGCTTCTCCTTGGCGCTCATGTAGAAACCAAGCGGGCCAATCATCGCCAGCATCCCGAAGATGACATAGTCCACGGGATCGAAAGGTATGCTGACGCTCCCGATGCCGTCGATGACCGCCATGAAGATGAACAACGCCGTGAATCCGATCGAAATACCGACGATGGTTTTCGTGAGGTCGGCCTTCTCGGTCGAGAGTATCCTCTTGAGTGCCTTCTCCCTCTCCTGTTCGGTCTTTGATCCCTGGGCCATCTACATCGCACTCTCCTTTGACATGTTCCAGATAACGAATATGAACCCGAACTGAGAGATCGGGATCATCGCCAGCACGACCACATAGAGCATCAGGACCATGAAGTCGGGATCTCCGCCACCGACGATCGCCATGATGGCCATTATGAGCACGAGGAACAGGGGAAATGCGACGACGACTGTGACGAAGGACTCTGCGAGCATACCCAGGGTCTCCATCTGAGACTTGAGCGCAAGCTTGTTCTCCTTCTGGTACTCATCTGCCTTCAGAAGGAAGTACGGCTTCAGCTGGCCTCCAGACGTGGACGTCGTGATCACACCCTGCAGGAAGTCCTGGAACTTGGCAGACGGGGACCTCCGCGCGGCCTTCTTGATGGCGGTCAGGATGTCCGACCCGAGGAGCTCCGTGTCCCTCGTTATCCACGCCGCCTCCTGGGAGATCTCCCCGTAGACCTTCTGTCTTGACAGTTCCTTGAATATGACATCTATGTTGACATCGGCAGAGGCCATCGCCGAGATGAAGCTCATCGCAGCGGCGATTCTCTTCTCAATATCTCTTCCGCGTGACTTGGCCCTAGAACCAGGTGTGCCCATAAGCAGGAAGTAGGCCATGATTGGCAGCAGGGCTATGGAGACGGCTGCCACGAGAACCCTCAGGACAACCGCGACGCCCATCAGCCCGAACAGGACCACGCCGACGCCGATGCCGACACCGACGCCCACGACGGCAGCCACGAGCGTGGCCATGTACACATAGGCAAGGTACTCCTCCGGCCTTATCTTCATGTGTGCCTTCAGGAGCGAGTCGTCGAGCTGCTGCAACGCTGCCGCCTTGGTCTTCGCCCTCTTGCCCATCATCCTCCATGCAAGGTCCTGGAACGGCGAGAGCTTGATGTACTCTGGAACTGCCCCCTTCAGAAGCCTGACCGCATGTGGGCCCAGGGTCTCGCCCGGTTGCGCGATCTTCGTCTTGAGGTACTGTACTCTCTTTACCTCGACGCGTCTGAAATCGTCTCCTACATCAGGCAGCGACCTCACCTCCGGGCATTATGGTCTGGTCTGGTTTCAGGGCGGAGCCGTACAGCGCCTTCCTGACCATCTCAGTCGTGGCTTTCGAGTCCTTGTAGTATTCCCGAATGAGCCCCCAGATCTCCCTGTGGTCTTCGATGTCCTTCGAGACCATGTACTTCACTATGTCGACCCTTCGCTCGAACTCCTGGAGGAGCTCTTCGTGGGTCAGGTTCTTCATCTCCATGATCTTGTCGAACAGGAAGCTGTGGCCCTTGTAGATGAACTTGTCAGTTGCCTGGTCCCACTCGTACACGGTGTTGCTGATGAGCTCGTTCGTCTCCGGTTCGAAACCGACGATCTCGATCAGCTGCTTGATACGCCTGACCATGTCCATCCCGACCCTAGCATGGGTCTGGATGATCACGTTCCTGAGGGCCGTAAGCAGTATCCTTGGACAGTTGATGGGCGGGTTCTCCAGCCTGTTCACCATGCCCTTGACGCTGTCGGCGTGCATCGTGGAGAAGGTGGTGTGGCCCGTGGCCATCGCTTGGAACATCGTGTAGGTCTCCTTGCCTCTGACCTCACCGACGATGATGTAGTTTGGCCTCTGTCTCAAAGCAGCCCTGACGAGGTCGTACATGTCAATCTCGCCAGCGGCCTTCCCGTCAGCTCCGCGCTCTCCGACGCCTGATCTAGTGGTACCCGGTATCCAGTTCTCGTGCGGCAGATTGATCTCTCTTGTGTCCTCCATCGAGACGACCTTGGCGCCAGGAGGTATGAACAGCGACATCGCGTTCAGCGTGGCCGTCTTGCCGCTCGCAGTGCCTCCGCATATGATCGCGGACTCGCCGTGCTCCACGCCCAGCCAAAGGTACGCCACGATCTCAGGCGAAGCCGTGCCGTACTTGATCAGTTCCACAGGCGTGAACGGCTTCTCCTTGAACCGCCTTATTGTAAATGAGGCCCCTCTCGTCGTGACTTCTCTCGCGTATGTTGCCTGCACTCTGTGGCCTTCGGGGGTCGTGCCATCGAGGATCGGGTTCGAGACCGAAAGCTGCTTGCCGCATCTCTGACCCAGGTTGATGACGAACGAGTTCAGGACGTTCTCGTCGGCGAACTGGATGTTCGTCTTGATAGACTCGTACTTATTGTGGAAAACGAACAGCGGAATTCCGACACCGTCGCACGACACGTCTTCGATATGTGTGTCGTTCATGAGCGCATCGATCGTCCCGTACCCGACGAAGTCTCTTGCGATGAAGTAGGTGACCTTGTCCTTCGAGACTGGTTCGATGCTGATGCCCCTCGACTTGATGTAGCTGTCGACGCTCTTCTCGAGGTATGTCTTCTTGTCCATGAGGCTGAGCTTCTCCCACTCGTACTCAAGGGTCTTCTCCAGGGTCTCTTTGATTAGGTTGAGAAGTTTCTCTTCGTCCTCAGTCAGCGTGGGTTCTATGATGCTCAGAAGATACTCGCTCGTGGCGCTGTTGTATGTCGCCCTTATGTAGCTGAAGGGCTCCACAGAGCCGTAGAATCCTATTTCCTGGATGCTTGCATCGGTGATCGGCGGAATCGAAGTGTAGATGGATCCCCTGCCATGGCTCCAGTCGCGCTTTCTTGCAGCCGCTCCTCTCGGCGATTTCACGTCGATGGGGTTCGACTTCAGCCTGCTGATTACACCGACCCATCCCTGGTATAGCCTCGCGCCCAGTGGCATCTTGGGAGTCTTGATGTCGACATCGTGTTTCATCTTTGTTTGAGCCTCAGCCATGGGTAATCCTCCTAAAGTCCGAGCTCTCCGATTGTCAAAGCGACCGTCGCCTTCGTGTGGTCAACGATCATGATGCGATCGATCGTTATGGTGACGATGTAGTAGTTGCGAGTCTTGTCTGGGAAACTCTTCAGGGTCGTCGTGATGTTGTATCCTTTCTTGAAGGTCATGCCCGCCGTTCCGTTCAGCGTGCTATTGAAGTATCTCGACCAGGCCATGCCGTGCTTGGAGACGATTTGTATCGTCATAGTGGATCCGCTTGCGTTCTCGTAGGTCTTTGTGTCGGCATATTTCAGGTTCGCAGTCACTCCCTTTGACCCGGTCCCTCCAATTGTCACGTTGGAACCTAAAAGCGTTATCTGTGTAATTTGCAGAACCCTGTTTGGAGTTCCGCTGGTGCCAATGTCCTTGACGAGGAACTGCGGCCCAGCGAGGATAAACTCACCATCGCTCTGGTTCAATATCACCGCGCCGTTCTCGTAGATCAGGTGCTGCTCGACGAAGTATCTGTTCGGGCACCAGAGATCCAGGTCGCCTCCGGACTTCCCATCATTCGCCGGGCTCAGTTGGTTCCGGATTCCTCCCGCCACGTAGGCGTAAGTCACGTTGAACGACGGACGCGTGTTCACTCCGCTTGGCGTGAAAATGAGGATGCCGGCTGTTGCCGCGGCAAAGACGGGTATGCCGCTGGAGCTCAAAGTGACCGGCACGAAGACCGGCGTCGGGGCGATCCTGCTGTTGGCGTTATTGGAAATTGCGATGTCGATTGATGACTTGACGGTCGTGAACTGTTGAAGTGCCTGCGACATATGCATGCTCTCGTTGTCGCTCATCCAAACAGGTACAAACTGATTCGTGAATATCCCAAAGGCCGTGAGGAAAACAAGCAGCGACATGATCGTTCCAATCGTCGCGGCGACGCCCTCGTCGTTGTCCCACCGCTTTGATCGCTTTATTCGGTTGTCGGTCCAGTGTGCACAATAGCTCGCGTGCTGGGGGGATAAATTCATCCTACCACCAAACGGGGTTTTCGAAGCAACCTAATCAGCGTCTGGAACATATTTAATACTGTCGTTTCTGGTATCGTGGGAAAAACGGCTGTGGATTGTCACAAAACTGCAACGAAAAATCCTCATCAGAAGGCGGTTTTGTTCGCCCTTCCTAGCACATCTTCGTTGGCTTTCATCAGCTCACCAAGGTTTAATATAGGATTGTGTGTAACTGCCCTTTTGCTCCCGCGCGCCGTGGTAACTCAGCTGGGAGAGTGCAAGACTGAAGATCTTGAAGTCGCTGGTTCAAGTCCGGCCCACGGCACCATTCTCGGTTCTGTCAACTGCTGCCGACATTGGAGATGGAGGTAATCCGTCGGGGGGATAGTTTAAATCGGCAGTATGCTTTTGGACCCATTCGGATAGGCGTCAGCAAATGCCGATCAAGACATTCGAGCTCATCTCTACGGACGCGAGGCGATTCTCCAAGCTCGGCGAGAGATTCCCTCAGTTGAGGGTAGATCAAAACACGACCATCACGAGCCTAACAGCTGTCTCCGACAATGAGGCCCGCATCGATTTCAGATTTACGGTCAACTACTCAGGAATGGGCATGATCAATATCGAAGGCAGGATCATCTGGGACGGTGAGTCGAAGGCTCTGGCAGATCAGTTCTCCCAGAAGAAGGGCATTCCGAACGATGTCTTCAACCCGATCCTCGGGGCAATCTTCACGAACTGCTTGCCCACGGCCGTGATACTCGCTCGCGACTTGCAGCTGCCCCCACCGATTCCTCCGCCTCCTCAGATGCAACAGGCGGCGAAGCCGCCTCCTGCGCATGGGTCAAAAGACAAGCGCGCTTCGATGGAAGTCGCCTGATTGGCCTTCTTCCTGAGAATCTCACCTGATGTGATCCAGCGAGAACGAACCTATCGTCACGCCCACCTTCGTCGCCGAGTATCTGATGTAGGCTCTCGACTGCACTTCGCAGATGCCTCTCACGGCCAGGAAAGTGTTCAGGTTTTCCACCTTGAACTCGATCATGCCGTCCATGAGCGAACCGATCATTTGGATTTCCTGCTCGCCGTGGACTCCCTTCTCGATTGTGTACATTGCGACGGCCCTGTCTCTCTTCCTTCTGCCGACGACGGGGCTCAGGAACCTGAATGCGGTACCAGGGTCCAAGTATGCGATGAGTGTCGAGATCGATTTGAATCCCACCCTGTAGTACTCGTGTTTCTCCTTGAATTTCTTCGCGACGGTCTCAATCGCCTTCTGGATGGACTCGTAGTCAGTTGGCGACTCGATGTAGTCGGTGTACGGATCCTGGGATTCGTCGCCCATGCTCCTCGAGTACGCATCGACGTATCGGACGAGGCCTCTTCTCTCATACTCTTCGTAACCGGAGACGACGAACTGCATTTCCTCGCGAATCTCCTTCGGAGTCTTCTCCGTGAGGATCCACATTGCTGGGATGCCCTTCTTGAGCCCTTCGGCCATGAAGACGCTCATCATGACCTCTTTGCCTGTGAACGGTGGACCGTAGATGAGGATGTTCGCGCCGAACGGGATGCCTCCAAGAAGCAGGTCGTCCAGTCTCACAGTCCCCGTCTTGATTTTCTCCTGCTTGACCTCTAGCATCCTGTCCTGCTCGCGCTTCTCGATCTCGTCGGAGATGACTCCCTGCTGCCTGAGCTTGAGCTCCTCCTCTTTTATGCTGAGGAACTTCTCCTTGTTCCTGATCTCCTCCTCCCTGGTCGTGACTTCAGCCTGGAGCTCTTCGAGTCGTCTCTTGAGCGTGAGTTCGTCCTGGGAGGTGAGCTCGGCCCTTGATTGTGCGACCTTCTTCAGCTCTTCCTGTAGAAGGCGTTCACGGAACATCAGGTCCTCCTCGTGCCTGAGCATCTCCTCTTCCTTGTATTTCATCGGCTCTTTGATCTTCATCATTTCTTCGTCGCGATTCCTCAGCTCTTCTTTCAGCCTTTGGACTTCCTGTTCTCTCACCGCGATCGTTCGCTCGATCCTTTGGACGTCTTCGAGCTTTTTCAGGACCTCTTTGTCGACCGTCTTGGTCGAGCCGCTCGCCATCTTCATCATCTCGTCTTTCTGGTCGAGGGCCATTTCTGCCTCGGAGAGCTTTGCCTGGAGGTCAAGGACCATCGAGTTCAACTCCTGCTCTCTCTTGGCGAATTCATCAGCCCTCTTGGCAAGATCAGAGTCCGTCGTTCCCTCTCCGCCTATGGTCCCGACAAGTGCTCCTCGGCTGAGAGCCTCCTCCTTGGCGAGCAGCTGCTTCTTCATTGCGTCGAGCTGCGCCTCCCTCTCCACAAGGGCCATCTCCTGCTTCTTTAATTCCTGAGCCTCTGGCGGGAGTTCGGAAATCGAGGATTCTATCCTGTCCTCGAGGGCCGAGGCGACCTCCTCGAGCTGCATGATCTTGAGTTCCAAGTTCTCTCTGTTTGCCATCTCGGACGCGAGTTTGTCCGTGATTGTCCTCTGGTCGGTCTCTGATCCCTGCTGGCTCTTGATGAACTTGATTACCGCGATGCTCCCGCGCTTGACGTTCTCGAGCTCTTCCTCGAGCTGTTTCGTTTTCATCCGTTCGAGCTCGAATGCTCCTCTTACCTTCGCCAGCTCCTCGATGGTCGATTGGGGATCGAACTGACCAGATTCGAACTCCTTGAGCTTCTCCCGCAGTGTCTCCCGAAGCTGTATGAGTTCGGCCTCCCTTGCCAGGAGCTCGTTCGGGCCTATGGGTTCCTGCGGGACAGCCTCGCCGGCCCTTGTTTCCTCCAGCCAGACATTCATGTCGTCCTCTTGGCCCGAGAGCCAGCGTGCAAGCGAATCGTCGCGTGGGGCTTCTTTTCTCGCAGCTGCAGCCATCGGCTGAGCATGTTCGTCTCCTGACAGCCACTCGTTCAGCCCTTCGTCCTCCCCGGATAGCCAGTCGGCCAAGGGAGATCCTGTCGGACTGGCCAGATGCGTAGCGCCCTCTATGATCTTCGCAGCGAGCTTCTCGCCGATGCCCCTGACTGAAGATAGTTCTTCCACGCTTGCTTTCTGAAGGTCTTTTATCGATCGGTACCCCGCCTGACGAAGTGTCTCTGCCTTGGCCTCTCCCACACCCGGTACGAGCCTGAGCTCGTCTGGCTCCGTGTCTTCGGAGACCTCCACTTTGAGTGTCTTTTCTGGTTTGTCAGGTTGGAGGCTGCTGTAGCAGTGATCACATTTGATGGAACCTTTCGGTGACTTGTACCCGCAGATGGGGCAGGTGATGGCGTCCGGAGATTCCTCATCGCTTGGCATTAGCTCTCCTGAGTCAGAGTCATCGGGGGAGTACAGGATATGCATAAGCCGATTGCGCTGAATCCAAAGCTTATTGCCTACATCCCGTCCTGGTCTAAATAGCCGGATTGGAATATTTATACTTACCCGCAAGGGAATCGACTCTGGACACGGTGCCTCTGCATAGCTTCTTATCTCGCATGCATGAGAGCAGTCTGCGACCGTTTCCGCCTCGTTGGTCCAATTTGGTCATCTCGGCGAGTTCTTGTCCGACAAAAGGAACAATTACTCTGTCAGGCATTCTCCATCGTACTACACATGACTGACGAGGGGGATCTTAGGAAAGGCAAGTCAAAGGAGAAGGAAGAGCGGATCGGCGTCTATGTATGTCATTGCGGCACGAACATCGCCGGCACTGTCGACTGCAAATCCGTCTCCGAGTACGCCCAAGGCCTGGAAGGAGTGGTTGTCAGCAGGGACAATACCTACACCTGCTCGGAACCTGGCCAGAACGAGATTGTCGAGGACATAAAGAAGTACAATCTGACCAAGGTGGTCGTGGCCTCCTGCTCTCCGAAGATGCACGAGAAGACATTCAGAAAGGCCATCGAGAGCGCGGGGCTGAACCCGTATTCTCTCGAGATGGTCAACCTCAGGGAGCAGTGCTCCTGGGTGCACAAGGACAAGAACGAGGGGACCAAAAAGGCGAAGGACTTGGTCAAGGGCGGTGTCCTGAGAGCGGCCAGGCTTGAGGCCCTCTATCCGCAAGAGATGACAATGTCCAAGGACGTCCTCGTCATCGGTGGAGGGATCGCTGGGATATCAGCGGCATTGCAGCTTGCGAACTCTGGATACAAGGTCCACATGGTGGAGAAGCAGCCGAGCATAGGGGGAAGGATGGCTCAGCTCAGCAAGACATTCCCAACGCTCGACTGTGCTCCATGCATTTTGAGCCCCCGCATGGTCGATGTGGCGGCCAACCCCAACATCGCGCTGTACACGGGCACCGAGGTCGTCGGTTTCACGGGCACGCCGGGCAACTACAGGGTAAGGGTCAGGGTCGGCCCGAGGGGAGTCGATCCCAAGAAGTGCATTGGATGCGCCAAGTGCGAGAAGGTCTGCCCCGCGAAGACGCTCAACGAGTTCGAGGAGTGCTTGTACGAACGCAAGGCGATCTACAAACCCTTCCCACAGGCGGTTCCCGCTTCATATGTTATTGATTTCGACAAGTGCGACAAATGCGGCCGATGCGTCAAGGTATGCTCCGCCCATGCGATCGACCTAGAAGATAAGGAGCGGTTCCAGGAGTTCGATGTAGGGGCAGTCATCATGGCCACCGGTTTCGACATGTTCGATGTCAAGAAGCTGGGAGAGTACGACACCTCGCTCCCCGACGTGATCACGGCAACGCAGATGGAGCGCCTTATGATCAATGAGTGCGGGGCTGGAATGGTCCTGAAGCGCAAGGCTGATGGGAACCGGGTGAAGAAGATCGCATATGTGCTATGCGCGGGCTCGAGAACGCGAAAGATCGGAGTCCCCTACTGCAGCAAGATATGCTGTAACTATGCAATCAAACAGTCCGTCATACTGAGGAAGACCTTTCCGTACATGCAGGTCTACATTTACTACATTGATATCCGCGCGGCTGGCAGAGGATTCGAGGAGTTCTACGTCCGCTCACAAGAGGAGTACGGAGTCAAGTTCATCCACGGCAAGGTCTCGGACATACAGAAGGGAAACAATGGCATCCTCGTCAGGGCTGAGGACGTCACCCTCGGAGAGATAATCGAGAACGAGTTTGACATGGTGGTTCTCTGCACAGCGATGCTTCCTTCCAAAGGGACCGCGGAGCTGGCGAAGCTACTCAAGGTCCCCATGGGAGAGGACGGCTTCGTCTCGGAGAAGCACCCGAAGCTCGATCCGGTCTCCACTCACAGATCCGGGATTCTCGCGGCAGGAGTGACGCTCGGGCCGAAGGATGTCAGGGACACAGTGCTCGACGGTCGGAGCACGGCGGCCCAGGCCATCGAGTTCCTCGGCACGGGTAGGATGCTCATTGACCCTGTCAAGGCCAATGTGGTCGACGGAATGAAGTGCACCAAGTGGAAGGCCTGCGAGGCCATTTGTCCTGTCAATGCGATTGCTGTCGACGAGTTTCCACGGGTGGATACCATCGCATGCATAGGCTGCGGCGCGTGCGTATCCGAATGTCCTGAGAAGGTCTTCGACCTCGCCCACTACACCGACTCTCAAATCAATGCTGAGATGAAGGGGCTCCTCGACGAAACGGCTCCCGAAACAAGAATCATCGGCTTTTTCGGAGACGTTCTGGCATATGTCGCTGCTGACACGGCGGGCACGGCCAGGCTCGAGTATCCGCCCTCGATCAGGATGATGCGGGTGCCATCTGCCGCCAGGATTGGAAGGACGGAGATACTCGAGGCCTTCGCATATGGCGCTGACGGCGTGATGCTCTCGGACGAGGAGGGAGGGGAGATAGCGCACATCGTCGAGGCAAGGTTGAACACTCTGGGTCCAGAACTCGATGAGCTCGGCGTCGGAAAGGACAGGGTGACTTTCGTCCCGATGCTACTACCGGTCTACAAGGTCCTTCCAAAGTATGTCGACACCTTCGACAAGAAGGTCAAGCAGCTGGGAAAGGTCCCGAAGGAGATTCGCAAAAAGGCTCTCGAGGCTTCCAAAAAGAAGGTGAGCCCCGTGTTCGGTCCCAAGGGTTCTCTGGGAGAGACCAAGTCTCCGCACGCGGGTCACTGACGCGCGCGCCCGTGCATTTCTAGTGTGGCGCCCCTTTGTAAAGATATTTATATCGAGAGGTCCAATAAGAATCGGCATCTTGCGTCTGGCACCACAAGGGATTCGAGATGGAAAAACGCGTGCTCGTGAAGATAGGCAAGGACAAGACTGAGCTGACACTACGCGAGGTTCTGGAGAAGATCAAGGAGCTGCAAGAGAAGAACCCTGACATGGATGTTTTCTTCGACGGGGACCAGTACGCGATTTGCGGCCGGGTGCGAAAAGCTCCGGAATAGGAATAGTTCTTAGCCCACGTATGCAGATGGCACCTCGAAATCAGCATGCCTGGACGAGTCACAATCGGCCTGTTCAACTCATACGACCCCGTCAAGTTCCACGAGTCACACAGACGGGCATTGGCCAGGGCAGGGCCGCTAGCTCTCGCTTTCGACTGCAATCTAGCGACCTTCGGTTTTCCGTATGACAAGGGTCTCTCCACTCCGGTGGAGATAGCTAATTGGGTAGCGACAACCACGAGCATCGGAGAGAGCGGCAGCTACCTCATTGAACTCGCGCAGAAAGGCAGGTTCTCGGTCTTCGACTTTCCCAAGAAAGGTTTCCCGCCCCAGCTCGGCGAGCTTGTGATTACGACCCGGAGGCCGATGCCTGCAAAGAGAACGACCGGCTCAGACATCAGAACCCTTATTGAATCAGGCAAGTCGGTACTCCTTCTGTTCGGACTCGGACCCCGCGGCCTTCCCAAGGAAATGTTCGAGGTCGGCCAGAGGCATCTGGACATAACGGGACGAGGTCTCTCGCTGGAGACGTGCACTGCCTTGGGGGCCGTGATAGGCTCGCTCCTTGGCAAGTAGCCTTTGCTCGCTTTCTTCACGATGGATACCCGAACCACGAACGCGAAAGAACTAAGCGGGGCCTGCCCCCTTGCCGAACTGGGGTAAAGAGAATGAGCTTGTACGTAGTATTGTCTAAGCTGACTGATGAGGGACGCAAGACCCTGAAGGCCAAGCCAGACAGGCTGAAGGAGGTTAACGTGGAGTTGGGGAGGATGGGCGTCAAGGTGCTGCAGCAGTACGCTCTATTGGGGAAGTACGACTTCCTCAACGTGATCGAGGCTCCGGATAATGGCACCGTGGTGAAAGTCATGGTCAATCTCGGGGCGAGAGGCACGCTGGAGACAATGACCATGTCTGCGTTGACCATTGACGAATTCCTCAGCACACTCAAGAAGTGAGCTCGGCAGATACATCGAAGTGGAACGATGTTGCGCGAGTACACGAAAGAGGAGTTGGCGAAAGCAAACGGCCAGAACGGCGCCCCGACACTGGTGGCCGTTGACGGCAATGTGTACGATGTGTCCAAAAGCGATCTGTGGATGGAAGGCTACCATCAGGATCTTCACAACTCGGGAAGGGATCTGACATCAGCACTGGCGGAAGCTCCTCACGACGGCGAGGTGGTTAAGGGATTCCCGAAAGTCGGGACTCTAAAGAAGGCGTGAACTGCCCTCAAGTGATCATCCAGTCTCAGTACTTGGCGTAGTTCAGGCCCAGCTTCGGGACCGTTACACTGGTCGATTTCACTGCGCGGCCAACGATCTTCGCTCCTCGGCCCGAAGCTTTCACCACCTCTGAAGCCTCGTTCTCCGGAACGACCAAACTGTACCCCATCCCCATGTTGAAGGTCTGATACATCTCCTTGTCAGTGACCTTGCCAAGCTCCTGGATAACCCTCAAGATCGGGTTCGGCTTCATCGGGTCCTCGATCTCGAAACCGACGCCCTTCTTGAGTCTGATGAGGTTCCTGAGGCCTCCGCCCGTGATGTTCGCCATGCCGCGAATGTCGAACCTCTTCACCAGGTTCAGAACCTGCCTGACATAGATGGTCGTGGGCTCGAGCAGCTCAAGGCCGACTGACCTGCCAAGCTCCTTGATCTTCTCATTGTAGCCGATCTCGTTCCGCTCGAAGATCTTCCTCGCGAGCGTGAATCCGTTGGAATGGATGCCGGAGCTGGGAAGACCTATCAGGGCGTCGCCGGGCGATATCTCGTCGCCTGTTATGATGCGGTCCTTCTTCACCATCCCGAGGCAGGTGCCCGCTAGGTCGAACCCTCTCACCAGCTCGGGGAGCACCGCAATCTCTCCGCCAACGATGGTCAAGTTGGACATCGCAGCGCCTGCTTCGAGGCCCTTGCCGACCTCAGAAGTAACCCTCTCATTGGGCTTGTCGATTGCGATGTAATCGACGAACGCAATCGGCTCCGATCCGACGCATATGGTGTCGTTCACGTTCATGGCGATGCAGTCGATTCCGACCGTGTCCCATTTCTCCATCGCATCTGCCACAAGGAGTTTCGTCCCCACCCCGTCCGTGCATAGAGTGAGTGCGTAGTCGCCGAAGTCGACCAGGCCGGTGAAATGCCCTGGCAGATCGATGGGCTTCCCGAGCCCTTTTCTCCTGTACCTCAGGTGCTCCACGAGCGCTGCGATGCTGCTGGCCTTCTTGTCAATATCGACCCCAGCCTTCGCGTAGGTCATCCTCTTCTGCATGATTCTCACGACGATTGGGCGATTGCATCGTCCGCCTAAACCTTTTCCCTCTCTTGTAGGAAACAATATCTCGGCGCAGGGGATTCACAGTTGACGTGACGAAGCGGTGGCGGGCCGAGAGAAGCCGGGACAAGTACTATCGAAAGGCCAAGCAAGAGCACTACCGTAGCCGCGCGGTCTACAAGCTGAAACAGATCGACTACAAGTTCGATCTGATCAGGCAGGGCAACACCGTAGTCGATCTCGGGGCCTCTCCCGGAGGCTGGTCTCAGGTCGCAGCCGAGCTCGTGGGCTCTGAGGGCAAGGTCATCGCAATGGACATCGACAGGATGAATCCGATTGATGGCGTCGTATTCATACGCGGAGACATCAGGAAAGATTCAGTCGTCTCACGGCTTCTCGAGGTGATTCCAAACGGAGCGGATGTCGTGATCTCGGACATGTCGCCCGACATCAGCGGCAACTATCCATACGATCACGCGCGTTCGATCGAGCTGTGCGAGCATGCCCTGAAGTTCGCCGCGAAGGTGCTGAAGGAAGGGGGCAATCTGGTCGTCAAGATGTTCTATGGCGACATGAGCAAAGGATATGTGGACCTGGTCCGAAGGCACTTCGATGAGGTGCACGTTCACCACCCGAGGGCGTCAA
The DNA here is from genome assembly GCA_049273895.1 of Thermoplasmata archaeon. Classification (GTDB taxonomy): domain Archaea; phylum Thermoplasmatota; class Thermoplasmata; order UBA10834; family UBA10834; genus COMBO-56-21. The sequence goes on from JBASRQ010000041.1 coordinate 15,542, forward strand.
GGTCGACAAGCTCCGAACTCTATGTTGTAGGGCTCGATTTTCTCGGAAGACGCGACTAGTCCCAGAACCTCTTCGTCCTTGCGTACATTATCTCCGCTGCTAGGATGTCCCTCAGGAACTCATCCTCCTCTGTCTGATACCGCGCCAGTATCCTGGCAGCCGTGTCCGGACCAACACCTCTTCCCACGAGCGCCACGACGGCCTTTTTGCCGTGAGCCATCACAAGGTTCGCGTTCTTGTAGATCCTCTTGAGCTCCTTTCGTTCGTCTTCGTTCGAGGCTCCCTTCTTCAGGACGTCAAACTGCGATTTGACGTATGGCTGTATGGCTGCCATCAGCACGCCCCCGCACTTGGCGCATTTGATCTTGTCAGGGAGATGCGACACCTCTGCCCTCTTCTGAGTTCGACAGTTCATGCAGACCATGACGACGTTCTCTTTGAGCAGCCTCTCCTTCAGCGCGTTGAGGACCGCCCTGTCTGCCCGTTGTGGCTGCATCAGCTCTTTTCTTGTCCCGATCGCTTCTCTTCCGATATGCGAGAGCGGGCCTGTCTTCAGCTCGATGCTGCCGTCCTGCAGTCGTCTGAGGATATGGCTCGTGGTTACGATATCCATGTTCTCCCAGAGGGTCTTAGCGAGCGCCTCCTCGAATATCGGGCTCCGCTCGAAAACATCCACCAGCTTGGACAGATTGAGCATCTTGTAGTCCGCGCCCTTGCTGATCGCGCCGAACTTCTTCGCCACGTGGACGAACTGCCATCTCAGATATGAGGAGTTGCGCACGAGGAGCCTCATCAGCTGACCTAGCGACGATGTGTCCGTCTCCCTCAGAACCTTCACCACATCGGATGCTTTCACGTTGCGAGGAGTCTCGAGCACGATCGAGTAGACGTCGGTCTGCACGCCGAAGCTCTCACCGAACCTTGCGGTCAGAAGCCCTGCGACGAGCTTCGCGATCGTCTCGTTGACCTTGCTCCCGAAGCAGCAGTTGATTACTATCACCCCGTCCCCCTGCTCGATCGTCACCAGTTTGTCCGTGGGAAGGGGGTGCTCCCCTTGAGTTTCTATCCAGTCTGTGAATTCCCTCTTGGCGTTCTCGTCTCCCGGATAGAGGTCGAGCGCCTGCAGACGCCGCATCGCCCCAACTTCCTGGGCGACTTCGTATGGGACAGGGATCTCCTCTCCGACCCACGAGGGCGTTGCCGCAATCTCCCTTATCTGTTCGACGATCACCTCGTCTTCCCCCACTTCCACAACACGCCAGGTCCGGCCTCTTGTCACGAAAGTCGAATACGGCTCTGCGTAGGTCGCGACGAAGCTCTCGTCCAGAGTCCCGATAATGCTGCGCGAGGAGACGTCCCGTATCTTGTAAGTCTTCTCGTCCGGAATCATCGAGATGTTGTCGAAGAAATGCTTCATCCCGGTAGTTTTCCTCCTGAAGACCGTCTCGTCGTTCCAGAGGACATGCAGTTCGGCCAGGAGTCTGAGCACATCCTCGAAATCCGCCCGCAGGAGGCTCCGGAATGGATACGCCCTCCTGATCGTGACATAGGCCCATTCCTTGTCCACTCTCCCCTCAGTCAGTGTCATCGCGACCAGTTGGTTTGCGAGGACGCTGAGCGGATTCTCTCGTATGCCGAACTTCTCAAGCTCCTCGATCATGGCTCTTCGGGCGATCACAAGGCTCTCAGCGACTTCACCCGGCGTTGTCGCCACAATCTTCCCATAGGATACCTCCCCTATCCTATGGCCAGATCTGCCTACTCGCTGAATCAGCCTGGTCACCTGTCTCGGCGAGTTGAATTGGATTGCGAAGTCCGCTGAGCCCACATCGATTCCCAACTCGAGCGACGAGGTGCAGATCAACGCCTTCAGCCTCTCCGCCTTGAATTCGTCCTCCATCTGCACCCTGATCTCCTTCGAAAGTGAACCGTGATGCACGCCAACTCTGAACGCCTCGTCCCAGAGATGATATCTCACACCCAGAGCTTCTGCCGAGTCCCTGGTGTTGACGAAGAAGAGCGTCGACCTATGCTCCTCCACGAGATCTCTGCATCTCCTCATGCAGGCGATGTGCTTCAGGTCGGTCTGAAGCTTGTTGGCCAGGCCGCGGTCAGATTCATTTTGGGCGGGGCTCTCGACCGATATCCTCATGTCTTTCACCGCGGACACGGTGAGTGAGGATACTGTGCGGCCGACTCCCGCAAGGAAATTCGACACTTCCTTGATCGAACCGACGGTCGCGGACAGGCCGATTCTCTGGAACTCGCCAGCTAGTCGAACAAGCCTTTCCAGCGCGACGGAAAGCTGCGCACCCCTCTCGTCCTCGGCGAGTTCGTGGATCTCGTCCACGATCACGAACTTCACATGCGCCAGATGCTGTCTCAATATCCTCCCAGTGAACATTATCTGAAGCGTTTCCGGAGTCGTGATCAAGATGTCCGGAGGACTCTTGGACTGGGCGGTCCTTTCCGATTGCGAAGTGTCGCCGTGCCTGACAGCCACTTTGAGATCAACGGCCTCCCCGAATTCCTTCAGCCTCCTCAGGAGGTCTCTGTTCAGCGCCCTGAGCGGAGTGACGTAGACGCATCTGACCCCTCCTTTTTTCGAGCTGGTGAGTTTGTGAAGGACGGGCAGCATCGCCGCTTCCGTTTTGCCGATGCCGGTGGGTGCGACGAGAAGGACATGCTCCCCGGATAGTATCGTTGGAATCGCCTTGATCTGTGGTTCTGTGGGCTCGGTTATGCCCCTTTTCTTGAGCTCCTCCCGAAGCCTCCAGTCCAGCAACTCGAACTCGTTCATTCCGTTTTCGCAGAGCCTGGCCAGCGTATTAAACCTTTCCAGTGAGACTCGAGGCTGCCCCCCGTGCACAATTGCTTTTATCCTCCCGAACACTTCGGTCTGTCGATAGGATGGCCAAGATCAAAGCGGTCAAGGCGAGGGAGATCCTCGACTCGAGAGGCAACCCGACTGTCGAGGTCGACGTCGTGCTGAGCAACGGAAAGGTCGGGCGCGCATCGGTCCCCTCAGGCGCATCGACTGGCATCAGGGAATGCGTCGAACTCAGAGACGGCGACAAGGGCCGGTTCTTCGGTAAGGGGGTTCAGAAGGCCGTTTCGAACGTCAACAGAATTATCGCGCCCAAGGTTATCGGCATGGACCCCGAGGACCAGAAGGCCATTGACCATTTGATGCTCAAGCTGGACGGGACGGAGAACAAATCCAAACTTGGCGCGAACGCGATTCTCGGCACCTCTCTCGCGGTCGCCCATGCCGCAGCATTGGACGCGGGCCAGCCGTTGTACCGTTATCTCGGCGGGGCCAAGGCCCATGTGCTTCCGGTTCCTATGATGAACATCCTCAATGGCGGAGCTCACGCGGACAACAATCTCGATTTCCAGGAATTCATGGTGGTGCCAGTTGGCAAGGACTTCAGGGAATCGCTCAGGCGCGGCACCGAGGTATTTCACGCATTGAAGGCCAACCTGAGAAAGATCGGCCTCAGCACGGCTGTCGGCGACGAGGGCGGTTTCGCCCCAAAGCTCGGTTCTCACGAACAAGCGCTCGAACTCATGGTGGGATCCGCGGAGGATGCTGGTCTGAAGCCAGGCAAGGATTTGTTCCTGGCAATGGACCCTGCTGCTAGCGAGTTTCATGAAGATGGGAAGTACGTCTTCAAGAAGAGCACGATGGAGTCCCTGACAGCTGATGAGATGGTCGACCTATACGTCGACCTCTGCAAACGTTTTCCGATTGTGTCCATCGAGGACGCGATGTCAGAAGATGACTGGGTCGGATGGAAGGGCATCACCGCCAGACTGGGCAAGAAGATCCAGCTCGTTGGCGACGACCTGTTCGTCACCAACAAGGTGATGCTCGCTGAGGGCGTCAAGGAGGGCTTGGCGAACGCCATCCTTATCAAGGTCAACCAAATCGGGACACTGACCGAGACGATGGATACGATGAAGCTCGCCTCAAGATCGCACTACAGATGCGTACTGTCTCACAGGTCGGGCGAGACCGAGGACACGTCCATCAGCGACATCAGCGTCGCAACGAACGCGGGCCAGATCAAGACGGGCGCGCCGTCCAGGGGCGAGCGAACTGCGAAGTACAACCGGCTGCTGCGCATAGAGGAAGAGCTTGGCTCAAAGGCCAGGTTCCCGGGAAAGAGGATTTTCGAGCGGTCTTAATCCAGGCACCTTGATTCTTGGCCAGTGGTTCGCGGCGTTGAGAAGACTCTCAAGGAAGGCATAATGACTCAGGACCTGGCTCGCCTCGCGGGGACGAAGAGCGTCGGAACCTCTGAATTCTCCAGAGAGATTATCGCCCGCCTAGTATGAGCTCTCCCTCGGAATCCTAGTCCTGAGTCGCTGTCTGTTCCTGCGATCAACTCTCTTCTCCGTCAAATAGCTCAGCACCGACGCCAGGATGGTGGTCCCGAGGATGACTATCAGGACTATGTTGACGATCATCTGATTGTACTTCGGCAGCCAGATGCTTGTTCCCGCTAGGAGCGTGGCTGGCATGGTGGCCAGCACCGCAGCGGCGAGCCCGCGAGGCATCATAGCGAATAACGCGTCGGCATCCCCCCTTTCGAGGTCCCCAATCTTCCATGCTATGAGGGATGTAATCCGTCTCACGACTACGATTGCGACTATTATCAATAGCCCAATGGCGAGGTGAATCGGCTGAAACGTGTCAAACTCGAAGATCAGGCCGAGGTACACGTAGAAGAAAGTCCTCACGAAAAACGAGATCTCTGAATGGAATTCCTGGATGTGTTCATCGGAGGAGAGTCTCAGCGTCACGGATG
>JBASRQ010000053.1:0-14110 GCA_049273895.1 Thermoplasmata archaeon
CAAAAAACGAGCAAAACGCCTTGACTAAGTCCGGATATTCTGCGATCCGCGCGCTCATTTGTGTTCTTGCCCCTTACAGGGGCAATGAATAGTCTTTGATTATAGTTACGATATATACAAATTGAGATAGAATCTTTATTTGATTTATCAGTATACCTGCAATGAGTAATATCGTCCGACAACGGCAGACGCTGTGCTACTCTTTAGCATGGCTGACAAGCGTGTCACGTCAAGACGTGGCATAGCACACTTGGGTTATGCGCCCATGGGCTGCGTTGCCCATTCACACGCATGCATCGCACATTGTGACCGCGCAGACAGTTTACAAGCAGTCGAATCCAGACAAGAGCCAGTATCCACAAAACGAAGATGAGAACAGGCGGATCAAGCTCAGCATGGAAAGCCAGACTCCTGTACCTCTCCAATCCCTTTCTAAACAATTCACGAGAAGCCTGTTCACCAACTACATAGATTGATTATTGTAAGAATTGATACAAGATTAAACAAAGATACCTCATATGTATATCGCGTCTGCTACCGCGCAGGAAAGGTGCATCTTTCAGAGGACAACGAACTCGAATCTCAGTGCAAATTCTGACGAAACGATGTGACACTTCCCCTCATCCGACCGTGGACATTGGCCTCCAGCAACGGGTGAACTTCTGAATGCTCCTATCGCAGACAAGAACGCACTGGGACGTCCTTCAAAGAAGCATTCAATGTCAAAGCTTCAGCGAAGACTATCTATGGTAGGAAAAGAGCATTTCACCCGTTTGAAGAGAGAAGGCCAGAGGATGGTCGATACGGCCTGTGGATGTGCGATGCAGAAGGACGGTGCCGAGTGAAGATGACCGCCGAGGAATCGAACATGGAAGCATAAGTGCGTTTTCGAATCGCCGTCGAAACGGAACCCAAGAAGCACATCGAAGGTCGATCGAGAGACATGGACGGGCGGATCAAAGACCCCCTGGTTGAATCCGATGTGCGAGTGGCGCATTCATGCCTCTGCTCCACAATTTGCTGAGCACCGGCGCACAAGAGAAAGAAGTCGAAAAATGGTAAATGAACGAGGCCAAGCGGCCTCAAGAAAATCCTTATGAGTTTACATCATGCCCGGGGGCATTCCACCCATTCCGCCACCCATGCCTCCAGCGCCCGGTGGCGGGCCCATCTCTGATGGACTCATCTTCTTCGACGCGATCACATCGTCAATCCTAAGGATCATCGATGCGACCTCTGTCGCGGATTGGACGGCCTGAGTCTTGACGCGGAGTGGTTCGATTACCTTCGCAGCAATCATGTCTGAGACCTTGTTCTCCAGGACATTGACACCGAAGTTCTTGCCGGCCTTCTTGCTATTGTGCGCGTTCTTGAGCTCGATGATGACATCCATTGAATCCATGCCCGCGTTCTCCGCGAGGGTCCATGGGATCACTTCGAACGCTTCGGCAAACGCCTCGATGGCCAGCTGCTCTCTGCCGCCGACCGTCTGACCGTAGTCCCTGAGCCTGAGAGCTAGTTCAATCTCAGGTGCACCTCCGCCCGGAACAACGACTCCATCCTCGATGGCCACAGAGACGACCTTGAGAGCGTCATGCAGCGCCCTCTCGACCTCGTCAACAACGTGCTCCGTTCCCCCTCGGATGAGGATCGACACGGCCTTGGGGTTCTTGCAGCCCGTAACGAACGTCATGTCCGAATCGGAGATCTTGTTTTCCTCGACCTGCGAGGCATATCCGAGCTCCGACGCTTTGAGGTCGTCCAGGTTGGTGATGATCTTGCCACCAGTGGCCTTTGCGAGCTTCTCCATGTCGGACCTCTTGACCCGTCGAACGGCATAGATGCCTTCTTTGGCCAGATAGTGCTGCGCGAGATCGTCGATTCCCTTCTCGCAAATCAGGACGTTCGTTCCAGACTTCTTGATCTTATCGACCATTGTCTTCAGGGTCTTCTCCTCTTCGTCGAGGAACCTCTGCATCTGAGTCGGGTCCTTGATCTGAATCTTCGCCTCCACCTCGGTCTTCTTAATCTCGAGCGCCGAGTCCACGAGAGCGATTTTTGCGTCCTTGACCACGCGCGGCATTCTCGAATGCACACGCTCCTTGTCGAGCACAAGCCCCTTGATCATCTTCGTGTCCGAGACTGCGCCACCGTGCTTCTTCTCCACCTGGATGTTGTCGATGTCCGCGCGATACTTTCCGTCCTCCTTCTCAGCCACGGATGATACTGCCTCAACTGCAATGTCGGCGAGCAGGTCGCGTTCGCTCCCCACACCCTTCCCAGTCATGGCAGTGGTAGCGACGAGCTTCAGTGCCTTCTTGTCAGTAGGCGAGACCTCAATTCCCATGCCCTTCAGGATCTTGATGGCCTCCTGAGCAGCAAGCCGGAAGCCGTTCGAGATCACGGTGGGGTGGACGTTCTGGTCGATCAACGCCTCTGACTTCTTCAGAAGCTCTCCAGCAATGACCACTGCCGAAGTAGTTCCGTCGCCGCATTCGTCGTCCTGAGTCTTGGCGACCTCCACGACCATCTTGGCAGCGGGGTGTTCAATATCCAGTTCCTTCAGTATCGTGGCACCGTCATTGGTGATCACGATATCACCCATGCTGTCCACGAGCATCTTGTCCATGCCCTTCGGACCCAGGGTGCTTCTGACGGCGTCAGCGACTGCTCTTGCTGCCATTATGTTGTTGTTGTGAGCAGTCTTGCCTTTCGTCGATTCCGTCCCTTCTCTGAGTACTATTACGGGTTGGCCTCCCAACATCAGTATTGCCTCCGGAACTCGAGTATGCTAGAGCTTCTATATAATCCTTGTGCCACCGGCAGGAGCTAGGTTGGTCAACTTCCAAATGCCGGGATTGGTTCACCTCGCGCCCGAGTCCGAACGATTCTCAGAAAGCATCTGAAAGTCCGATTCCCAATGCCGAGCACTCGGACGAGAGGATTCTGCGAAGTGAGTTGATCTCGCTTTTCGTGTGCAGGGGACCGAGCGCGAGTCCTTTCGATGACAGAGATCGCCTAAGGCGAGGGGTGGCCATGGGCTTTGGGTTGAAGACGTCCCAGATGATTCTTCTCACACCCGCCTTGGCGCCGAGACTAACCAAGACTCTGAGAGCCTCCTCGGAATCGCATACGCCTGGCAGTATAGGGGCGGCCATCAGGTAACTGGAGATGCCGGCTCTGGAGAGCGCTGCGAGGACTTCGAACCGTTTGCTGGGAGAGCATGCTCCCGGCTCCGTGACCGCTGCCACATCATCGTACGGACATCCGATGCTGATCCCGACTTCAGCTCCATCCCAGTCAGAAATGATATCAAGGTCACGAAGGATGAGGTCGGACTTCGTCAGGATGCTCACCTTCGCCCCCGCCCGTTTCAGGAGAACGAGACATCCCCTCGTGAGCTCGTACTGTTTCTCGACAGGCTGATACGGGTCGGTTACAGTCCCGATGCCATAGACTCCCTCTGCACTTTTCTCGAGCTCCTTCTTCAGCCTTTGCACGATGTTGATCTTCACCTCGATGACGCTTCCCCATTCCTTACCAGTCTCGAACCTCGTGACATCCTGGGCGTAGCAGTACGAGCAGGCATGTCCACATCCTCGGTACGGGTTGATCGCCCAATCGAGGCCAGGCAACCGCGACGGTGACACTGCGGTCCTGCATTCGACCAGTCTGACGACCATCGAATCACTTCCAGAGGTCGTCAAGCCGCCTCTGGTAGAGGGCATCCTTGAGGACGGCGCTGTTCTTGATCCACCTTGAGACAGGTATGTCCATGATTGTGGAGATGTGTGCTAGCGCCTCCTTCAACGACCGGAACCGCTTCGGCGATTTTCTGAGTGCGGCACGGACGTTCTCTCTGACGTTCCAGACTCCGACAGGCAGAATGTATCCTGGATGGGCTTCACGCATGATTGACACTCCCGCCTGCCTGCGCTCCCTCTGCAGCAATTCGTTGACCGCAAGTCTCGCGGCATAGTAGCAGCCACCTATGCTAGCATACGTTGTCCTGCCGTCGTAGAACTCCCAATCGGACATGATGGCAATCCTGTCGCTGTCCGGGTTCCAGGCGGTGTTCGGGTACCATGCCTCGATGAGCTCATACCTCCACGAGGTCGGCATCATCAATATCGCCCAGCGATTGTCCAGACTGCAGGTCTCGTAGACACGGAAGTCGTTTATGGATGGGTACGTCTTGGTGGTCTCGAGCAGGTGCAGGCCGAGGTTCGAATCGACGGCTGTGATGCTCCAACGAGTGGGAACGAAGCGCCTCCGTTTACCAATCCCGAAGGCGCCGATGCTGAACGCGCGTTGGATTTGGGAGACCAGCGTTCCCTGCCTGTACAAGGAAACAAGAGCGTCCCGTGCCTTGAGGTCCGTATCGAAGAAGGCCTTCTCGAGCCTATTGTCGAACCGGCAGTTGGAGACGTCGAATCTATTCAGAGGAGCCGAGGGTCCGAAAGGCTGGACGTCGTCATCGACTGTGAGTCTTCCCGATGGCCTCCTCTGGAACTCGGCGACCACCTCGGGAGGATTTCGGGCGAGCGCAAGATCCCGGGTCCTTACGACGAGCTTGCTTGGATTCTCGACATCGCCCACTTTCACTCTGTGCATTCCCCTCACGAGAGTCGACCTGAAATCGATGATGTCGTCGATGGGCAGCCCGACCCATCTCTCCGGAGTGTCGAGGAGTGAAGTATCTCCATGGACGGGCGGGATCATCGGACCAATAGCCACATCCGGGTATCCCATCCTCCCCACGAAGACGCTTGGAGGGCAGGAACCGTCCAGCGTAGTGCTATCGATCTGCTTCCTTGTCTTCGATGCCGAGTAGAAACGAGCGATTACTGAGCATCTCTCCTTTCCGCAGAGCATCTTAGAACCCTTGCAGTAGACGCACCTCGAGGATCTCGCAGACGCTCCTGATAATGTGAGGAGCTGGTCGAACATGGACGAGCTGTCCACCATGACACTCGAGCGATTGAAAGAAGATAGGTCCATCCTGGCTAGTAAACTCCAAAAGGATAGATAAGGGGGAGTATGGGACAAGCGAAAGTGCAAGTGGCCAGAACAGGCGTCGTTGGCGCTCTACCTTAAAGTAAATATACACACGACTCGTTCCAGCTGGTCGTCTTCAATTCGGGGGTTGGGTCAGTCAATGATGGAGGCAGTCATATCTCTCAAAATTCCAAAAAACTGGATGAGCGAGATCCCCATGAAACACCCCGTGACCATCAGAGTTCTCGAGAGGGTGCCATACTCTGAAAGGGGAGTGAAAGACCTCGTGGAAATAGCCGGACCCCAGGACATAATGGAAGAGGTCCTGAGCGACATCAAGAAAAACCCTCTGGTTTCCAGAATCGACACGACGGTCACGGAGAGAGGCAAGGTCATCAGCGCTGTCACGACTTCGAGATGCGACATCTGCAGGATACTCACCGATTCGGATGTCTTTCTGATATCTGCAGAGACAAGGGGCGGAGGAAAGGTCGAATGGACTCTGGTCCTGAGCGACAAGGATGTCCTGAAGGGCATATTCGACCATCTGAAGAGCAAGAGCGTCGATGCGGAGCTAGTCAAGTTGACCAAGATAGACGACAAAGAGAGCCTCACAGATCGACAGGACAAGATCACGCATGTGGCGTTCGAAAGAGGCTACTTCGACTATCCCAAGCGGATAAGCCTCAGGGAGTTGGCGCGAATGTTCGATGTTTCGCCATCGACCTTATCGGAGATCCTCAGAAAGGGACAGAGAAAGATCGTCTTGGACTACTTCAAGAAACAGAGGCAGTCCATATGACGACCCAACGGCTACTGCGTTAAGTTAATCTACAGCTTGAAATGTACGACACCGAGGACCCAGCAGAAGGGAGCAGGCGATCAGAAGATGCCGACGGAAAGCGAGGTTATTTCGATCCTCAAGGAGATCGTCGACCCACACACTAACTTGAGCGTCTACGAGATGGGCCTTATTTCCGAATTGAAGGTGACCGCAGAAACCGTCAGCCTTACGTTCAGGCCGACATCGCCGTTCTGCCCGCTCGGCATTCAGCTCGCACACAACATCAAGCGAAGGCTGAGGGATATCAAGGGTACGGAGAAGGCGGATGTGAAGGTCGTGGGTCACGTTCAAGAGGACCAGATCAACAAATCCCTGAAAGAGAGCTAATCTGGCAATGCCACTTATGCTCCGAATTTTCTCGCACGATCCGCCATTCCCAACATGATGGGCATTAAGTCCATGCCTCTTATTCTTCCGAGAGCTCCAGATGCACAGGAGATCTCGTCGAACTCGCGCACCCCGTCCACCCGAGCGCCCCCACCTGAGACTGTGACCGGAACGGGATCTGCGCTGTGCTCCTTCACCGACACCGGCGTGGAGTGATCGCAGGTCAAGGCAACAACGACATCCTCGTGCATGTCCTTGAGCAACATTCCCAGCATCATGTCGATGCTCTCTACGACGCGGATCTTCATCCGGAAGTCGCCATCGTGACCGGCGATGTCTCCCGCCTTGATGTTGACGAATACGAAATCGTGATTCTGCAGGAGCTGGAGAGCCGCGTCCGCCTTGGCCTTGTAGTCTGTATCAAGGCCTCCTGTCGCGCCCACGACATCAGGCACCTCCATCCCAACAATACGGCATATGCCTTTCACGAGAGTAACGCCAGCAACGGCGGCGCAGGTTAGCCCATACCGCTCGTTCAACGGCTCGAACTCCTTCATGCTTCCCGCCCCTCTCGGAAGTACGATATTGGCAGGAGGGAGTCCGTCCTTGATCCTCTGCTCATTGACAGGATGAACCGCGAGAATCGCTGATGATCTCTTCACAAATTGATTCACTATCTCAGCCGTCTTCCTCGCCCCGGGAACCAGAGCCTTAGATTGCAGCACCTTGCCTTCCTGGTGCGGATCGACATCAGAAACTCTGTGATCCAGACCTTTTCCCTTCAACACAAGTGCGCCTCTGTGCTCAGAGCCTTCTCTGAAAATGACTTTGACACCGTCGATCTCCATTCCAGTGATCGCCTTGGCCAATTCATCGGTCCCCGCCTTGATGCGACCAGCGCGCCTGTCTGTGATCCGGTGATTCTTGTCAATCGTGGCGAAGTTGCATCTGAAAGCCACGTCGTTCCTGTCGAGCGCAATGCCAGCGCCCGCTGCCTCGATCGGCCCACGTCCTGTGTAGACCTTGTAAGGGTCGTAGCCAAAGAGAGCGAGATGCGCGGTATCGCTTCCGGGGATGATGCCAGGCCCGATGACGTCCATCATACCGCTGATGCCGTGCCTCGCTAGCGCATCCATCGCGGGCTTCTTCGCAGCCTGAAGAGGAGTCTTCTTGTCCAACTCTCTCACAGGCCTGTCGGAGAGGCCATCGCACACAATCAGGAGCATCTTCTTCGCTGTCATCGTGCATGTGCTGAATGGTACGGCCCAATATTAACCCCTAGCATCCACTCGACAACCCACATCGAAAGGGCCCGGCGCCGAGGGGGAGATTTGAACTCCCGTGGTGACAAGCACCAGTAGCTCTCGAGGCTACCGCCTTAAACCGGGCTTAGCTACCTCGGCAGTGTTCTGGACTATCCCTCATGCATTATCGGACAAGTATTTGTCGTTTTCAATGAAGTCCGCCAGCATTGGAGAGCGACAAAACGCGTTTCAGATATCGTGGAATTGTAGAAAGAAAGAGTAAATACGAAGGATCACATTCGAACGGATGATCAAGCGATGAAAGTGACCGTCCATTTGCTCCCCACGAAAAAGGAAACTAGGCATCTCACTCTCCAGAAAGGTGCTTCCGTGGAACAGGCCATCAGAGCACTCGGGTTATTTCCCGATCAGTGGATCCCCGTGAGAAACGACGAGCCTCTCCCGTTAGATGAGCTGCTCGACGAGGGCGATGAACTGAAGCTGATATCAGTCGTGTCCGGCGGCTAACTCGCGTACATACTGGCTGCAGTGATTGATAATTATTATAGGATGCAAGGAAAAGTATTTATCGAGCCGCGCGTTAGTAGTACCGAAGAACAGCGCATCAAACTTCATCTGACATATCATCCCATAATCAAGTGAATGTCAACGGGGACGGAACCACTTCAAAACGGTGGCCGGGTCCTCATGAGCTAGATGTCTGTCAATCCCCTTCGGCAGATGGGCCGAGACTGGAAACGGCAGCCCCAGGAGGCCGAAAGCAACGGGTTGGCGGAGCTGTTCTTCGAGAAAGGAAGTGAGGACAATGGACATAGATCCAAGCACAACGAAGTACTTGATTTCCGCAAGGCTCTCGACCGACGGAATAGTCGAGAAGCCGGACATTGTAGGTGCGATTTTCGGACAGACGGAAGGCCTTCTTGGCGACGAGCTTGACCTGAGAGACCTCCAGAAGAGCGGCAGGATCGGAAGAATCGAGGTCGAGGTGAGCTCGAGCAAGGGCAAGTCGGAGGGCATCGTATATGTTCCTTCCAGCCTCGACCAAGTCGAGACGGCCATCCTTGCATCATCTCTGGAGACCATTGACAGGGTTGGCCCCTGCAAGGCAAGGATATCGATCGAGAAAATCGAAGATGTGAGGGTATCGAAGAGGAACAAGATCGTCGAGCGGGCGAAACAGCTGCTCAGCGAGCTCCTCAAGGCGTCGAAAGTCAGCGGAGTCGATCTCGCTGACTCCGTGAGACAATCCGTTCAGATCGAAGAGGTCGTTCATTACGGCAAGGAGAGATTGCCAGCTGGTCCGAACATCGAGGATTCAGATGCGATCATCGTGCTCGAGGGACGCTCGGACGTTCTGAATCTCCTCAAGTACGGCATCAAGAACGTCATAGCCGTCGAAGGGACGAACGTGCCTCAGACCATTATTGACCTCTCTAGGGAGAAGGTCGTGACTGCCTTTGTCGACGGCGACAGAGGCGGCGAGCTGATCCTCAGAGAGCTGCTTCAAGTGGCTGAGGTGGATTTTGTCGCAAGGGCGCCTGCAGGACAGGAGGTCGAGGAGCTTACCCAGAAGCAAATCGTCAAGTGCCTGAGGAACAAGGCACCCGCTGATCAGTTTGCAGAAATGCTCAATATACCTTCAGGGCCGCCAAAGAATGGTCAAAAAGAGGTCAGACGAGAGGAAGACCGCGGCGACCGCCACAGGCACGAGGAGGACAGGGGAAGACACATCAGGGAGAGGGAGCAGAAACCACAGCCCCGACTCATCGAAGAGAAGGCCCCCAAGAGATTCTCGCCCGAGCAGATGAGATACAAAGGCGTGCTAGACGAACTGAGCAACTCATCCAAGGCGAAGTTGCTCAACGCGAGCGGCAATGTTCTCAAGGAAGTTCACGTCAGCATGCTGGCCGATACGCTCAAGGAGACCTCAGAGGGCGTGACTGCGGTCATCCTGGACGGGATCATCACGCAGAGAGTGCTCGATATCGCAGTGGAAAAGAATATCAGCACGGTAGTCGGTGTTAAACTGGGTAACATCGCCAAGCTCCCGACGAATGTCGAGGTGCTGACGAAAGAGGACCTCACCTGAACATCGTGACCGAAATGCCAATGGACGACGTGCATTCAGAGAAGTCCCGCAGACTTCTGGACGAAATGGAGACGACCAGGGACATCAAGATCTCCTCCGACCCGCTCGAAAGGGTCATCGGTCAGGACGAGGCGGTGAGGCTTGCCAGAATAGCAGCATCTCAGAGACGCCACTTCCTCCTCGTAGGACCGCCAGGCACTGGGAAGTCGATGATAGCGCAGGCACTGTCGCTACATCTCAGCCGGCCCACGGAGGAGATCAGGGTTGTCCACAATCCGGAGAACCCTGAGAGACCGCTGGTCGAAGTCAAAGGGATCGACGAGGTCACGAGGGAGCTCGAATCCAAAGGCTATGCAGAGGGCGAGTTCATCGATCCGAAGGAGGCTCCTGTCAACGTCGCTGGGCGCCTCGGATACAGATGCGCGAACTGCGGCACCTATTCTTCACCGAGAGACAGCTTCTGCCCGAAATGTGGGAGAGCGAAGATTGCGCAAGTCCGCTCGACACCGAACAATCCGTTTGGAGACCTGCTTGGCGGTCTTGTTGAAGTCACGATGGGCCAAATGGCAGGCAGGGAACGCGTCACGACGACGAGAAAGAGATTCGGCAAGGAAGAGGTCGTCGTTTTCGAGAGAGCTGGGGAGATGATCAAGGTCCTTGACCAGCAGGCCCTCGAAAAGAGACGGGAGCTCGAGAAGGAGAGCCCGAAAAAAGTCATAGTGCCGATCGACAGGAATCCGTTCGTGCTTGCTACCGGCGCCAGCGAGGTCGAGCTCCTGGGCGATGTCAGGCATGATCCCTACGGCGGGCACCCGCAACTGGGCACCCAGCCGTATGACAGGGTCGTTGCGGGAGCCGTGCACAGCGCGCACCAGGGAGTGCTTTTCGTCGATGAGCTTCCCCACCTGGGTCATCTCCAGAGGTTCATATTGACAGCCATGCAGGAGAAGCGCTTCCCGATAGCGGGCAGGAACCCGCAGAGCGCGGGCGCGAGCGTGCGAGTCGAGAGCGTCCCTTGCGACTTCATATTCGTCGGCGCATGCAACATCCAGGACCTGCCACACATACTGTCTCCTCTCAGATCGAGAATCAACGGCGGTGGCTACGAGGTGCTGGTCGAGACCGTCATGCCCGACACCGAGGACAACCGGCTCAAGCTCGCGCAGTTCGTCGCTCAGGAGATAGTCATGGATGCGAGGATCCCACATGCGAGCAGGGAGGCAGTTGCGCTCGTCATCGAAGAGGCCAAGAAGAGAGCGAAGGTCATCGACAACAAGGATAAGTCGCTCACCCTCAGGCTCAGGGAGCTCGGCGGTCTGATCAGGGCCGCAGGAGATATTGCAGTCATTGACAAGGCCGAGCTCATCGAGGCGAAGCACATAAGAGATGCACTCAAGCGCGCGCGGCCGGTCGAGGAACAGATAAAGGAGAGGTACGGGAGCTACATGGGCGGAATATCCTCGGATATCAGCACGTCCGAGAAGGAATCCTCTCCCTATCACTACTGGAACTACCACGTACACGACGACAAGCGCGGCTACAGCTGATCTCTTCGTCTACGTCTGCAGGATCTTCATCATCTTGTATGCATCCTCGCCGTTAGTGTAGAACTCCTTGATCTCCCCGTACAGGGAGAATCCCAACCGCTCATAGAAGGCAATGGCGTCCTTGTTGCTCTTCCTCACTTCGAGGATCACAGTGTCGAATCCCTTTTCGAGGCAGTTCGAATAGAGATCGCTCATCAGCCTCTGCCCGAGCGACCTCTTCCTCTTCTCTGGGAGGACTGCGAGCATGAGCACCCTGGCGACCTTTGGACCGGAGGGCACCGCCGCGACGAACCCGGAAATCTCGCCGTCGTCCTGAATTACTAGAAAACCTTCTCGCCAAAGACTGTGCACAGTCAAATACAGTGATGGCGGGTACATCTCACCCAAGGACTTCTTCACGATCTTCGTTATGGACTTGATGTCCGTCGGGGAAAAGGGCCGAGTGACTATCATGGCGACGAGGTCAATCTCGTCTCGGATGATTAAAGTTGCGAGATGACCGAAGCTGGCGCCTGGCGAACAGAGCTCCGACAATCAGGCCGCCCGATGCACCGATGATGGACACAAGCACGCCGAACCTCTCGCCTGAGCCGCCACCGAAGGGGGATGGGCTGCTCGAGGGAAGGATCTCGACTGTGACGGTGTCGTAACCTCTGTTTCCCCATGCGTCCTCGACGGTCAGAGACACCACGATCCGACCCGGTCTCGTGGCGAAGAACTCGACCTGCTCGCCCGTAGCCTCGGCCTCCCCATCCCCGTCGATATCCCAGGCCCAGTGCGCAATCACCCTGTCGTCAGTTGAGCCCGCAGCATCCAGCCGGACTTGCTCGCCCAGCCCGACTGTCAGATCCTCTCCAGCATAAGCGTTGGGGGAGACATCGTCCGGAATCCAGTCAAAGCTGAAGGCCCTGGAGAAGTACGAGGCGATCTCATCCGACTCAAGGAGAATAGCCAGTTCCCTGTTCTTGGCGAAGGACGAGTATCCCCAGTTGTTGCTGGAGATCATCACGAGCTTGCCGTCGATTATCGCGCCTTTGTTGTGCAGAACCGTCACAGGGCTCGATGTGTCCAGCAATTTGAACTGACCGTTCCAACTGCGATTGAGCGCATCTGATGCCAAGTAGGAGACTGCGGCGGAATTCTTCTCTGAGTTGAACCAAGAGGAATCGAACAACGTCTCCACGCTCGCGCCTCTTGCCATCGCGATCTCCAGAGACTCTAGCAGCGGATCGAGGCAAGAAGAATCGGTCCACCTCGTGGCCCAGAACAGATCGACCTGGAACTGCTCTGTCTGGATCGAAGAGGCATCAGATAGCATCGAGCAGGCGAATGGGGCCACCAAGGAACCGTCGGGCGACGGTACAAGTCTCACCCGAGACTCGCGCGTCGAGTGAAAGGGGTTCAGGATGCCTCTGGTGTGATCTGCCTCAGGGATTTCTGGCGGGTCCGCATTTGGGTCAAAATGGCCACTCGCTCTCCAGTCCAGCACGTCGCTTCGAGTCGATCGCGAATCAGAATCGAAAAGCCTCTCGAGATACTGAGCGACCTTCGAATCTTCGACAAGCACTCCCCACCCCCTGTTTCCGCAGATCTTGTTCACAGGAAGACCACTCTCGACGAAGTTTTCCGAAAGAACTATCGAATCCATCGAGTCCACGACCGCATACTTGGCGTGCAAAGGCCCCACATGTCGAACGATCTTCTGGCTGAGATTTCCGTTGAGCATGCTGACACTGACCCCTCCGGCAGCGAGCACAGACGCGCACGCTTCCTCACGTCCGCTTAAGCCGCCGGCAGGCGCGCCGTCGAGGAACACCCGCACGCTCACTCCTTTCGACGCTGCCCGAAGCAGGGAAGTGCATACGGATGCTGAATCGAATTCATAGGCGCAGAGCCTGATCGTGGATCTGGCCGAGTCCAGTATGTTAACCACGGTCTCCAAGGAACAGTCCGGACTGACGAAGGCAGTCAAAGCGCCAGGCGCGACCGTCGCCTCAAACGGCCCGAATTCAGTATACCCGTATTTGAACTCCCTGAAGGGCAGCCAATCGGCCTGACTGTCAGTATCCTGCATTAAGGAGCCGACAGATATCCTCTTGGCAACCTCGCCTTTCTTCAGGGTCGGGATAGGCGGTCCACTCCAACCATGGGAAGACTCAGAGCAATTCCCGTAAACGGCGAAATCCGCCAGTAGACCATTGGGGGACAGGAGCGCGAGAGAGTCGCCAGCATCGGACAGCCGCCACGCCCCTGTTTGAGAAATGCTCTGCTGCGCACTCTGGACGTCAAGCGAGACCTCAGGATAGATCCCATATGCCGAGAAGTAGGAGCTGGAGTTCATAGAGACCGTCAAGGACCCCAACGGCTCGAGCCACAGGTCCTGGCAGAGGCGCAATGTGCCTTCGCCGTCAGTAAGACTCCAATTCAGAAGATTCACCGGTGTTTGCGAGGTGCTTCTCAATCTGACGTACTCATCGCCGAGGAGACCGCACGGATAGAACTCCGAAATAAGCACAGGCGCAGGTAGAATTCCTGGCTGAGCATCCGCCCTTCCAGAAGAGGATGAAGCGTGACACGGCGCGGACACGATTGACAAGAAGAGCAAGGCCGATGACACCGCCAGAACGCATCCGCGCCGCATCGGCCAATCAAGAACACGGAGAGGAGAAAACAGAGCGGGCTACAAGTAAACTTCCCGGTCAGCGGAATCCAGAGACCAGATCCAGCAGGATGACCTTCTGGTCCTTGGCTTTGACGATTCCGCTTGCCAGAAGCACGCCGTCGGTCCCCAGCTCAATTGCCTTCGCAACATCGCGACCATTCTTCACCCCGGCACCACAGAGCACGCCAACGTTCCTGCTAATCCCTCGTATCGCCCGCACGGTGTCGGCGACTATCATCGGGTTCGCTGTTGTGACGGACACGTCACCACCAATCAGTTCAGGTGGTTCGATTGCGACGAAGTCTGGCTCCATCGCGGCGCACGCCTTGCTCACCGCGAGGTTGTTCGTGCACACTATTGTCGCTAGGCCCGCCGCCC
>JBASRQ010000073.1:0-5730 GCA_049273895.1 Thermoplasmata archaeon
GTTCCGACAGCCTTCACTTCTCGCCCTCGCCGTGCGCCTTTCTGTTCGTCAGAAGGAGCGACACGAGGACGCCAAGGAACATCACGACGGCAGAAGAGAGAAAGATCATCTTGTACGCGATGTCGTCCGGTAGCACGGTCGGGATCCCGCCTGGCTGCATGACCAGGTGCGAATTCTGAGAGATCACGACAGCTGCGATTGCAGGCCCAACGACAGACCCGCTTGTCCGGAGAACGGTGTTCATGGCTGTGGATATCGCCGTTTCCACGACAGGCGTCGAGATGATGATCATGTTTATGGAACCGACCATGGCGAAGCTGTTCCCTGCACCTGTCAGGGTGACCCACATCATGATGTCCAGTTTCGTATCATGGTGCATAGCCAGCATTATGAAGCCCACAACGGAGATGGCCATGCCTATGGCCATCGGCCATTTGGGGCCATGCCTTTTCACCAACAGCCCGACCGTCGGGCCCAATACGAGCGTGACGGCAGAGGTGGGCAACATCAGAATGCCGATCTGAGTCGCGTCGAGGTTGAAGTTGAAACCCGCCAAAGACGCTATCGTCTGATAGGCTGAGAACAACGCAAACCCGATTATGAACGCGATTATGCCAGTGAGGGCGATGTTCCTTTCCTTGAGCAGGGCAGGCCTTATGAGTGGGTCACGGGCCCGCCCAAGCCAGAAAGCGAACACCACCATAAGGCTGGCTGCAGCCACGAGAAGTGCGACAATCAAAGGGTCCGTCCAGCCGCGGTTTCTCGCTTCTGTGACGCCGACTAGGAACGAAACTAGGCCCGCCCCCAGCAGAGCCGCGCCTACATAGTCCGGCTTGGCCTCCATGCGCACGGGCGATTCCCTGACCTTCCACGCGACCACTCCAGTTGCGAGGAACGCGAACGGCGCGACGGTGTGATACGTCCATTGCCATCCGAGCCTGTCGGTCACCGTGCCGCCAACGACGAAGCCGACCGCGGTCCCGACCCCGAACATCGCGGAAATGACGCCTTGGGCGACGGCTATCCTGTCCCTCGGGAACTCGTCCCTGATTATCGAGAATGCCAGCGGGAACATGCACATGGCTAGCCCCTGGACTCCTCGAAGCAAAATCATCACATATATCGAGCTAGAGAAGTTTCTGGAGAAGCCGGTGAGCGTCACCATGCAGCTGTAGATCAGCATGGCGATCAGGAGCATCTTCTTCTTGCCGTAGATGTCCCCCAGCTTGCCGAAGACGGGGATTGCGACGCATCCGACAACCAGGTATATCGTGACGACCCAGGAGGCGAGCGCGTAGTCTGCAGGCGTGAGGCCGAAGTCGTGCATCACCTTCGGGAGCGAAGGGAAGGCCATCGCCTCCACGTACATGATCATGATGGCGATGGAGGCGAGCAACAGCAGGACGAATGTGGCATAGTGCCTGCTCTTCCCGTTGTTTCCACTGTTGCTGTTCACGACATCACCAAACGAACCAAAACAGCATACTTACGGGCGAGTTCATCGAGAGGAGGAATATGAACTTGACGGCGTTACAGAGCGCCTCCGAGGTATAATGCCCAAATACCAGTTTGCGTATCAGAAGGAGGGGCTGATTAGGTGACGCGAGTGACCCAGATAGTTGTGATCTATGATTCGAGAACAGGAAACACGGAGAAGATGGCGGAAGCGGTTGCAGACGGGGCCAAAGAGGTTCCGGAGACCAAGGTCGTTCTCAAGAATGTCGACAGGGCGTCTCTGAACGACCTGCTGGAAGCAGATGGGATCATCATGGGCTCGCCTACATACTACGGAGACATGTCCGGCAAGCTGAAGGAGTTCATCGACAAGTCCAACAAGATACACGGCAAGCTCATGGGAAAGGTCGGCGGAGCGTTCACCAGCGCTGGTGGCACTGCATGCGGCGCGGAAACCACGAACCTCGCGATACTTCATGCGATGCTAATCCATGGCATGGTCGTCCAGGGCAGGCACGACGACAAGCACTACGGGCCCACAGCTCTAGAAGCTCCGGGTAAGGATGAGATCGAGTCCTGCAGGGAGCTGGGGAAGAAGGTCGCACGCCTGGCTGCGAAGCTCAAGACCTGACAAGGACGCCAGACGACCCGGGCTTACAATCAACACGTATTAGTAAGAGTTCGCTATAGCTCCAAACAATCGGTTCCGCCGAAAGGGTTTGGCGGAGGCTGATGAGGCGAGCGGTATGCAGGGCCAGAAGGTAAGGTTCAAACTGAAGGTGCTTACGGACGACCAAGTCGAAGCGATCGAGGAGGCGTCTTTCAAGATACTCGAGAAGACGGGCGTCAGGTTCGACAGCCTCGACGCCCGGAAGAGACTTCTGAAGGCAGGCGCAGTAGCGCACCCAACCAGGAAGGACGTTGTCACACTCCCGAGGAGCCTTGTCAAAGAGACGATCAAGCACATCTTGCCTTACGGGACATACTGCGCGAGAGATCCTAAGAACGACATGAAATACGATGGGGAGACGATTTACGCGCACGCTTTGGGCGGCAATCCTTCAATAATGGATCTCGGGACCGGCGAGTTGAGGGGGTCCACTGTCGAGGATGTGGAGAAGACGACGAGGATAATGGATGCACTGGAATATTGTCATTCGATTTCGAACATCGTCGTGGCGACGGACGTGCCTCCCGAGATGCTCGTGGTAAAGACGCAAGAGGCGATGATGAAGAACTCAAGCAAGTGCATCTCGGGCTACGCATTGAACGTCGAGTCCGTGGACATACTCGCCAAGATGTGGGCATGCGTAACGGGCGGCCTCGAAGAACTCAGGAAGAGGCCTCTGCTGGACGTCTACGGCTCGCCCAGCAGCCCACTCACCTACGATGCTCACGCGGCCGCTGTGATCGTCAGAGGAGCGGAGTACGGAATCCCCGTCGATCTCGTCCCCTGCCCGATCTCCGGCGGTACAGCGCCGATAACAATCGCAGGAGGCCTCGCCCAGCAGAACGCAGAGCTGCTGGCGGGCGTCGTGCTCGTGCAAACGGTCACGAACAAGATCCCGATTCAGTACTCTGGCAGGCTCAGCATCATGGATCTGCGCACGGGAAAGAACGTCTGGGGAATGCCCGAGATGGCTCTCGCATCCGCGGCCACGGTGCAGATCGCTCACAGGTACAGGATGATAGCAGATGTCTACGGCGTCACCATGGACGGGAACATGTTCGATATGCAGGCGGGCATCGAACGCATGCAAGGGGCACTTCTTCCAGCGCTCGCAGGCGCTGACAACCTCTCCGGGATGGGCGGCGCGTGGGAGAGCGCCGCGAGCTACGAGATGCTCGTGGTGGATAACGAGGTCTTCGCCGATGTGTTCAGAGCGGTCCGAGGATTCGATGTCGACGCTGACACACTAGCCGTGGACGTCATTGACAAGGTCGGTCACATGGGCAACTTCCTGGCTCAACAACACACGATGAAGTATCTGAAGAAGGGCGAGATCAGAAACTCCACCCTCTACGACAAGCGCACGGCCGAGAGGGCGAGGAAGGAGGGCGTGAGACCGCTCCAAGAAGTCGCAAGGGACACTGTGAAGAAGATCCTCAAGGAGCACCGACCCACACCGCTGGACAAGGACGTGGAGAGGGAACTCTCGAAGGTCGTGAAGGACGCCGAGAAGACTCTGATGAGAAAAGGTTGAGCCCTTTTTCCTCCTGCGGACAAGAATGAAGCAGGCCATGAGGGTAACGCAACAACCGTCCGTGCCTCAACTACCCTGCTCAAATGAAGTGAATACGAAATACTCTCGCGCCGTGGCTACTTCTTCGGCTTCAGAGCGCTTATCTTGTAGCTCGCGACGAGGTCGGAGAGATCGATCTTCGCTGTCTTCGAGGGCTCGCTCAAGTCTGTGTCCTTGAGATAGTTGGAGAGCTGCTCGTGGGTGTATATGACGCGCTCTTCCACCTTGATCCTCTCAAAGCCCGCCTTGCTCATGGCACCTGTATATTCCTTTTCGGAGACCGCGCCAGATACGCACTCCGACCATGCCCGCATATCCTTCCTGATGTTCTCAGGCAGGTCCTTGAGCAGTACTATGTCGGATACAGCCAGCTTTCCACCGGGCTTCAGGACTCTGAAGGCCTCATCGAAAACCTGCTGCTTGTTCGGGGAGAGGTTGATCACGCAGTTGCTTATGACGACGTCTGCAATGCCAGCTTCGAGCGGCATGTGTTCTATCTCGCCTAGCCTGAACTCCACGTTATCGTAGCCGTTCTCTCTGGCCGTTTTGCGGGCGCGATGAATCATCTCTGGGGTTGCGTCTATTCCGTAGACCTTGCCCTTGGCGCCGACCTTCCTTGCCGACAAGAAGCAGTCTATCCCCCCTCCGCTGCCTAGGTCCACCACAGTCATCCCCGGCTTGAGGCTGGCAATGGCCGTCGGATTGCCGCAGCCCGCGCTTACAGCCACCGCCTCGGATGGCAGTGAGACGATCTCCGCCTTCGGATAGATATCGCCACAGTTACACATGGTCTCTGGCTTCGACCCGCAACAAGATGAGGGCGTGAGAGCCAGCGCGCCATACCTCTCCCTCACGGCCTTCCTCACGGCATCCTCGTTCACAGGGCTTCCAGTAGACCCAGTATTCTGCTCAGTGGACCGTTTTGTCTTTCTCGCCATCTTCTCATCCTTTGCAGAACTTGTGAGTCTCTAATATCCCTTCTTCCTCTTGAGCGCTTCTCTGTGGACGCAGTAGTTCTTCGGGCAGCGCATCTGCTCGTACTTGGCTATCCTCTCAGCTTGGAACGCCCTTACCAACTGTCCTGTCATTTTCTTCTTATCTCCTTTTGGGCATCACTATTGTATGCCCAATAGAGATATAGTCGCCCCGGTATATAAGTATATTGGGCGTACAATATTGTATGAACAATAGATTAAGTACTCGTGGAACGATATCCACAACGGATGCCAGCAAGGAAGAACCAGGTGGAGACTCAGGTCCAATGCTGCAGGGCCCCGGCATGTTGCGACATGCGCGGGCTCCTGAGCTTCCTGATACTGCATCTTCTCTCCAAGAGGAAGATGTACGGCCTGGAAATAGCGGGGGAGATCGCGAAGAGAAAGGCGGACAAGCCCAACCCCGGCACGCTCTATCCGACGCTGAGGGACCTGGAGAGAAAGGGGCTCGTTGAAGGCTCCAAGGAAGGTAATGTAAAGACTTACAAGCTCACTCCTGCTGGCAGAGAAGGACTCGAGAAGGCGAAGGAGTTCTTCATTCAGGCATATGGGGACATAGTCCTCGAATCGATGTAGCCGGTCTCGCGAGGCCAGAGGAACGGTGGCCAAGATGATGCTATCCGAGGGAGACAGAGCATCACTGGAGCGCAGGTTCGCGCAGGGAATGAAAGACGATGTCACCCTCTTGCTGTTCGTCGACGAAGGCTCTGCGATGGAAAAGGAGCTAACAGACTTCGCCAACACGCTCGCTCAGACAAATCCCAAGATCAAGGTTGACGTCCAGAAGGCGGAGGACGGGAAGAACCAGAGGATGAGGGAGTTGCACATCGAGCACTGGCCATGCCTCGTTCTTGTCAAAGGCGATTTCACACGAATCAGATACTACGGCATCCCTGCAGGATATGAGCTACCTTCGTTGGTCGATGCCATCGTGGAGCTCTCTAGCATGCGAACCACACTGTCTCCAAAGGCCATGAGCGCCTTAGCAACGGTCAGGCGGAAGGCGAACATCAAGATCTTCATCCTGACGACATGCC
>JBASRQ010000082.1:0-24876 GCA_049273895.1 Thermoplasmata archaeon
GCGCAGAGCCGGCATATCTTGGCCAGGACGAGAGGTGCTGCGGATCAACCCTTCGGAAGCTTGGTGAAGAAGAGCTGGCGCGGTCGAATGCAGAAGCTTGCTTCGGGGATTTCAAGAAGGCTGGGGCGAAGCTCGTGGTGACCTCGTGTCCCGGCTGCTCGTCAGCGCTCAATCACTATCCGGACCTCTTGGAGGCTTCTGGTGTCAGGGTCCAGCACATCTCTCAGTTCCTCGATGGGAATCTGTCAGAGGCCACATGCTCGCCTTCGAGAGACTTCGGAGACGTTACATTCCATGACCCTTGCGACCTCGGCCGAGCACAGGGAGTGTACGAAGAGCCACGACGAGTGCTGGCGAAGATCCTTGGGCGCAATCCAATTGAGATGGAGCTGTCGAAGAAGAACAGTGCGTGCTGTGGTTCTGGTTCCGGCGTGAAGTCGGTGTATCCCGATCTGGCCAAGGCGATTGGTCAAGACAGAATAGCGATGGCGAAGGCCGCCGGCGCGAGCGTGATTGTCACCTCGTGTCCCTGGTGCGAACAGAACCTGAGGGACTCGCAATGCGACAGCCCGGATATCACGGTGATGGACCTCGTCGAAGTTGTGGAGAAGTCGCTGGCGGAGAACGCCTTGAAAATGTCAACAACGCGAGGCTGATTCATCCTTAGTTCCTACGAAGAAGATGTTCTCCGACCGTCGTGTAAGTTGGGCCTTTGGGGCTGAGCACGCTCTTCTTGAGGATGATTCTGTCTACTTCGTATTCCCCGTATTCCGACGCTGCATTTGCCCTCAGCATCTCCTGCACGTTGATTATGTTCTTCGAACTCCTGGTTCTCGCCAGAGTGAGATGAGGGACGAAGCCCTTCGTATCCCTCACGAACCCAAGGTCCGCCATCGAGTTGTCCAGCCTTTCTGCAATTTGCGTTAGGACTGCCCCGTCCTCGATTCCGACCCACACAACGCGGATGTTCGACATCGACGGGAAGGCACCCATTCCTTTCATACGTATGGTGAAAGGTCCAAAACCATCCGAGGCCGCTCCGATCCTGGCCATGATATCATCGATGAGCGCCTCATCGGTATCGCCCAGGAATTTCAGAGTGAGGTGGAGCAAGTCAGTCTTGACGATCTTGAGGTCAGCCCGCGACCGTTGCAGCTCGCTCACTGCGGAGACAAGCATATCACTCGGTTGAATGTCAACTGAGATGAACGCCCTGAATTTCACGCATACCGGATAGGCTACTCATTCTCATATGCCTTACACTGAGAGCACGCTTTTTGTTCATCGCGCAACTATCCATAACGAGGCTGTTGCCTGTCGAGATACCTGATCTTCGCTCTCACGACGGAGATGCCCACAACAGCTATCGCGAAAGCCGCCACGAGGCCAATCAAATAAGCCGAGGGCCCGAGCTTCGATTCCGACAGCGAACCGAAAGACGCAGCTAGGTTGAAGATGCCGTGCATCGCCACCCCCGCAAGATAGTATGGGAACCAGCTCTTTCCTTGGCGCGTGCTTCTGGCTATGCCGAGTCCGACTACGGAAGTCGAGCTCGCATGGAGCAACGCAGAGGACAAGCTCCTGATGATTGTAGTCGCGATGAACGCCTTTGCGCCGTCTGAGAAATAGGCGTTGCCCTCGTACAAGAGGTTCTCGGTGGCTGCAAATCCGAGACCCGCTGCTGCACCGAACACGATGCCATCCTCAAGCTCTGCGATGAATCTCCTGTTCCTCAACACGCCTATCGATTTCGTGAACTCCTCTGCGAAAGGCGCAATGATTACTGCCAGCAGAAGGGACCCGAGATTCGGATTGTGGCCAAGTACGTCGGTGACTCTCTCGAAGTTCATGTTCAGGAGGGCGATCAGGACAGCTTCTATGACCACGGCAATGATAACCGATATGACTGCGCCATAGGCGAATATCCTCAGGAGTCTGGAATACGGTTCACGGCCGTATCTCTCAGTATTCCTGATCCACACGAGATAAACGAGCGAAGGGACAAAGGCTGCAGCTAGGAGAACTAGAACATCTGTGAACTGCAGGGCCATCCGGTCACTCATGGGCTGGAGCAATCGTTCGGTATATCAAACTTGGCGGATGGAGATGGGAACTATCGGAAAATTGAGAATTGGCAGACCCTTTGCAGGGGCGTTAGGGTCCGTTGCCGAAGGGTGAATCCTCAAGGCGTCTTACTTCTTCTCTTCGACCGAGATCGCATTGTTCGGGCATTCGTCGACGCATGCCGCACAGTCAAGACACTTCTTTTCGTCCACGACTGCAACGTCTTCAACCGTGATGGCCCCTTCTGGACAGACGTCCACGCAGGCACCGCAAGCGACGCATTCGTCCTTGTTGATCTTTGCCGGCATCCGAATACCTCCAAGTCCTTGCGCTCAGGAATTCCTCCCCCGATATAAACGTTCCCG
Organism: Thermoplasmata archaeon; assembly: GCA_049273895.1. GTDB lineage: Archaea > Thermoplasmatota > Thermoplasmata > UBA10834 > UBA10834 > COMBO-56-21. The sequence continues at coordinate 2,430 of JBASRQ010000082.1, forward strand.
ACCCAATGGCATATTGCGTTATTTTTAGGCTTAGGATACCATAAATCTCTGGACGGGAGCGTTTTGTCGCCCCCAGCGAAGCCAAGTTTGAAATCCCTCATTCCATTGGCAAATTATTAGAAAGAAGTATTCCATGGAGCAAGGAGTAGTGATGAAACAGACCCTCGTAGGCAGATGGCTCCTGACGTATGATGGAGCAGTCAAAGGATTCCTCAGAATCGAGGAGGATACCGTGAGTGAGGTCTGTCTGGGTGAACCTCCGTCCAGATCGTCTAGGGCGATCATACTTCCTCCCTTCGTGAACGCGCACACGCACATCGGTGACGCAGTAGCTTTCCCAGCACCCAAAGGTTCAATAGACGAGCTGGTGGGCCCTGATGGCTACAAGCATAGATCGTTGCGTTCCACGCCAAGAGAGTCGAGGATTGCCGCCATGAACGGTGCGGCCAGATTCATGGCCTCGACCGGCACCTCATTGTTTGTCGATTTCCGAGAGGGCGGGTTCGAGGGCCTCAGGGAACTATCCGAGGCGCTCGGGCAAAACTGCCTGAAGGCGGTTGTCCTGGGCAGACCGTTGGGCCCTGAGATCACAGAAAGCGAGGTCAGGTCCATGCTCGATGCATGCGACGGCATCGGCTTGAGCGCTTATCGAGACTGGCCAGCGGATTTCGTCAAGATCATCTCGAGGGCAGCGAAATCCAGGCGGAAGATGTTCGCTCTCCATGCCAGCGAAGCGATCCGTGAGGACATCGACCCGATCCTGGACCTGAAACCATCCTTCATCGTTCACATGACGTCTGCTCGTGAAACTGATCTGACAGCATGCGCAAGCGAGAGGGTCCCGATAATAGTTTGTCCGCGCTCCAACGAGTTCTTCGGTCTCTGCCCTGAGATTCCAACGATGCTCAGGTTGGGTATCACCTTGGGTCTCGGGACTGACAATTGCATGGTCTCGAAGCCGGATGTTATTGAGGAGCTGAAGGCCGCTTTCAGGATGAGCAAGAGGAAGGGGGAAATATCCCCCCTGGAAGCAGTTCGGATGGCGACATTCTGCGGGCGCAAAGTCTTAAGTGCGACGGGGAATATAGCTACGGAAATCGGCACGAAGGATGATCTGACAGTCATGAGCGTGGGCGGAGAAGACCCGTTGCTCGATCTTGTGACTGCTGGGAATTCCCAGAACATCCAGTTGATCATCCGCGGAGGAAAGGTGCGGTGGAGGTCTGAGACTTGGACGAGATAAGGAAGATACTCATAGCGACAGACGGTTCTGAGTACACCAAGGAGGCGGTTTCTACCGGCCTGCATCTCGCGAAGATCCTCGGGGCCGATGTCACCGCGCTCTATGTCATCGACCAAACATCGTTCGTGAGCTTTCCCATCGATTCCTCTATTGTGAGCGTGTACTCCCTCCTCGAGAACGAGGGCAAGCGCGCGGTGGATGAGGTGAGAAAAGAGGGCGAGGGGCAAGGGGTTAAAGTGACTCCCGTCGTCGTCGAGGGCTCTCCGACTAGGAAGATCGTCGAGATGGCGGTCGACTTCGATCTCGTTGTAATAGGCACTCTGGGTCGATCCGCCTTGTCGAAGCTGTTCATGGGGAGCGTCGCGGAGAGGGTTACCAGATACGCGCCCTGTCCGGTCCTCGTCGTGAGAAGCAGGAAGAGGTGACTCACCACATGAAGGTCCGAGAGGTCATGACCGAGAATCCAATCATCGCCGAGCTCCCTGGAACTAGGACCGAGGTTCTGAAGAGGCTTGTGAAGAACAACATAACGGGTCTGCCCGTGGTGAAGAGCGACGACGGGTCCTTGGCGGGGTTCGTCACCAGGCAGGATATTTTCGCGAAGCCCGACGAAGAGCAGCTCGCTCTTGTAATGAGGCGAGACGTTCCTTCGATAGGCCCCAATGCAAGCGTCAAGGACGCGGCAAGGGCTCTCGTCGACAACCACCTCAGTCATCTGCCTGTGGTCGAGAAAGGAAAGCTCGTGGGCCTGGTCACACCCACGGATCTGCTGATAGTCGTTGAGAAGGACAACCCGCAGATTGCAGTCGAGGAGATTGTGCGATCACCTTGCATTCCGATTTACAGCGGCGCTCCTCTGTCAGTCGCGCTTGCGACGTTCAGGGGCGCGAAGGTATATGCATTGCCCGTTCTGGACGACGATGCAAAATTGGTCGGGATAATCACGGACAGAGACATCTTCAACCAGACAGTGGTCGACAGCTCAGTCGTCATGAGCGACCTGGGAATAAGCGATGACGAGGACAACTGGACCTGGGAGGGGCTCAGAAACGTGATGAAGCTCTGGTACGAGGTGTCCAGGGTCGACTTGCCGAAGCTGACAGTGAAGGACATAATGATCAGGAACCCGATGACTGTGTTCAGGAAGACTCTGGTTGGGGACGCCGCTCGCATCATGAGAAAGAACGATTTCGGGCAGCTTCCTGTCAGGGACTCGAAGGACAACCTCGTGGCGATGGTTTATGACATAGATGTGGTATCCACGCTCACAAAGTGATGCACAATGGATCCCCAGGAGCTACTGTCCCTCTGCAAACGCAGGGGATTTCTATGGCCGGCATACGACGTCTACGGGGCGGTTGCGGGCCTCTATGACTACGGCCCCTTGGGGGCGACACTCAAGAACAACATAGAGAACTACTGGCGGGCATTGTACGTCCTGGGCGAGGGCTTTCAGGAGATATCATGTCCAATACTCGCCCCAGAGCCGGTATTCAAGGCTTCAGGGCATTTGGATGCCTTCTCTGACGTGTATGTCGAGTGCACCAACTGCGGTGAGACCTACCGTGCGGATCATCTTGCCGCTGGCTTGCACGACAACCCGGCGTCGTTGAGCGAAGAGAAGCTGAAGAGCCTGCTCATGGCCAACGATGTGAGATGCCCCGAGTGCAAGGGCGAGCTCACGGCGCCGAAGCGTTTCAGCCTGATGTTCAAGACCTCGATAGGTGCCGGCAAGGGCAAGACGGCCTACCTGCGACCGGAAACAGCTCAGGGGATGTTTGTCAACTTCTCCCAGATCTACAGGCAAGGCCGAGAGAAGCTGCCCGTGGGTGCTGTCCAGATCGGCCGATCGTTCAGGAACGAGATATCCCCCCGCCAAGGGCTCTTGAGGCTCAGGGAGTTTTCGATGATGGAGGCCGAGCTTTTTGTGCACCCTGACGAGAAATCATGGCCCAGATTCAAGGAGGTCAAACATGAGAAGCTCCTGCTCGTTCCTAACGGCGGTGCACCCCGGACGATGACCTTGGATGAGGCCGTGAGATCAGAAGTAATCGTGAACGAGATCCTTGCATACTTCATCTGGCTGACCTACAAGTTCGCCGTAGACATCGGGATGGATCCCAAGCGGCTCAGGTTCAGGCAGCACTTGAAAACTGAGATGGCTCACTATGCTGCAGACTGCTGGGACCTCGAGGCCGAGATAGGATACGGCTGGGTCGAGATGGTCGGCGTCGCTGATCGCGGGAGCTACGATGTGCAGGCTCATATCAATCACTCAGGCGCGGACCTGACGGCGTTCGAGCGGTTCGACGAGCCGAAAGAGGTGGAGCGGGAAGTGGTCAAGCCGAACTTCGGCGCTCTAGGTCCGCTCTTCAAGGACAAGGCGAAACAAGTCGCTGGGGTTCTCGCGAAGATGACCGCGGTTTCTGTGAAGGGAAAGAAGGAAGTCGCTGTGGTAATCGGCGGGGAGAGACTGCAAGTTCCATCCTCGTGTTTCGAGATCTCCACAAGGAAGGAGAAGGTGTCCGGCCAAAAACTCGTCCCGCACGTGATTGAGCCGTCCTACGGTGTGGACCGGATGCTGTACGCGGTGCTCGATCATTCGTACCGGAAGAAAGATGACTACGTCACCCTGCGGCTCAAGAGTCTCGTGGCGCCGATCAAAGTCGGCGTGTTCCCACTGATGGCCAAGGATGGTCTCGACAAGATAGCGTCCGGGATTCTCGAAGCGGTCCGGAGGGCTGGCTTCGCGGCGTACTACGATGATTCAGGATCGATTGGCCGTCGCTATGCGCGGATGGATGAGGTTGGGACGCCCTGCTGCGTGACCGTCGACTATGACACCAAGACCGACGGGACCGTGACGATCAGAGAGAGGGATTCGGCTGATCAGATAAGGATCAAGCAGGAGCTAGTGCCTAGGGCCGTCGGCGCGCTCATCCTAGGAGCGAATCTTGAATCCCTACCCAAACTGAAGTGAGGAGAAGAAGGTCCGACATGTTTTCGTCATCTTCTAAGAGTTCTTCCGGGATAGATGACTTTCCGACGCCAATCGACCTCTCGGGCGAGTTCAGGAAGTACATCGGGAAACAAGTCAGCTACGCCACGCATGGGATTCACAGGTACCCCGCGAAGTTCATTCCCCAGATCCCGAGGTTCTGCATCGAATCGTATTCCGAGGTCGGGGACGATGTACTCGATCCGTTCATGGGTTCCGGTACGACGCTGCTTGAATCCTTCATTCTCGGGAGGAACAGTTACGGGATAGACATCCACCCGCTTGCGCGACTGATTGCGAAGGTCAAGACGACTCCTCTGAATCCGGAAACACTCTCGATGATGGCCGACAGGCTGCTCTCGGACATCCGCAGCGAAACCGGAGACAACGACTCCTGGATTCCTGAGATCCCCAATCGCGAGCACTGGTTCAGACCCCGCGTCCTCTCCGAGCTAGCCACAATCAAGAAGCACGTCTGGGGTCTCAGACAGGACGACTTCAAGGACTTCTTCAAGACATGTTTCTCATCCATCATTCGCGGAGTGTCCAACTCGGATGACGATTCACTGATCCCCGAGGTCACGACGTTCCACAAGAAGTTGGACAAGCAGGGAAAGACATCATACGACGCTTTGTCCAGGTTCGAGAATGCTGTCAGGAACAAGACGATCGACGCCACGGATTTTTGGAGGATGACACAGGAGGTGCTAAGGAAGCATAGAAGAGCCCCTGTGGTGAACATCGTTGGAAACGATGCAAGGGATATCGCTCTTGATGATAGCTCCATCGACCTTGCAGTCACCTCTCCCCCCTATGCGAGCGCAGTCCACTATGTCAGCGTTCACAAACTCGAGATGTACTGGCTCGACCTCATCAAGAGCACTGCGGAACTCGACGGCAGGGTAATCGGCACGTCGAGAGCATATGTGCGTGAGTACAGGTCCTGGCAGCCGAACTCGAATATCCCTGGGCTCATGAGCATTCTCGACGAATTGATGCTCAGAGACAGAAAGAGCGCCTACCTGGTGTACAGGTATTTCGATGAGATGAGGAAGAACTTCAACGAGGTGAACAGAGTGCTGAATCGGAATGGCAAGTACTGCGTCGTTGTAGGCGAAAACACGTTCCGTAAGGTTCGAATACCTACTTACAGAATTCTGTCCAGCATTGCGAAGCGTTCAGGATTCGAAGTGGAGAAGTCCTATGTTTACGATATCATAAACAGGCACATGGACATCCCAAGATGGAACGACAGCAGGATCGAGAGGGACTACATCCTAGTTCTCAACAAGACGCGCAAGTCATTCGAGGGCTCCTTGTAGTGCTCACGCTCTCCGATTCAAGATGCGATTGATACTCAACGGGCGTCGAATCGGTGTGGCATGACCGCGGGCAAAAATCGAGTATGATGGAGCGCCGTGCCCGACCCACACGAATAGCTTTATTCAGCCTTTCATCCTTATCTCACGTCTGAGGGATGGGACCGTGGCTAGTGATTTGCCCCTGAAGTTCAGGTTGTCCAGATTGACAGTCGAGAGCCTCAGAAACCTCTGTGATTCTCAGAATGTCGCAGGCGGCTGGAATCTCCTGAAGGAGCAATTGGTTGATTTTGTGCAGGCGAACATCGGTCGCAGAACCCTGGAGGACTTCTGCCGTGCTCAGGAAGACATCTACTTCGTCGAGGGCATGGCGAAAGCAATCAAATGGTCTGCAAGCAAGAAGATCGTCGATCTGGACCCCGATAGCGATCACACCCTTGTCAATGCCGTGTTCACCATGAGACGTTCGGACGGATGGGAGGTATACAACGTCCGGTTCGTGAACCAAACCACAGACGACATCGCGACGTCATGCGAGTGCGTAGATTTCAGGGACAAGGGGTACTTCTGCCCTCACCAGATGACGGTTTTGGTGCGATGCCTCGCAGAGGGCCTATTTGCTCTCGATCAGTGGACGGGCCCTATGAATCCGGAGGCCGAGGATTTGATTCTCGCGAATGTCTTCAGGAGAAAGAGGCCTGCAAGGTAGATCCCTTTGTAGAATGGAGGCCGTCCAGCTTCTTCGTTGAACAAGGTTTATCTACGCTTATTCGTTTGTCCCGAAAGTCATGGCACAATACGATTGGCGAGAGAGCGAGCCAAAGTGGCAGGCCAAATGGAAGGAGTGGGAGATATATCGTTTTGACCCAAAGTCCAGGAGAAGAGTCTACAGCATAGACAATCCCCCGAGGTACGCCTCCGGAGCTCTTCATTTGGGCCATGCCTACGGATACACGGTCATAGATTTCGCCGCCAGGTACAAGCGACTTAGAGGATACAATGTCTTCTTCCCGCTCTGTTTCGATGTGAACGGGACCCCCGTCGAGGTGCGCGTGGAGAAGGTCAAGGGGATAAAAGCCTCAGATGTTCCCCGCCAGGATTTCATACAGATGTGCAGAGAGTTCGCCGAGAGGCACATCGGCGAGATGATTCACCAGTTCGAGATTCTCGGCGAGAGCATGGACCCGAGCATCTACTACCAGACCGACGCGGAATACTACAGGCGGCTGACCCAGATCTCCTTCATTCGGATGTTCAAGAAGGGTCTGGTCTACAAGGGTCACTTCCCCATCAACTGGTGCACAAGGTGCGGGACTGCGCTCGCAGAGGCGGAGGTAGAATACGAGCCCCGAAAGACGAAGCTGAACTACATCAAGTTCACAGAGACTGAATCTGGCAAGGAAGTGCTCATCGCCACGACAAGGCCCGAGCTGCTGAGCACGTGTCTGCTCGTCGCTGTTCATCCGGAGGACGCGTCCAAGAGGGACCTGGTCGGGAAAGAACTGCTCGTCCCAGTCTACGACAGGAAGGTGAAGGTCGTTGCGGACCCGAAAGTGGAACCATCCTTCGGCACCGGCACAGTGATGATCTGCTCGATTGGGGACAAGGACGATCTTGAGTGGATCATGAAATACAATCTGCCGCTGGAGAAGGGCATAGACGAATCCGGCGTCATGACCTCACTCTCCGGCAAGTACGCGGGCATGAATGTGACTGATGCGCGAAAGACAATCATCGAGGACATGAAGCATGCGGGTCTACTTGTGAGGCAAGAAGATCTTGACCAGAACGTGGGTGAGTGCTGGAGATGCAACACCCCCATCGAGTTCATCAAGGTCCCACAATGGTTCATCAGGAGCCTTCAGTTCAAGGCCCAGGTCCTCGAGATGATTGACCAGATCGATTGGAACCCGGAATTCATGAAGATCAGGATCCAGAACTGGGTGAATTCCCTTGCGTGGGACTGGGTCATATCAAGGCAGAGGTACTTCGCCACAGCGATACCCCTTTGGGAGTGCCGGGACTGCGGCAATGTCCTCCTTGCAGAGGAGCACGAATGCTATGTGGATCCGACCGCGAAACCCCCGAAGGTCGACAAGTGCGAGGTATGCGGGGGGAAGTATGTCGGGTCGACTGAGGTGTTCGACACCTGGATGGATTCCAGCATCTCTCCCCTCTTCAACACGTACTGGGAGAGAGACGAGAGACTGTTCAAGAGGCTTTATCCCATGTCCATGAGGCCCCAGGGTCTCGAGATAATCCGGACATGGGCATACTACACAATTCTGCGCGAGATGCTGCTCATCGGTGAGAAGCCTTGGAATGAGACTATGATTCACGGTTTCATCATGGCCCCCGACGGAACGCCAATGCATGCGTCTGCCGGGAATGTCATCGACCCGATGCCGCTGCTTGAAAAGCACGGCGGGGACGCGATGAGGTACTATGCGGCCGCGTGCGCCCTCGGCATCGATCACGCGTTCAAAGAGCAAGAGCTCGTTCGCGGCGGGAGGCTCGCAACGAAGACTTGGAACGTAATGCGAATGGTGGGATCTGCCTGCAAGACGAAGCCCAGGAAGCCCAAGAAGATGCACACTGTTGATGAGTGGATACTCAGTCGGTTCGGGAAGTTGATTCTGCAGGTAGAGAAGGCCAGCGACAAGTATCGGTTCGACCAGGCCATGGCCGCGATAGAGGATTTCATGTGGCATGAGTTCGCGGACCACTACATCGAATTGGTGAAGCACAGGGCGTACAGTGACAAGGACGCAGGCGCTAGATACGCGCTCTACACTGTTGGTCTGGGCTTGCTCAAGCTGATATCCGTCTTCCTGCCACATGTTGCCGAGGACGCATATCAGCTGAACTTCAAGGAACACGAGAAATCCATCAGCATCCACGTCTCTGAATGGCCAGAGCCTCCAAAGGAGAGTGAAGACTCTGAGAGGAAGGGAGAATCGATCAAGCAGATCGTCGCATCGGTCCGTTCCTGGAAGTCGTCGAAAGGGCTCTCGCTGAACGCTGAAATCAAAAGGGTCGAAATCGTTGGGCCCGAGGCGGCCGATGTGATTGCGGGTTCGGAGAGCGACATCAAGGAGACCCTCAAGGCTAAGGAACTTGAGGTCCGCGCGGATGTCACGTTGAAAGAGACAGTGTCGCGTTTGAGGCCTGTGCACTCCAGGCTTGGGCCCTCCTTCAGGAAGGACGCGAAGGAGATCGCAGAGAAACTCGCGTCGATGCATGGTTCTGGTGTCTCGGCCCCAGACAAAGGGGTTCTGATCAGGATGAGCGACGGAAGAGAGATTGCATTGTCTCCCGAGTTCTTCGAGGTCGAGAAGAAGGTCACTTCAGACAAAGGCGAGCTCGAGCAATTCATGGTCAACGAGTTCTCGGTGCTCGTGTATCAGTAGCAGTCTTCCAGCAGCAACCGTAACTCGACAGTTTATAATAGTGCGATAGTGATTTGCAGCTGAACATGGACAAAATGGACGAAGTTGTCGAAGTGCTTCGAAGCGTTCTCGACCCGCACACCGGCGTCAGCGTCTACGACATGGGTCTGGTCTCGGACCTCGTGGTCACAGGAGATTCCGTAAGCCTTACATTCATGCCCACAAGCCCGTTCTGCCCAGTGGGCGTTGAGCTGGCGAAGTCCATCAGAGACCATATCCTAGCGATCGATGGGATGAAGAACTGCAATGTGAAGGTAGTTGGGCATATCCGCGCGGATCAAATCAATGAAGCGCTCAGCGCCTAGCGGGATTCCTTATCAAATCGATTCTCACGCGCTTGTTCTGGATAGAGTATTGCTCGAGTCCCTTCATGGCTCTGAATGCGACGCTCTTATGGATATCAAGGCGACTTGACTCGTCTCCGACCTCGACCGTACCTATCAGATGCTCGATGATCCCGGTCTTGCGTTCGATGAACCGTATCAGGTCGACCATCCCCACTCCGTCTCTCTTGCCGATGTTGATTCTGAAAGGCACCATACCGAAATGGTCAGCATACTCCTCGAGATCTAGCTGTTTCTTCACGGTGTCCCTGCCCTGCGACTCGGGGACATCGTGCTCCTCGAGCTTGGTCCTCCCGAACATCTCGATTGCCTTCACCAGGTATTGCTCCTGCTGGCCCACGAAGGTGATTGCCTTCCCGGATTTCCCCGCTCTTGCGGTCCTCCCTATTCTATGTACATAATCCTCGGGGTTCTCAGGTATGTCGTAGTTGATCACGTGGGTCACGTCTTCGATGTCCAGACCTCTTGCCGCAACATCCGTTGCGATGAGTATCCTCAGCTTGCCAGACCTGAATTTCTGCATGACTTTGTCCCTGATGGCCTGAGTCAGATCTCCGTGTATGGCATCCGCAGAGTAGCCATAAGCCCGGAGCTTGTGTGCGAGCATGTCCACCATCTTCTTGGTCGAACAGAACACCATCGCCAGGGCAGGTTTCTCGATGTCCAGTATCCTGCAGAGGGCCCAGAGCTTGTTCTTCCTACCCACGTTTATGTAGACCTGTTGCGCCTGGGGGACCGTGAGCGAGTCCTGGCTGATTATGACCTCCTTGGGGTTCCTCATGTATCTGCGCGCAAGTTCCTTGATTGCATCTGGGAGGGTCGCGGAGAAGAGCATCGTCTGCCTGTTCTTCGGCACGCTCTGGAGTATCCACTCGATGTCATCTATGAACCCCATGTCCAGCATGCGATCGGCTTCATCAAGTACAAGAAACCTGACCCCCTCGAACGAGAGCTCTCCCCTCCTCATCAGGTCCATGATCCTTCCTGGGGTGCCAACAACGATCTCCACGCCCTTCCGGAGCTTGTCTGTCTGGACGTTGATCGACTGCCCTCCATAAATGGGAATGGACCTGACTTCCGAGTACTTGGCCAGTTCCGCGAAGTCTCCCGCAACCTGCATGGCGAGCTCCCTCGTCGGGACTAGCACGAGGCATTGAATCCTCCTCGACTTCTCCAGCTTTCCTATGATCGGGAGTGCGAATGCTCCCGTCTTGCCGGTTCCAGTCTGAGCCTGAGCCATCAGGTCTTGGTTGGCCTGCGCCAAGGGTATTACCTGCTCTTGGACTGGTGTGGGATCCTCCCATTCCTGGTCCTTGATGGCTCTCAGAAGGTTTTGATCATGAACTAGTGAGTTGAAATCCATTCTCTCGATCTTCCGTCTCGCTTGTCGCCCGAGCTAAACTTATCGCACTATTTTAATCCATTGAGCATTCATACCTGTTCTAGGGTTCAGCTGGAGAGGAAGCACCAGATGATGGCCAAAGCGCGAGAAGCCTGGCAGAGGCTCTACTCGAAACACGGACTTCAGTATGGAGGGAGCGGAGACATCGGGCCTCTGGCACCCAATCTCAAGCCCGGGATGATCGTCCTTGATGCGGGCTGCGGTGATGGGAAGACCACAGAGATCCTCGCCGAGAAATGCGAAGTCGTTGGCTGCGACTTCTCCAGGGAGGCACTCGTTTCTCTCAGGTCGGAACGCGACCGAGAAGGACTCGTGAATCTGGTAGAATGTAACATAATGAATCTTCCGTTTGAACCTGAAAAGTTCGATGCTATTTCATGCGTTCATACTCTGTCACATATGCTCGAGAATGATCGGGCAGCTGCCGCGCGAGAGATTGCCCGAGTCCTGAAGCCTGGCGGACATCTGTTCATCGAGGGGTTCGGCAAGGCTGATGTGAGGTTCGGCGAGGGCCAGGAAACCGAGGACTCTTCCTTCCTGAGGGGGAACGGGATTCTGACTCATTACTTTCAGGATGGAGAGATACCTGCGCTCTTCGAAGGCATGGAGCTGATTTCCGAGATTGGGACCCTGAAGCGAGTGTCCTTAGGTGCGATTGCCGGCAAGCGAGACCTCAGGAGGGCTCTCTTGAGGAAGGCTCCAAACGATTGAGAATACTGAGTGCGGCCGCCGGGATTTGAACCCGAGTTTTGAGCTTGGCAAGCTCAAGTGATAACCAGGCTACACTACAGCCGCATCGTTTGAGGTTCAATACGGAGGGGCGATTTATACCTTGTGCGAAGCAGGCAGATTGGTCTTCCCTCGCTTGTTCCACCACGGGATTGCTTCTCCGACCAGATACAACGAACCTATCACGCAGAGCCCTCGGCCGCGAATGTCTTTGGCAGAGTGATCGAAAGCATCCTCGGAACTCTCAAATAGCTCTCGAGGTCCTGAGAACTCTTCTCCAACAATGCTGTCGAGTTTCTTTGCGGGCAGTGCCCTCTTGAACTTCGCCTGGGTCGAGACTATTTTCTCAGCTGCGGGTATCAGCGCCTTCACTATTCCTCGAGAGTCTTTGTCATCCATACAGCCAAGAACAAATGTGAGTGGAGTCACCTTAAGAGTCTCCAGGACACCGACGGTCGTTGAGACTCCGTCCGGATTGTGGCTTCCATCGAACAGAATCAGTGGATTCCTTGAGACAACGTCGAGTCGACCAGGCCACCGAGCTGCCATCAGCCCTCTCCTAATGTCTTCGTCGGTGATGAACAGATCTCGTTTTGCCAGCTCCTCGACAATGGCGATTGCCCCTGCTGCGTTTTCAGCCTGGTATCTGCCCAGCAGATGTGTGTTCAGACTCCTGAGGTTCCTGTTCCCGGAATAGTCGAACTTGGTTCCATCAAGAGACTGTCGAATTGCAGTCACTTCGAAATCCTTTCCGATTCGCCTTAAAGGGGCGCTCTTCCTCTCGCAGGCGCTGGTGATTACAGCCAGAGCCTCTGGTTTCCGCTCGCACGTTATTACACTCACATCTTGCTTTACGATTCCCGCCTTCTCTCGAGCGATGTCCTGGATCGTCGTGCCCAAGTAGTTCGTATGCTCCAGGCCGATCCTTGAAATGGCTGAGACCACGGGGTTGAGGACGTTGGTTGCGTCGAGCCTCCCGCCCATGCCGACTTCCGCAACAATCATGTCGACCCCTTTCTCGGCGAAGTACTTGAACGCAAGGCCCGTGGTGAACTCGAAAAAAGTGAGCTGTTTTTCCTTGTTTTCCTCCGCCATGTCTTCCATTACCTGGCGAAGGTTCGTCCCCAGCCTCACGACGTCCTTCTCGGAAATCTCTCGTCCGTTTATCTTGATTCGTTCCCTGAAATCGACCAGATGCGGAGAAGTATACAGCCCCACACAGAGCCCATGCTTTTTCAGGATTTCAGAGGCAAACACGCAGATTGACCCCTTTCCATTGGTGCCCGTCACATGGATGGATTTGAGGTCGTGGTGCGGATTGCCAATCCTTTCTAGGAACTCGGTGATGTTCTCAAGGCCGAGCTTAATTCCAAACCGCTCAAGAGAGAACATCCACTCCTTGAACTCATTGTACCGCATCGTTGGGGACAACTTCTCCAATCTCTTAAGGGCTTTGGAGGTCGCGTGCCGCCTCTATTCGCCCTCAACCTTCATCCTCGCCGTCCAGTGGGAGAGGTTCAATCCCTGCTCCCTCGCCAGTCTTTCCATTGCTCTCAGCACTCCTGAGCTGTACTGGGCGGCCTTCTTTGGCCGATTACGGGATGAAAGGCCCAGGATCTCGGCTACCTCTCTGAGGATGATCTTCCGACCGGCAGAACTGACTTTCTTTTCCAGCGGCGTGTCCACAGCTGCAGAAATGACCGTGGTAGTGGCGTATGGAAATCCAATGATCTTGCCGAGTGCTGTGGCTTCTGACGCCAGCAGTCGGGCCTCACAGATCATCTTCGCCAAGTCGGCTGCCATGGTCTCGGCAGGGTTTCCAACGCGAGAGTACTTCGCGTATCCGCCGAACAGCTCATCCGCTCCGCTCCCAGCTAGAACGGTTCTCTCTGCGGATCTCTGGAGAACGCAGAGGATCGGGATCGTGTAGGCGATTTTCACCGGATCGCTCGTATCTAGGATTCTTGATGCCCTTCGCGCAAGAGCCTCCACATTCTCCGCTTTCAATTCTATCAAGCTCAGCTTCCTTCCTTCTTCGTCGGCGCATTGCCGTGCGTTGAGGTCGTCAAAGGATCCTTTTGTGGCACACGTGTAGCATATCACACTCGTCTTCTCGCTGGCAAGCGCTGCAAGTATTGAGCTATCAAGGCCTCCAGAATAGGCGACAGCTGCCCTGCTCTCTTCAGCGACGAGGTCAAATACAGCTGTTCGCAACGTTGTGAGGAGAAGGTTCGGATTCATGATTGACACCAAGAGCCTCGCTCAACGACAAAAACCCATCGTCTTGGCGAGTATGCGCACAGGCAACATTCTGGTCGTCTCAGGGCAGCCAGATGATTACCAAAGGCTTAAAAGGCATCGAGGTCATTTACCTGCAATCCCAGGTTTCGAACCCCCAAACGGAGGGCTCATTGATGGCTGAAGACGACCTGATGAAAGTCAAAGTATGCTTTATCGGAGATGCAGGCGTTGGCAAGACGAGCCTGATCAAGAGATTTGTGCTGGACGTGTTCGACGACCGCTACATCGCAACGATTGGAACGAAGGTCACGAAGAAGATCGTCGACGTCGACGGCCAGGCGAAGGTCATGATGCTTGTTTGGGACATAATGGGCCAGAAGGGCTTCAGAGAGCTCCTGCGCGAGGCATATTTCTTCGGCGCCCACGGCGCCATTGCAGTCTGCGACCTCACGAACAAGGAGACACTCGAAGAGCTGAGATACTGGATCAAGGCCCTGACTGATGTTGCGGGCGATGTCCCTATCGTGTTCGCCGGCAACAAGGTCGATCTCGAGAACGACAGGGTCATCAAGGAGCAGGACCTGCAGGAGCTGGCTTCGAAGTACAAGGGGAAGTCATTCTTGACGAGCGCGAAGACAGGTCAGAACGTTGAGGCCGCGTTCAAGACCCTCGCTGAGGCGATGTCCGAGAGAATGAAGAGCCAATAATGGGCTAGTTTTCATTCCCAGTATTGATAACGAGCTGAGAACACTTATAAGCCCAGCACAGACTATAAAATCGTACGAGAGGCGAGGCTAAATTGGCTGTGCGTTCGAGCAAACGCCTTATAGTGGTAAGTCAAACACAGTCCTTCGGACACATGAGGATACTCGCTACCTTCTTCGCCCTTTTCCTAGTCGCATCGCCTTTTCTTCCCTTGGCCAATCACAGCGTTCGCGACGCAGAGGCTGCTTCCCTTGCTTCTTGGACTAGAGTGTTCTATCTTCATGAGGGCGTGACGTACGTCCCTTGGGGAACCTATGACTGGTTGAACTCATCTGGCCCCGCAAACCCTTCTCGAACTGACTACGATGGCGACGGTGTCGAGGGCATTACCCTCAGACATCCGGGACTATGGCAAACATGGCATGGCTGGATCTTGTATCCGAGAGTTGGTTCCGACGTTTCCGTGTCAGGCGATATGGGGGTGAATGTCTGGGCGAGAAGCATCGATAACTCGCCGGGAATTGTCATGCGGGCGCGATTCTTTGACATCACGGCAGCTCAATGGTCGGACCCACGTAACGGAATTGAATTGGGCAATGCGACGCTTCCGCTTGCGGGTCCGGACTATTCTGTGTACCAGCTCTATTCTTTCACGATTGCTAGCGTATCGTACGTTCTCCCATCTGGTCACTATCTTGCGCTGGTCATCGAGCGACGGGACAATGATAACAGTCGACTCGTGATCTACTTTGACAAGACAGACTATGACTCTTACATCACTCTTAACACAACGACGTTCGTGAACGTGGATTCCGCCCGGACCGTGGACTCGTATGGTTCTCCGCGCGGAACCTTCTCAGATCAGGAGAACGTCGTTGTTGAGGCGAACGTGTCAGATCCATTTGGAGCATATGACATCGTGGCAGCCTATGTTCAGGTTCTGAACGAGAGCGGTGTTGTCAGGGGGACTACTTCGATGAATCTCTCCCAAACAGATTCTTCCAGGCCTGGCTACTGGAAAAGCTACAACCTGACGCTGGCACCCTTGCTTGAGGGCAACTACACAGTGAATGTCACCGCTAGTGATCCTCAGGGCACGCCCACATGGATGAACCTCTCTCTCACGATTGTGTCGGTCGATCACTTCCTTGTGTCGGCCCCTTCAGCAATCGTTGCCGGTTCACTCTTCTCGATGACGGTCTCGGCTCTCGATTCCTCCGACGCCATCATAACGAATTGGGTTGGCCAGGTTCAGCTGGCTGCATACGAACCGGATCTGGTGACGCCGGGGGTGAGGCTGTTGGCTCGGACACTTCTGGTCTTCACACCGGGCGACGGAGGTCAGGTGACTGTATCGGATCAGAACTACACTTTTGGCGAGGATACGATTCGCATCAAGGCTTCGTCCGGACTCCACGTTGGCTGGAGCGGGCTCATAGCTGTTTCCAGCGGGCCGGTCGTCCGCATCCTCATCTCTCCGCCGGGTCCTGAGACCGTCGCTTCAGGAACCTCGAGGGCCTTCACTGCTACCGGCCTTGATGTTCTGGGAAACATCAACACGACTTGGTCTCCGAATTGGACCGTGCCGTCCACTATCGGCACGATTTCGGGAGCCGGCCTCTCAGTGACCTTCACAGCTTCGTTGGTTGGCTCGGGTAATCTGACATGCAAGAACGATTTGACAGACGCGAACAGGACCGCTCTTGTCAATGTTGTTGTAGGAGAGTTGGCAAGGATTGTCATCTCTGCTCCATCTGATCCTCTCCTGATTGGAGAGAACGAGACTCAAGCCCTTACTGCGACTGGCTACGATGTCAATGCAAATCTGGTAGATATCACTGGCGCTATTTGGCGTACCAACACTTCTGGGGCTGTCAATGGCAGTGGGCCGTCCGGAGTCTATCGGGCGGGATTCATCCCTGAGGTTGGTGTCATCAGCGTCAGAGTCGGCAGCATCGTTGGGGTGCTTAGCGTTGTCGTTGTTAGCGGTATCCATGGACCCTGGCTCAGCACGATACCGGAGCAGATTCAGAACGAGGACGGAGGGACATGGGAACTTAGCCTTACTGGGTATTGGCATGACGACGAGGGGACCTAGTCCCTCAGATGGTCGGTCGAGGACGTCAATATGTCGCTCTATATCGTCACACACGATCCGAATTCGAATTCCGTGCTGAGGCTGACCACCCAACCGAATCAAAACGGGGATGATGCGTTCCGGCTGTGGGTTGTGGACAGCGGAGGCTATTGGACATATCAGTGGGTGACCGTCAAGATACTCCCGGTGAATGATGCGCCTCAATTCGTCAACAATCCTCCGACGCGACTCAGTGTGAGATTCGACGACCCCTATGTCTTCGACTACACGTACTATGTCTGGGACGTTGATAATGCGAAGTCGGAATTGGGGATGAGCGCATCCTTGCCCAGCTCCAGCGGCGGCAGCATCGATTTCGATGGACTCATTGCCACCTTCCTGTTCCCTTCGGACCCAAGCCGTGGCTCGACCTACTTCGAGATTGTCACTCTTTCAGTGATAGATCCCGCCGACGCTTCTTCTCAATTGAAGTTGGCCGTATATGTCACTTGGGACTACCCTCCTCGCTTGAACACCAGCCTGCCCAACCAAACGCTGTATGAGGGGGACGTCCTTCACTATTGTTTCAACCTCGACTCATATTTCTATGATGTTGAGGGCTCGTACCTATATTACTCCTACGGCTTCCAGCATCTCCAGGTCTACATAGCCTGGAACCACTCGGTCTACATGAACGCAACGGAGGAGTGGTCTGGCACGACTGATGGCGCGTTCACTGCCACAGACCCTGAAGGTGCTCTGAAGACCGACATGATCACAGTCACCGTGATCGCAGTCAATGATGCGCCGATTGTGAGAAGTCCAGGATCTATTCTAGTGAAACACAACGTCACATACTACCTCTACCTAAGCCAGTATGTGTTCGACCCGGACAACTCAATTGATTCCTTGACATTCATGTTCAACGACACGCACGTGAAGGAGACATCGACCTTCATGGGCAGCTACCGACTCGAGATACTGTTTCCGGGAAGCATCCTCCCTGATTCCGATATCTTCCTTGGCCCATACCTTGTCTATGTTCACATGGAGGTTACTGATCCTGGTGGTCTGATGACCCCCTGCAATTTCACGGTCTTTGTGACGGACGACGCTCCGCCGACTGTGATCGCCCCGAATCCGGACGCCGCTTACTACGCATTCCCTGAGAACTCATATCTGAACAACTCGCTTAGGATGTACGATTTGTTCTGGGATCCCGACGATTCGATGCTCAATTTCACAATCGTGGGGAACAGATTCGTTCACCTCCAAATCTACTCAAACGGTGTCGTCAATCTGACTTCAGATGTGAATTGGTCGGGAACGGAGGTCCTCACGATCACGGCAAAGGATTTACATCTCGGCTGGGCATCGTTCCGCGCGTACGTGACGGTCACGCCAGTCAATCAGGCTCCTTGGATCTATCCAATCTCCGACATGATCGTCAAGACGGGGCATATTGATGCGCCATTCTACATCCTCGGCTACATCTACGATAGCGACGATGCTCCGGAGAACCTGACGATTACTGCATCTCCTGCTGAGAGCGTGGCTGTAGTCGGAGGGTTCCTCTACGTCACGCTCCCGCACGGAGTTGATGTCATAACGGTCACCATTCAGGCGAGCGACGGCAAATTGCAGTCCAATGTCAGAATCTTCAAGGTTGGTGTGGAGAAGACGATGGCTGAGAGAATCGGCTGGCCCTATACGTTCCCGCTTGTGTTGCTCGCAGCTGGCGTTGCGGGCTACTTCCTGGCGAGCCGGATCCCGCGGCCGTACGCGCTTGAGAACATTTTCCTCATTCACAACGATGGCAGGCTCATTGCACATGTCACCAAAGAGGAGAACACTAATCTGGACAAAGATGTCGTGAGCGCCATGTTCACAGCAGTCCAGGAGTTCGTCCGGGACTCCTTCCAGAAAGGTGAGATTGGACTCAAGAAGCTTGAGATCGGTGACAAGAGAGTCGTCATCGAGAAGGGACAGTGGGCATACGCCGCGCTGATATACTCAGGTTGGCCGGCGAAGGAGACCTTCGAGAACCTCCCCATGCTGCTGAGGGACATCGAGGAACGCTACAAGGGCAGGCTGGAAAGGTGGAATGGCACCATGAAGACAGTCGTGGGGGTAGACAAGATGCTCCAAGAGTTCATGGCCGATACCTACAGGCCTGGAACGTGGCACGAAGAGGAGGAGATCGGGGAGGAGCGGTGGGTCGACATCCTCGAGAAGGAGGCCTAGGAGCCGTCCTCGCCGAGCTTCCGCATCGCATACTCGTGAAGTGTCTCTCTCTGTGGTCCGAGATCGGCGTCGAACTGCTCTTTCATCTTCTGGGCGACTGCTCTCCTCATGAACCTGAGCGGGAGACAGCCGCTGTATAGCAGCCAGTCATGGAACAGCCTCAACGAGAACTTCTTCCCAAGTGCCCTTTGGACATCCTCTCTGAGCTGCATGATCGAGAGCTTTCCGAGGAAATAGGATGAGTAGTATGTCGGCGACATCGCGCACGAACGCGCTTCAATCCAAGATGTCTTCTTGTCCATCCCGCACTCGTCGACAAACAGCTGGGCACCCTCATCTATCGTAAAACCTCCTTTAGCAAGTCGCACCTCTACTATCATCCGCGCTATCCTGAACATGAGATCGTTCAGATAGGTGAACCTGCCGAGAGGATTATCATTGAATCCCGATGAGATCATGAGTTCCTCACAGTAAAGTCCCCAGCCTTCGCTGAAGTCCGGGGATGCGATAAGGATTCTGATGCGGGAAGGGTTCGTGTTGGAACAAATGCCTTGGAGGTGGTGGCCAGGATAGGCTTCGTGGACAGTTGTGTTCTCGATCTCTGCGTAACTGTGTTCACGCAGTAGTTCAGGTTGGCCCTCATCGGGTGTCACAAGGAATATGCCCGTCCGAGAGTCATCGAATTTGCCAGGTTCGAACTGAGCAGCATAAGGCGTCATTGGCCGCATGAACATGGGCGTTTCAAGGACCAGGAGTTTCTCGTTCTCCGGAATGGTCACAATGTTCTTCTGTGCCAGGAAATCCCGAGCTCTTTTCACGGCTTCTCTGTACGCCTTCAATGCGACCACAAACGTCGCTGGATGTGTGGATTTCATCAATTCCAATACCTCTGTCGGATTGGCTGAGGGAACGATGCTTTTGGCTACGTTCGCCAATTGCTTCCTCACAAGCTCGAGGTATTTCTCCCCGATCTCGAGAGCTTCATCAGCAGTCACTCCCCACTCCTTAATCTTGAGATATTGCTCGTACTCGTCGATGTCGATGCTGAACCTCGGGCTGGCCTTTGGAATCACCTTTTCCTTAAGCCATTTGTTATGATCTTCGACGGCGCGTATCGCGGCCTTCGCGACCTTTCCCAGTTGGTCCTTTTTGTGCAGGTCACATGATTTCCCCGCCGCCAGTTTCTCGATGTCTTTGATCAATGCGGGAATCTCGAGTCCCGCTTCCAGAGCCGCTTGGTTCCATATCTTGAAAGGAGATCTGAGGGCTTCGCGTGACTCTGCAAGAAACGCAGGCACTTTGTCCAGTCTGTCTATTATTGATTCCAATCTCTTGTCGAAGGACGGGTGGTCTCTCACGAACAGGAAGAACAGAGAGTAGCCGACCTCACTGCATGCCAACGACTCCCTTTCGAAGAGCTTCAGGTCCTTAATCTCAAAAAGCTTCAACTTAAGTATGTATGCGGCAAGATCGAGGTCCAGACGGTCGTTTGCCGAAAGCTTCTCAGATGAGACGTCGTTAAGCTGCTGGAGCAGTTCCGCGATTCTTCTGCAAATGCGTTTTGTGGAAGACTCGCTAGCGTCCCTGAGGACGTGATCATACTTGTGCCAGCCAACCTGGGTCGCATAAGACGGATCCCAGCTCAAGAATTCGTCCATCAAGGACTCTGCCAGTTCTACGAAGGATGCGCCCATAGACTGTCTGGCGTGATGCCAACCGTACGACTTAAACCTTTATCATCTTGCGACTGCTCATTCAGCTAGTCTCTGGAAAAACTGAATTCGGCAGACTGAGGTCGGTATTAGAGCCCCACAGTTTCCCTGCCTCTCCTCATATACCCATCGCAAAGCATTATACCGTGCACAATTCATGACATCCACCCAGATGTCTAGCTCCTCCGCTCGCCAGGCTGTTACTGTCACGCTGAGGCGTGACTTGGGGCTTCTCGACGTGACCATGATCGGCGTGGGCGCGATGATAGGCACAAGCATATTCGTTCTCATAGGGGTAGTCACTCAGGATGTTGGTGCCGGAATTTTGCTGGTTTTCTTGTTCAACACCGTTGTGACAATCTTCACGGCGTCCACGTACGCGGAATTGGGATCGTCGTTCCCCGAGGCGGGCGGAGGCTATTTGTGGGCCAAGAAAGCGCTTCCCCATCCGGCGGAATTCATCTCTGGTTGGCTTTCCTGGTTTGGCCACACTGTAGCATGCAGTTTCTATTCACTTGGATTCGGCTACGCCGCTGTTGCGATTATTGACTATTTGGGCCTCACCATTCTCGACCTCTCATCCGCCATTCTTGTGAAACTCTTCGCTGTCATCGCCATGGCGTTCTTCCTCGGAATCAACTACGTTGGCGTGGGCACGACTGGAAAGACAGGGACCTCTGTCACCTTGATACAGATCCTAATCATCGTGTTCTTCGTTGCCTTCGCATTGATTAGCGCGCTGGACACGAAGGGAATTCATGCCGTTGACAACCTGGAGCCGCTTCTGCCAGCCGGAAAGGGCTATGACAGCATCTTCATGACGATGGGGTTCACGATACTGGCCTTTGAGGGATATGAGATCGTGGTACAATGCGGCGAGGAGGTCAAAAACCCAAAGAAGAACATTCCGCGGGCAATATTCGCATCAGTCGCCGTGGCCTCACTGCTCTACGTCTTGGTCGCTCTTGCATGCTTTGTGACCTATTCCGCGAATGACATCGGGTACGAGGGGGAGAACGCGGTGTTTTTCACAGCTGCTCATATCATCCCGATCGCCGGAGCTCCTTTACTGATATTCGGAGGACTGCTGTCTGCCATGGCCGCTCTGAACGCAACCGTCTTTTCGTCTTCTCGCGTCAGTTTCGCAATGGGAAGGGACGGGTCTCTGCCGGAAGTATTCGGAAAGATACATTCAGTCCGCAGGATTCCGCACAATGCCATTCTTATCACAGGTGCAATCATGTTCATCATGGCCATGTTCTTTCCGTTGAAGGTCGTCGTGGCGTCCACTTCGGTCGTGTTCCTTCTTCTGTTCACGCTTGCGAACCTCGCATCAATAAGGTTAATTCCCAGGCTTACGGAAATCGACGTCGGCTTCCGAACGCCGCTGTTCCCCTTGTTCCCAGTCATCGGAGTGATTACGACGCTCGCCTTGGCCGTATCGATATGGTGGCTTGTTCCGGAAGCATGGTACGTAGCTCTCGTGTGGATTGCAGTAGGCTTGGCCGCGTCCGCGTTTGCGGAGCCTAGAGAAGAATACGAATCGATTGTTGCGCAACGGAGAGTCCCGCCGCGGCCGCTGACGAAGGAGCAGATCGAGCGGTTTAGAGTCTTCCTCGCGCTCGAGAACCTCGGCAATCTGAGGCTAATCGAGCTCGCAGGCATATTCGCGAGATACTTCAACGGCGATTTGACTGTCAACAAGATCGTCGAAGTTCCGAGAGCGATGCCACTGGAAACCATCAGCAAGGATTACATTGATGATATCTCAACCTCTCTCAAGAAGACGGTCAAGGTTGCCCCCTCTACTGTGGCTGTTAGACCTGTCGTATCGGTTTCCTATGACGTTGCCGGCTCCATCTTGGACCAGACCAAACATGAGGCCGCAAACCTTTTGGTCCTAGGCTGGAAGGGAACGCGGAGAAGGGGCAAGACGATCTTGGGCCGCAATCTAGACAGGGTAGTCCGCGAAGCCTCCTGCGAC
>JBASRQ010000104.1:0-5968 GCA_049273895.1 Thermoplasmata archaeon
GCGCACTTGCCGGTGCCGAAACAGCGAGGGCATTGTCCGGTGCCCCCGCATCCCGGACAACCGCCGAGCATGTACCTCCCGCTCCCTTTGCAGGCAGAGCAGGTCCCGTCGATGCACTGCGACGAGAACCCTAGCATTAGAAGCTCGTTTCCTCGATATCCGGGCGAGCGCGTGGACCAGGTGCAATGTCCGGTCCCGTTGCACGCCTTGCATGTGTCGATCCGCCCAAAACCTTCGCAGATCTTGCACTGGACCTTAGGAGCGGCCTCCGGCCTGCCGACGAGGATCTCCGTGCCGCAGTACATGCAATATGCCTTCTGGGCGTTCTCCGGCAGGTCGAGATTGGCCCCGCAGCTGGGACATGTAGCCGGGATGAGCTTGATGTCGGCTATGATACCACCCTACTGAGAGGGCATTGGGGCAGGCGTGTATATTGCTTTGTCAGGATGTCCTCTGGTGGATCGACAGATGCTTCTCAAGCGCCTTCTACATGGATGAAAAGTGGGAAATGCTGAGACATCATTACAGATGAAGAAGGGCAAGGGGAGTCGAAAAGATGAGGACATTGGTTCTAGGCTCTGGAATGATGGGCGCTGCCATCGCTCAGGACATGGCCGATAGCGATGAGGTCTCCGAGGTTGTACTGGCGGATTTCGACAAGAAGAGGGCGGACGGTGTCGTCACTCGCCTCAGGAGCGGCAAGATCTCGGCGAGGAGATTGGACGTCAAGGACGTCCAAGCCACCAAGAAGCTGATGAAGGGGTTCGACGTGGCTGCGTGCGCTCTCCCGGAGGGCTTGAACACATACGCGAGCAAAGCGGCGATCGGCGCCAAGGTCCACGTGGTGGACCTCGCCTACGGAGACCGGCCGCTGGAGTTCGACGGTCCGGCCAAGAAGGCGGGGATAACGATAGTTCTGGATTGTGGCGTGGCGCCAGGCATGACGAACATCCTCGCATCCCACGGCGCGGGTCTGATGGACGAGGTGGACGACATCCGCATAGTCTGCGGCGGGCTGCCCCAGAAGCCGCTGACTCCTCTCGGATACAGGATCACGTGGTCGACTTGGGGTTTGATCAACATGTATTGCGGGAAGGCGAAGATCGTCAGGAACGGGAAGATCGTCGAGGTGGACGCGATGTCGGACCTCGAGCGGATCGAGTTCCCGGGGATGGGGGAGCTGGAGGCGTTCACCACGGACGGGCTCTCGACCCTGCTGCTCACGATGAAGGGAAAGGTCAGGAACATGGTCGAGAAGACCGCGCGGTATCCTGGTCACGCCGAGAAGATCATGGCGATGAGGGATCTGGGCTTGTTCGATACGACACCGGTTGACGTTGGCGGTGTCAAGGTCGTTCCGAGGAATGTGGCGGTTTCCGTCTTGGACAAAACCCTCAGGCGGGGCGATGAGAGGGATGTCACCGTGCTCAGAGTGGATGTTGTGGGCAGGAAGGACGGGAAGGACGTCGGGCGGTCTTTCGTGATGGTCGACCGCTTCGACGAGGAGCGAGGGGTGACTTCGATGGCGCGCACGACAGGGTATACGGCGGCAATTGTCGCGCGGATGGTCGCGCGCGGGGAGATCGAGGAGAGAGGCGTTGTGCCCCCGGAGACGGCAGTTCTGAAGGTGTTCAAGAGGTTCGTATCTGAGCTGGAGAACAGAGGGATCAGGATACAGGAGACCTCGAAGATCAAGAACTAGTCTCATGACCGTTGTCTGACTCTTGCGGCAGAGTTATTTATATCGCGACCATAATCCTCGCTTGCCTGAACGCAGGGATAGCCAAGCCTGGTCAACGGCGCTAGATTCAGGGTCTAGTCGCGCAGGCGTCCGCCGGTTCAAATCCGGCTCCCTGCACATCGGACTGACTGGGTCTTTTCTCAATCAGCGGTTTTTGGTACAGGCCTCTTTTGCGGATGGGCAGAATCGTAGGCCTCGTCGAGAAGGCGGAAAGCATGGTCGGTGCGTATCCTTGCGTAGTAGAGCTCGGTCGTGCGCGTGGTACTGTGTCTGAGCGCTCTGGAAACCGCGTCGGGACGACTGCCCCAATCTATGCACATCTGCCCGAAGGTCGCTCGCAAGGTCTGGATCCGGAATCTGATCCCGGACCACCTCTCGGCCGCCGCCTTGACCTTGCCCCACATCGCGTCAGTCCAATAATCCGCGATGCCTTCGGTCACCTTAGGCACGAGAGCCTCGCATGACTCGATGCCCGCATTTGTGAGGTAGTGATTTCGTTCCTTCAAGAAATCGACCACAGTCTCACGGGCAGGTGGAAATATCCGAGCAGGGGCTGCCACAGCCCAGCTGCTTTCACCTTTGGGATGAGTTACGACGATGGTCCAACTGTTGATGCATAGGTCCTCCAGTCTGGCTCGACGGAGTTCTGACCTCCTGAGCCCTGAATACGCATACATCGCAACCATGAACCGAGCCACGGAGCCCGGGTACCCTGGCATAGTTTTCAGCTTCGACCGGATCTCCTCGACTCGCGACTCAGGCAGTACTCTGATCTCGGTAGACACCTTCTGAGGGAAGCGCACATAGTGCAGCTTCCTCATTTGATCGATTACCCCGTTGTTCTCGAACCGCAGGAATCCGTTGAGGTAGTCCATGTAGTTGGCTTGAGTGGCATGTGCAAGGCTCATGCCGTGCCTCGTCTTCCTCGTTCTCATCCATTCCATGAAAGCCGCAATGTCATCCTTGGTCAACTTCTGAGGATTTATGGTGCAGACCTTGCCTTGTTTCCTCAGCTCGAGGATGGCCCCGTGTATGGTCCTGAAGCCTCGCTCCATTGTCTGGAGAGTCTTCGTCGCGTAATAGCTCTTGATCGCCTCCAGGTAGGCTCGTTGACATGGAACCCATGAATCGCGGCCCACGGATGTGGTCCTCCTAGGCCGACCCTTCCGGACAGTTTCCGCTGCAGATCATGACCGAGGGAGCCGACGAGCGGTCTCCTAGTGAGGATTCTCGCTACATGCAGCAACGATCGGTTCTGAAGTTACGGTCGGCTAGCTGGATCCCCACCGTCATTCGCACGAGCGTCAATCAACGGCTCTTCTTTGTTTGTGCGTAGGCTGAGTGCTCCTTGAGGTACCTCTTGAAGAACCACTGGATGAAGATAGCGTCAACTTTCTTGACCTGCGATCGTTCAAGTGCATTGTAGTAGCTTCTACGGTCCTCGTACGGAATGTTCAGCAGAGGAAATCCGTTCTTCTGCAAGATGAAGTTCATCAGGAGTCGACTCATCCTGCCGTTGCCGTCCGCAAACGGGTGCACTGTCACGAACCTCAAGTGAAAAGCCGCGGCGAGCTCGACCGGATGGAGCAATGACTTGCTCCTGTCACACCATCGAAAGAACTCCCTCAGCAAAGGCTGAACCTCGACAGGGGTTGGAGGGATGAATCGACTCCCCGAGATGGCGACTTGATGCGTTCTGATCTTCCCAGCTATGTCGGGCTTCGTCCCCATGAAGAGCCTCCTGTGCCACAACAGGATGACATGCAGAGACAAATCCTTCTCGTACTCTAGGACCCCGCGGAACACTCTGTCGTGCGCCACGGCCTCCATGATATCCGCGATCGGTTTGGCCCGCGGACTCAGCCCTCGTTCTAGAAGATCCGCAGTCTCCCTGTATGTGAGCTTTGAACCCTCGATACGGGTGGTGTCATAAGTGAACCTGACAGAGAACGTGCGGGCCTGCTTCTGGAGCACGCTCCGCGGCGTCGTTAGTTGCTCCTTCGAGTAGTTAGAGCGGATGGCCTCCAAGAGAGGATACCAACGCTCCTTGTAGATCTCTGTGAGGAAGTTCCGCTTGACCTCGTCAAGGTTGGGCGGCAGCCTAGCACCAAGATACCTCTCGCGAGTCTCGAACCCCTTTGCTGTTCTAAGAGTGTGCTGAAGGTAGAGGTACTCTCGCGTTCCGACCTGTTTCTTCCTGACCGTGACCACGGCATCCTATTACCCTCACATATTTGTAATTCTTTCGATTGTATGCAATATGTGAGGGTATGCCAACGCTCTTGTTCATGAAGTCTGCATTCCCCTACATGCAAACCTATCCGCCCAGAAAGGCGTTGAGTGCGAGGAATGAGGTGCTTATATAGCCTGTCAAGTTATCCTGGGCTACTTTCCGAGTACATATGCAAAAAATGTTAAATACTTAACCGTTATTAACAATAATTGCAATGAATCGGAGAATGTCCCGCCTAACACCCAGAGAAGTATCCGTACTGATCAGCATCCGAGAAGAGCGGCGAACCATGAGGAGCATCGCTCAGAATATGGACGTGTCCCCTCCAGAGCTCTCCCGGCTAGTCAAATCCCTGAGGGCGAAAGGATTGGTGGTCCTCGATAGGCAGGGAATGACGAGCTCAGTCTCCATCTCGGACCAGAAGCACGCATCTCGATTGAGGAGGGTACTTGACGAGTTCAGCCACATGAAGTTGGAGACGATTGTCTCTCTCGCATCTCTCGACGTCCTCTCCGCTCTCGCGGCTTCTCCTGGATCCTCAAGAACCGACCTCATGCAAGCCTCAGATGTATCAGCGAGAACGCTCCACACAACCATGAAGAGATTGCGCGAACTGGGAGTGGTGCGCGATCGAGCCAGGGGTGTCTACGAGATATCGGACCGCTTCCAACCCCTCGCGGAATTCGTGCGAGAGTTCGATGATTACTCCAACCAGAAGAAGGCGAAGGAGTTCTGCCCAGATGCTATGATGATTTGGCAGCGAGGCCGCGAGTTCATCATCAGGACGAAGTGTGTGGTCGAAAGCAACGAATTCAGGTTGACTGCGTTTTCTGTCTTCGAGCAATATGGTGTTCCACTCTTCCTAGCGTGGCAGTACTACTACCATCCAGTTGGGAAATGGCGCAGGACGATTGACGAAGTGTTACTGCAGTCGATGCTTCTAAAGCCTCGGGACACCAGAGAGAATACCGCGATACTGATGCTCTGGCACAAGCACAACATGCCCCGTGACCTGGACCAGCTCCGCAAGGGCGCTTCGAGGTACGGTCTTCGAGAAGAGCTCGAAACAATTTCTGATTACTTCAGAGATCCAGAGGGGAATCGACCGCCTGGGTTCCCAAAGATGGATGAGCTGAAGAGGAAGTTGAGGAGCGGCACTCCATGAACACTAGGATATTGTCAAGCAAGGATGACCTGGAACGCGCGCTGCATGAGATGGGGGAGTCTCTCGCGGATGACGTCAAGGCGTACCTGATTGGAGGTTGCGCAATGATCCTGTACAACGCCAAGGTCGCAACCAAGGACATCGATCTGGTGTTGCTGTCTGCGGAGAAGGCCGAATCAGTAGTCAGGGCGCTGTCGAAGACCGGCTTCAAAGTAGTCGTGCCGAAGGAACATGTCTATTGCCGTCTTGGAACAACCGTCATGATGCAGGACCAAAAAGGCATGCGCGTCGACATCTTCGTAGAGACCGTGTGCAGGAAGATCAAGGTCACGAGCAGCATAGCTGCACGCTCCAGGCTCCATTCAAGGTACGGGAAGCTCGAAGTCTACCTGGTGTCTCCAGAGGACATCTTCCTGTTCAAGAGCGTGACCGAGAGAGAGGGTGACCTCGACGATATGGCCCGTCTAGCAGAGCGGGGTCTTGACTGGCGCACGATCCTGGAAGAGTGTACAGCGCAGAGCGGCGAAGTGATCCTCGAGGGCTATCTCGCGGTGAGGCTGCACGAACTGGAGGAGCAGAGAGGCATCGTCTCTCCAATCAAGGCCGAGCTTGAGGAGATGACCGAGAAGAAGCTCGGCGCGCGGCGGAAGAACTGAGTACCTGTCAAAACAGTCTGAGGTTCAAATCCCATTGCCTCTGAACAGCATCGATGTCCGTTGAAGACACGGCCGCTACTGATGGTACGGGATATCCCATTTGCGTCGTGTATCGTTCTCAAGAGGACGGTTGGTCGGCTGCTTTCTAATCAACAGGCCAAGACGAGGTTCGC
>JBASRQ010000112.1:0-27154 GCA_049273895.1 Thermoplasmata archaeon
CAGCTTGACATGCGCTTCCAAGAAGAACCCTTCCTGGCCGAGAGGCACCTTCAGCATCTGCGACAGCTCACCAGCGTCCGGCTGGGCCACTAGCGGGGTCGACAGGATGACCATGTCCGCGGGCATCGTCCGCTCGAGCTTTAGAGTCTCGTGGAAGTAACCGACCATCAGCTGGTTCCCCTCCATGTACACCCTCGGCAGGTGCTCGGGGGTGTATCTGACGAACTTGATGCGCTTCTCCCTGGCCTTGTTGTAAGTGAGTTCGTGTTCCACGCCGTATGCCATGATGTCCCTGTTGAACACGGTGACCTCGATCTTCTCCGAGGGACCGAGCTTGACCTCTTCGGCCTCGCCCTCCTCGCCTCTCTCTCTGCCGCGCCGCCTGCGCCTGCGCTCGAGTATCTCCTCGGGCACCTTCTGCTCGACAGGGATCTTCTCGACCACGGTGCCGGCCTTCTCCATGAGGCCCAGCATGTTCTCGTAGTTGTCCACGATGTTGATGCCGTTCTTGATGGCCACATTGCAGCAGATCCTGGAGCAGTAGGACTTGTTCTGGCCCCTGGAGCCGACACACTGGATGAACGCCACGTTCTTCAGCTTCGGGAGCGACTTCTTCTTGCAGAGTATTTCGAATTCCGTCAGGGTGACGACGTTCGGGTACTGGTTGTAGCCGTACAGCCCCTCGGGCATGAACTCCAAGGCCCCGGTCGCCACTATGATCGTCCCGACCTTCGTCTTGAAGTCCTCCGCGCCCTTCTGGCTGATGACGATATCGTAGTTCCCGATGAACCCCTCGACGCTCTTCATCTGTGAGTTCAGGTGCAACTTGACGTTCTTGCTGGCCTTCACCTTGTCAATCAAGGGTCTGATAGTCTCTGCGGCGCTCTTCTCTGTCACATAGAGGTTGTTCAGGTTCCTGACGAACCCTCCGAGCTCCCCATCCCTCTCGACCAGATGCACCGGGAATCCCATGTCCGCGACGGATAGCGCCGCAGTCATGCCGGACACGCCTCCGCCTATGACGACCGCCGACGGCTCGACGTTGACCTTCTCCTCTTCCTGAGGCTGCAGGAGCCTCGCCCTGGCAACCCCCATCTTGATGAGGTCTCTGGCCTTCTTGGTGGCCTTCTCCTTCTCCTTCATGTGGACCCAGGAACAGTGCTCTCTGATGTTTACGAATGTGAACAGGTACTTGTTCAGGCCCGCCGATTCGCATGTGGCCTGAAACAGTGGCGCATGTGTTCTCGGCGTGCAGCTTGCGACGATGACCCGATTCAGATTGTGTTTCCGGATCCCTTCCCTGATGTTCGACAGACCGTCCTCGGCGCAAGTGTACAGGTTGTCCGTCGTGTACACTACGTCTGGGAGCGTTTTCGCGTACTCCGCAACTGACGGCACATCCACGAACCCGCCTATGTTCGAGCCGCAATGACAGACGAATACGCCGATCCTCGGCTTCTCCTTCGCCTCGTTCTTCTTCTCAGCCATCTGTCATCACGCTCCCGCCTGGGCGATCGCCTCGACCGCCTTCGCGGCCGCGCTGGAGCCCTGCGCCACCGATTCTGGTATGTCTGCAGGACCTGCTGCGTAGCCTGCGAGGAAAATGCCTGGTATGCTCGTTCTTCCAAGGTTCAGGATCCTGTCAGAAGATTCGAGGAATCCGAACTCGTCAGCTTTGAGACCGAGGATCTTCGCCAGCTCGAGCGTCTCCTTCCTCGGGATGAGCGTGGTGGCGAGCACGACCATGTCGAACTCTTCCGACTGTTGCCTGCCCCCGACGTCGAAGACGACGATCGGATTGTGCGCATCAGCATTCTCCTGGACCGTGGCGTCCGAGTTGATGTACCTCACGCCGTAGTCGCGCTTGGCCCTCTCGATGTATTCGTAGAATCCTTTCGCGCACGCGCGCATGTCTTTGTAGAATATCGTGGATTCCATGTCGTCATGGTGCTCCCTGGCAAGCATGGCCTCCTTGGTGGAGTGCATGCAGCAGACGGAGCAGCAGTAGGGGTGGCCGATCTGCGGGTTCCTGGAGCCAACGCACTGGATGAACGCCATCTTGACAGGCCTCTTCTTGTCGCTACGTCTTTCGATGTGTCCGTGGGTCGGGCCAGCGGCGTTGATCATCCTTTCGTACTCCATTGCTGTGAACACGTTGGGGTACCTGCCGTAGCCATACTCCGTTGAGCTGGATGGGTCCCAGACATCGTAGCCAGTCGCAACTATGATCGAGCCCACTTCGAGCTCCAGTATCTGGTCCTTCATCTCGTAGTTGATGGCCTCTCTCTTGCATGCCTTCTTGCAGTTGCCGCACTTGCCCTTGGTGAGCATGGTGCAGTGCTCCTTGTCGATCGTCATGACCCTCGGGACTGCCTGCATCATCGGCATGTAGATTGCCTTCCTTGTGGCCAGGCCCATCTCGAACTCGCTCGGGACCTTGCTCGGGCATTTCTCGAGGCACTCGCCGCAGCCGGTACACTTGGTCTCGTCCACGTATCTGGCCTTCTTCAGGACCTTCACCTTGAAGCCGCCGACCTTGCCCTCCACGCCCACTACTTCCGCGTAAGTGATCACGTTGGTATTGGGATGGCTGAAGCAGTCGGCCATCTTGGGCGCGAGGATGCATATCGAGCAGTCGTTCGTCGGGAACGTCTTGTCCAGCTGGGCCATCCTCCCGCCTATGCTGGGAGTCTTCTCGACCACATGGACGATCATTCCCTTGTCCGCGAGGTCCAGGGATGCCTGAATGCCCGCAATCCCTCCCCCGATCACCATGACTGACTTTTCCATGTTCAGACCTCCTCTCTTGCCTAGTTCAGTGCCTTCCTGTTACCCCAATCCAGACAGTCTCTACTCGTGCGCTTTTTGCTGTATCGTCTTTACCATTTTATGCGTTTCGATGCACGGCCGACGCTTTTCCGCGTAGCCTCTCTTGATTTCGTCGAAAGGCGACGCGCGCGGCCGCCGTTACTTCGACAGGAGGCTCTGTACCTCCTTGCCCTTTTCGATCTCAGTGACCTTGACCTTGAACGGTGCCTTCTTCTTCAGTGCCTCTCTCGCGAACCTCTGGCAGTTCGGGTAGGTGCACGGAGAGCACTTCTCGTCCTTGCACGAGAGCTCGATGAGGACGAGTCGCTCGCGCGTATCCTGAGGCTTGGTTATCGGCTTCTTGATCTCGAACATCTTCGTCATGCGAGTCTCGAAAGGCTTCTTCTTCGGGACGGTCCTTGCGAACCTCTGGCAGTTTGGATACGTGCACGGAGAGCACTTCTGGTCCTTGCATGATAGCTCGACCAGGAGGTATCTCTCCTCACCCCTCTCTGGTGCCTGCGTTTGTGTGGCCATTGTATCATTTTCCTATGATTATTCGAGCGCGTCTGCGATGACCATGCTCAGGTCCTTGACCGGTATGTCGATCTGCTCCTTGGGCACCTGGGTCTTGTACTCCAGGGTGCAGTTGAGGTGTATGAGGCACTTGTAGCAGCCCGTCACGAGGCATTCCGCGCCGGTCTTCTTGGCCTCCCTCAGCCTGTCGACCTGCAGCTTCCTCGATATCTCGTCGCAGGTCGCCCACGCGCTCACGCCGCAACACAGGGCCTTGTCCCTCGTGTTCTCCATCTCGATTATCTGAGCGTCCGCGCCCTTCAGGGCGTTCCTCGGCGGGTCGTATATGCCGAGGTGTCTGCCCAGCCTGCACGAGTCCTGGAAGGTCACCTTCTTAGCGTCCTTTTTGAACTTGAGCTTGCCCTCCTGTATGAGGTCGTCGACGAGCTCCGAGATGTGCACCATCTCGAAATCGAAGTCGCCCATCAGGTCCTGGTAATCCATGTTGAAGGTCCGCATGCATTCTGGGCAAGAGAACACGACCTTCTTGGCCCCGGAGGTCTTGATCAGCTCGACGTTCTTCTTCATCAGCTTCTGAAGACTAGCCTCGTCCCCCGTCCAGTTCAGATCATGTCCGCAGCATACCTCGTCGTTGCTGACGACCGGGGTAATACCCCCCTTATTCATTATCTTTACGACAGCCTGGGGTATGCCAGCCAAGTTGAGGTTCTTGCGCTCTTTGAATATGGAGTCGAAGTATGAGACGCAGCCCGTGAAGTAGAGGATGTCGCCTCTCTCGGCTATCTTGAGCTCCGGCTTCATCCAGCCGAGCCTGTTTTGCTTCAGGTTGCCGACGGCCTGGATTCTCATGACGGACTGCATCAGCCCGCCCTGAGAACACACGGGCACGTTGTTGAACTCGACCGCCTCGTTCCTCATTCCTCTAATGAATCCAGAGTAGTCCACCTTGTACGGGCACATCGAGTTGCACTGCTCGCAGGTGACGCAGGTCCAGACATCCTTGTTGGTCTGGACGTTCTCGATCAGGCCCTCGCTAGCCTTTAGCACGACCGTCCTCGGGGCGAAGTTGGGGTTGTACTTGGCGACGGGACACACCGTCGTGCACTTCCCGCACTCCACGCAGTCGAACGCGCCTGTATCCTCTATGATCTGGTTCATCTTCGCCTTCAGGTTCCCCGGGTTCCCCTTCTTCTTGGGGGCAGCTTTCGGGAGAGGGTTCGGGCCGAGCTTCCTTATCTGCTCCGTGAACTCCTTCATCGTGGACGCGAACTTCTGGCCCTCCGATGCCGAGATCCATTCGAGCCTCATCCTGTCCCTGCCGAGGCCTAGCTTGTCGAGAACGTCCATCGTGATGGCCATCCTCTTCTCGGCCTCCTCGTTCCCTGAGATGTAATGGCAGTCGCCTATGTGGCAGCCTGCCACGAGGACGCCGTCTGCGCCCAGCTCAAGCGATTTCAGCACGAAGTACGGCTCCACTCTGCCGGAGCACATGACCCTGATTATCCTTGCGTTGGGTGGATACTGCATCCTCGAGACGCCTGCGAGGTCCGCGCCCGCGTACGAGCACCAGTTGCAGCAGAAGGCGACTATGCTCGGCTCGAACTTCGCGTCGCTCACGCCTTCGCCTCCTCCTTGTCCAGCTCCTTCTTGAGGCATGCCTCGATCATGGTCAGAATCTGCTCAGTTTTGAAATGCTTCGGCCTAATTGCCGTCGAACAACAGGCAACAGCGCAAGAGCCACAGCCCTTGCAGAGAGCCTCATTGATTCGTGACTTGAACACGCCCGGCGAGACCTCGACGATGCTCGGCGCACCGTACTCGCAGATCTCCTCGCACCTGCCGCACGCTATGCACTTCGCCTCGTCAACGACGCTCACGACGCCCTCAGCCTCAATGAACGGCTTCGACAGGACAGTGTTGACCCTCGCGGCTGCCGCCAGCGCCTGCGACACGCTCTCGCCTATCAACCTTGGCGAGTGCGCAAGCCCGCAGAGGAATATGCCATCGGTCGCGAAGTCCACTGGCCTCAGCTTCATGTGGGCTTCGAGGAAGTAGCCTTCTTTGGTGAGAGGCACCTTGAGCATCTTCGCGAGTTCCTTGTTGTCGGGGTTCGGGTGGACTGCCGCGTTCAGAACAAGGTAGTCTGCCTTTATCGCAACCTTCTGCTCGATGAACGCCTCCTCAACCTCTACCCATAGATCATGGCCCTTGGCAGTTACCTTTGGCGGCGCCTCTGCGTCATATCTCAGGAAGATCACGCCCAGCCTTGCAGCCTCGTTGTAGTGTTCTTCCGCGAATCCGTAGGTTCTGATGTCTCTGTAGAGAACGTACACATTCGTCTCTGGGTGCTCCTTCTTGATCTTCACTGCATTTGCCATCGCTGTGGAGCAACAGATGCGTGAGCAGTTCGGGTGCTCCTCGTTCCTTGAGCCCACGCATTGAATGACGACCACGTTGTTCGCCTTGAACTTCCCGCTGTGCAATAGCTCCCCGAGCTCCGTCTGCTTGATCACGTTCTTGTGCTTCTTGTGCTCGTATTCGGTCGGTTCGTACTCGATGCCGCCGCTGGCGACAACAATCGCTCCGTGCTTGATCATCTCTCCGCTCTTGAGCGTCGTCTCGAAGTTCCCGATGTATCCCTTGACCTCTGTGACCTGGTCGTTCAGATGGACCTTTACGTTCTTGTGCTCGTGGAGCTCCTTCTTGAGGTTCTTGAGCGTATCCTGCGGGTCGACTCCGGTCAGGGTGTGATAGATCTTTCTCAGGTGGCCCCCAAGCTCCTTGTCCTTCTCGACGATGTGCACTTCGTAGCCCGCGTTCGCGATCTCGAGGGCGGCGGCCATGCCGCTCAGCCCTCCCCCGATGACGAGCGCAGAGGGGGTCACGGGTATCTTTGGCTGAGGCAGAGGTTCGAGGGTCGCGGCCTTGGCGATCGCCATGCGCACGAGGTCCTTCGCCTTCTCAGTGGCCTTCTCCGGCTCGAGCCTGTGAACCCAGGAACACTGGTCTCTGATGTTCGCCATCTCAAACAGGTACTTGTTCAGGCCAGCTTCCCTGCAGGTGTTCTGGAAGAGGGGTTCGTGGGTCCTGGGCGTGCAGCTCGCGACCACGACCCTATTCAGGTCGTGCTTCTCGATAGTCTCCTTGATCTTCTTCTGGGTGTCGCCCGAGCATGTGTAAAGGTTCCTCTCAGTGTAGACGACGTTCGGCAGCTTGGATGCGTACTCCAGAACCTCCGGAACGTTGACCACGGATCCGATGTTGATCCCGCAGTGGCATACGAACACGCCGATCCTCGGTTCCTTGTTGGAGACGTCCTTCTCAGGTGGGTACTCCTTCTTCTTGACGAGCTTTCCCCTCTCCTTGGAGAGCATCGCGGCGACCTTTCCTGCCGCTCCGCTAGCTTGCGCGATCGAGTCCGGGATGTCCTTCGGGCCAGAGAACGCCCCGCAAATGAAGATCCCTGGCACCGAAGTCTCCACGGGCGAGAGCTCGTCCGCCTCGCAGAAGCCGAACTTGTTGAGTTGGATCCCAAGTGTTTTTGCTATCGAGTCAGCGGATTCCGGCGGCCTGGCACCGGTGGAGAGGATGACCATGTCGAACTCCTCCTCCAATATCTCCGCGCCAGCATGGTATAGCAGGATGAGGTTGTTCGTCTTCGGGTCCTCAGTGACCTTCGGGACCCTGTTGTTCCTGGCAATGGTCACTCCGTACTCGTTTTCCGCCCTGTACAAGTACTCCTCGAACTCCTTGCCGAACGCCCTGGTGTCCATGAAGTAGATCGTCGTACTCAGCCCGGGAACATGTTCCTTGCCGATGACAGCCTGCTTCAGAGCTGCCATGCAGCAGTAAGATGAGCAATAGGTGTTGCCGGTCTGAGCGTCTCTTGACCCGACGCACTGGATGAACGCAATCCTCTTCGGGACATCTCCGTCGGAGGGCCTGATGATGTGCCCCTCTGTGGGTCCTGATGCACTGAGCATCCTCTCGAACTCGATGTTGGTGAGGACGTTCGGATACACCCCGAGTCCGTATTCGACCTTCTTGGTGGCATCGAATACGCTGTAACCCGGGCTGAGTATGATGGACCCGACTTCGATGACCTCCTCCACGTCCGGTGCCATCGAGTACTGGATGGCCTTGGCCTCGCAGAACTTCTCACACTCACCGCAGCCGATGCAAAGCCCCTTTTCGATAGTGTAGATGAGTGGGACGGCCTGGGGGAAGGGCACATAGATGGCCTTTGCTGGAGCCATCTCCCTGTCGAAGGTGCTCACTCCCTCGATCGGGCAGTGCTCGGCGCACACTCCGCAGCCGGTGCACTTGTCCTCGATTATGTATCTCGAGTGTTTTGTTATTGTGACCTTGAAGTCTCCCGCCTTGCCCTCGACCTTCTTGAGCTCGGCGTGCGTGAGCATTGTGATGTTCTCATGCCTGCCCGTGGCGACGAGCTTGGGGGACAGTATGCACATCGAACAGTCGTTGGTCGGGAACGTCTTGTCAAGCTGGGCCATGGTGCCGCCGATGCTCGGGGTGTCTTCGAGTATGTACACCTTGTATCCCGAGTCCGCAAGGTCCAGTGCGGCCTGCATGCCGGCCGGTCCGCCTCCGATCACCAGAGCGGCACCCACGACCTTGTCCTCAGTCATCTGACACCGCCTCCTTGGAGACCGGGCCCAATCTCTCCAGTTCCGTCACCATCTTCTTGATTGTGTCTGCGAACTTCCTTCCTTCCGAACCTGCGATCCATTCGACTCTGAACCTCTGAGGTTCAATGCCCGCCTCGTCGAGGAAAGATTCCAGGAAGTCTCCGCGCATCGAGGTCTTCTCATTCCCGTTGATGTAGTGGCAGTCCGCTGGATGGCAACCAGCAACTATCACACCGTCCGCTCCGAGTGCGAATGCCTTCAGCACAAAGGCCGGGTCGACCCTTCCCGAGCACATCACCCTGATGATCCTCACATTCGGGGGATACTGTATCCTGGTGGTGCCAGCCAGATCGGCACCAGCATAGGAACACCAGTTGCAGCAGAACGCCACGATTTTCGGCTCGTAGGCCACCTCGTGCTCCGTCTTCTGAGCCCCCGCTTCCATCTTCAGCTCCCCCTTAACTTCCTGAGGAACGAGTGAGCTGATACGTGGTGAGTGTCGAAGCCGAGCGAGATCGGATCTATCCCCATCGCGAGCGCCTGGAACTGCGAGACATGCATGACTGGAATGCCCTCCCTCGAGAACGACATCTGGGCGTTGTCGAACTGTAGCAGGCAGAACGGGCATCCGGTGACGATGCAGTCTGCGCCAGCTGCCGCGATGTTTACACACTTGTCTTGCGTGAGGGAATTGGCCAGCTCTATGACATGCGACCGAACACCGCCTCCTGCGCCGCAGCAATCCAGCCTATCTTCGTAGTCGACGCTGGTCGCGCCGCAAGCTTCGACGATCCTGTCGATCATGACGGGGTCGTTGGGGTCGTCGAAAGCCGCATGCTCGGTCGGCCTCAGGTAGTGGCAGCCGTAGTGAACAGCCGCCTTTATGTTCTTGAGCGGGTGCTTGGCCTTCTTGGCGATTGCATCCAGACCGACATCCTTCGCCATGACTTCGACGTAGTGTCTGACCTTGACCGGCTCGAACACCTTTCTCTTGCCCTCGGACTTCTGTGGAACGCCGGTGTACTTCTTGCCGATCTGCGCGAGCGTCTTGTTGACCCTCCCCATGCTCTTGGGATCCTGCAAGTATTCTGTGGCCTTCATGAGGGATGCCAGGCAGCCGTTGCACACGGTAAGGATCTGCCTGCGCTCATTCTGCGCGAGCACGAGGTTCCTCGCCGCAAGGAGAAGCCACGTGTCCTTGTCGGTCGAGTAGAATATGCCTGGAACGGGGCAGCACGAGAACTGCTTCTGGTCCTTCACATCGAGATTGAACCCTTCCTTTCCGGTCACCCATCTGACCGCATACTCGACTCCCGGGTACCGGTTCGGGATCACGCATCCGAAGAAGTAGACGTATGAATTGCTCATACCTTCACGTCCTCCTCGATGCCGATCAGCTTGTCGTACTTGGCCGCGTGGACAAGCACCTGGATCTCCCTGATGACAGTGTGGTATTCAGGGTCTTGAGAGTGAATCAGCCCCAGCCCTAGCTCCATCCTGATCTTGTCGATCTCAACATCGGGCTTCACGCTCTGGCCGTACTTCACCAGGTTCGTCGCGGCAGTCTTGATGAACGGCGGTATGATGCCCTCTCTGACCGCGATGTGCCTCAGGGCGATCATGACCTCTGCCGGGTTCAGGTCTGCCGGGCAGTGCTCGTAGCACCTGTAACATGTGGCGCAGACCCATCTGGTCCCGAGCGTGTACTTCTTGAGGCCGAACTGGCAGCACTTGATGATGTTCCTGGTCTTGTAGTCTATCTTGAGGCTGATCGGGCAAACGCCTGTGCAGTTGCCGCACTGCAGGCAAGTCATCACGTCCTTCCCGCCGTACTTCTGGATCTCATCAGGGAAGCCGGGTTCGAGCTGCGCCTCGTCTATGACCTTGTCTTCGACCAGCTCTTCGTGGAGGCCGCCTATGAAGACCTTCTCAACTTCCTTCTCCGGGTCTTTCATCACGACACCTCCGCCTCGGCCTTCTTCTTGGTCGCGTGTCTCTTTGCGGGTTCCATCAGAGCTGCCTGCATCTCGGAGTAGATCTGTTCGTCCGTGAACTGCCTTGGTGCGACAGCCTTCTGCGGGCATGACGCAGCGCAAGTGCCGCAGCCGTGGCAAAGGGCTTCGATTACGTGGGCTTTCATGCCTCCCTTCTCGCTCTGCACGAGTTCAGGAGCGCCGTACGGACAGAGTTCTGTGCAGAGGCCGCAACCGATGCAGAGGTTTTCGTCAACGAAGGCGGTCAGCGGCTCTATCAAGACCTTCTTCGAGAACATGGGGGCAGCTGCAGAGGAAGCCGCCGCCTTCGCCTGCGCAACGCTGTCCGGTATGTCCTTGGGGCTCTGAGCGCAGCCTGCCAGGAAGATGCCGTCCATGGCCGTGTCGACGGGCCTCAGCTTCGGGTGCGCCTCCATGAAGAACCCATCGGGGCTGACGGTGAGCCCGAGGATCTTGCCTATCTTCTTGCTGCCCTCCGACGGGACTAGTCCTGTCGAAAGGACGACCAGGTCGAACTCCCTCTCCGTGATCTTGTTGAGAAGCGTCTCCTCGGCCCTGATCTTGATCGCCTTTGTTACCGGGTCAAGGCTGAGCTTAGCAGGCCTTCCGCGGATGAACTCAACCGCATAGTCCTCTCTGATCCTGTGGTAGAGTTCCTCGAATCCCTTGCCGAACGCTCTGATGTCATTGTAGTAAACGGCGATCTCCGTCTCCGGCTCGTGCTCCATTATGATCTGCGCGTTCTTGATCGCGTACATGCAGCAGACTCGTGAACAGTAGTTGTTCCCGATCTTCTTGTTCCTCGAGCCGACGCATTGGATGAACGCCACCCTCTTCGGTGCCTGGCCGTCCGAGGGCCTGATGAGATGACCGCCTGTCGGACCAGAAGCGTTGAGCAACCGCTCGAGCTCGAGAGCTGTTATCACGTCGTCGTATTCCCAGTACTTGTAGACGCCCTTCTTCATAGGGACATATGTCTCGTAGCCAGTCGCGACAATTATCGTCCCGACCTTGAGGTTCAGAATCTCGTCCTGCATCGTGTGGTCGATCGCCTTGTTCGTGCAGGCCTTCACGCAGAGCTGGCACTTGCCGGACTTGAAGTGCAGACAGTGTTCCTTGTCGATGGTGTACTTCAAGGGCACGGCCTGCGGGAACGGGATGTAGACCGCTTTCCTCTGGCCAAAGCCGAGGTCGAATTCGTTGTCGACCTTGACCGGACACGCATCTGCGCACAGACCGCATCCCACGCACTTGTCTTCGTAGACGAATCTTGCCTTTCGTCTCACCTTGACATCGTAGCTACCGATGTATCCCTTGACCTCTTCGACTTCGGAATACGAGAGTAAGGTTATGTTCGGATGTCGGGAGAGCTCGACCATCTTTGGAGCCAGGATACAAATGGCGCAGTCACCCGTCGGGAATGTCTTGTCCAGCTGGGCCATCTTCCCTCCGATGCTCGGCTGGGTCTCCACCAGGTAGACCTTGAATCCCATGTTCCCAAGGTCGAGGGCGGCCTGGATCCCCGCAACGCCTCCCCCGATCACAAGCGATGATGGCTCGACGGGGACCTCTCTTGCTTCCAGAGGCTCAAGTTCGGCTGCCTTCGAAACGCCCATTCGGACAAGGTCGCAAGCCTTCTCCGTGGCTTTCGCCTTCTCGTGAGAGTGCACCCACGAACATTGCTCGCGGATGTTCACCATCTGGAGAAGGTACGGGTTCAATCCCGCATGCTGAATGCATTTCCTGAAAGTCGGCTCATGCAGCCTGGGAGAGCACGAGGCGACGACGACCCGTTCAAGCCCGTTCTCCTTGATCGCCTTGATGATCTCTTCCTGGCCGAGGTCGGAGCAGGTGTACTTGTTCTCCTTTGCGACCGCCACTCCCGGAAGCTTCTCGGCGGCTTCCCGGACCTGGCCGCAGTCCACCACTCCAGCAATGTTGCTACCACAGTGGCAGATGAAAACACCGATCTTAGGCCCTGCGGTGCTGCCGGCTTCCTTTGGTGGAGAGCTCGTTCCAGTGTCCTTTTCTTGCGGTGCGGGTGCGGTCATCGGTCCACCCCCTCCTCATAGGCTCGACGTATCTCGACCGGCCCGAGTGACCCCCGCGAAAGGATGCCGATCATAGGCTATCTGGCATATCGACTCGGTCCATTTGGTGGTCTGACAATTGTGGATAATAAAGCGGTCATTTATATACATTTCGTTGCGCATCTTTCGAAAAGCGTGCTATTCGTGGCGACTAACATTAGAGCTTCCTTGCAGGCTTGTAGATTATATTGCAGTTAATGCCCACGAAATTCGAAATTCGATTAATCGGCGTTTTTCGAAGCCGTTGATTTCGTCCTCCCATTTAAACGAATCAGAAATATCGAATACTACCTCTAATCCGCGCTTCAGACGTGATTGTACATCGCTGCCTGACTATTGAGACTCCTTCTTCCAATCGTAAAGCCAGTTTCGGGATTTCTGCCACTCCATCCTTCTCGATAGGCGACAGTTGGATACCTGCATTCCGCATGTTGCCATCACTCGTTTCCGCGCGTCGCGACTCGTCGAAAGGCGTCGGCATTAGCTCTCCGGACAACCGTTACCTCCTGAGGTATCGGTACGAGATGTAGCAGCTGCCCTCTCTGGAGACCATGCATGGCCCTATCGGCGAGCCTGGCGTGCATTTCTTGGCGAACAGTGGGCACTCCTCGCTCGTAAGGATTCCCCGGAGCATCTCGCCGCACCTGCATCCCTTGGCCTCGCCGTACTCCTTCTCGTGTATTGGTCTCAGGAGTTCCTCGAACCTCTTCCTCGCGTCGTATCGCTCGAGCTTCTGCCTGATGGCGAGGCCGCTTCTCTTGATGACGGGAAATCCTCTCCAGGGAACGTCGATCGGCTCGAATGCGTCCCTCATCGCCTTGATCGCCATCGGGTTGCCGTCCGTGTGCACCACTCGAGTATACTCGTTCTGGACCTCGGCTCGGCCTTCCTTCACCTGCACGGCCAGCATGTAGACACCCATGAGAAGGTCCAGAGGCTCGAAACCCGCGACCACTTGCGGAATCCTGTACTTCTTCGACATGAACTCATAAGGCTTGGTTCCGATGATCGTGCTGACATGGCCTGGCTGGATCATGCCGTTCAGCTTGATCTCGCCCATGTCCGCAATCGCCTCGAGAACAGGAGGAACCGTTCTGTGACAGCTCAGGACAGAGAAGTTGACCGGCGGGTCTGACAGAAGCGCCGAGGCTGTTGTCGGGGCTGTGGTCTCGAACCCGATTGCCATGAAAACCACCTCTTTTTGGATTCTCTTGGCCAGGGCGACGGCGTCGTCAACGCCGAAGACCACCCTCACATCGGCTCCTTCTGCCTTAGCGTCGTTGAGAGCTCCCTTCTCTCCGGGGACTTTCATCACGTCGCCAAACACAGCGACGGTCAACCCCGCTTTGGCCAACGCCAGGATCTCTTCAATCTCTCCGGGAGGCGTCACGCAGACCGGGCATCCGGGTCCCTGGCGAATGTCGATCCCGACGCGCTTGAACTCGCTGTCGAGGCCGAACCTGACGAGTGTGTCCTGGTGCGTGCCGCAGACGTGCATGAGCGTCAGTTTGAGGCTCATCCCCTCGAGCTTCTTGATGATCTTGCGGGACATCTCCTTGTCCCTCAGCTTATACGTCCGGCACCACCATCCTGATGTTTCTTATCACGCACTCTCTGCCCTCCACAATCTTCGCAGCTCCTTTGCACTTGGGGCACTCCAGAATCGGAACGATCCTGTGGGGAGAATCCGGCGAAGGTTCGATCCGGCCTCGGTATCCACACGCGCACTCGATCTTTCCTTTGATGTGGCTTATCTTGAGCTTCGAGCCTTTGAGGATGGTGTCCTTCGACAACACTTCGTACGCGAACTTCAGCTGCTCCTCGCCGAGCATCGTGTACTCCCCGACCTGCAGGTCCACTTGCTCGATCTTGGTGGCCTTCCTCTTGTTCGCTTCCGACAAAATGCTGTCCACAATCTGGCTCATGACTGAGAACTCGTGCATCCTCTACGCTCCGGCGTTCTCCAGGTCGAGCATTTCTTGGAAGATCTCCAGGGTCTTCTCCGCCTCTTCCCTGTCCATGACCTGTATCGCGTACCCTGCGTGAACGATGACGTAATCGCCCACTTTGGCGTCCACGAGCGATACGTTGGCGGTCCTCTTGACCCCTCCATAGTCGACGGTCGCCATGTGGCCGTCTATGGATTTCACTTCACCTGGAACGGCGAGGCACATCGGGTAGCGAGTATGCCGGGGACTGCTATAAAGCCTTACCCCAGCAACGAGCCAGCTATGGCATTCTGGCCTGTGGAGATCCCTCCGTCGCCGTTCGAAATCCGCTCGTGACCTATGAATGCAAGGCGACGTCTCTCCACGGTCTCCTTCACCCATGATGTGATAGGGCCGCTGTAGGATACTCCGCCCGTGAGGCCGACCTGCCTCAGCCCATTCGATTCCACGAAGTCACACGCTCTCTCAGCGATTCCTGAAACCAGCGTCCTCACGAAGGAAGCTGCAGCGTCTGCCCTCGTTCGGTCGGATGTGATTTCCATCTCGAGGAGCTGCTCGAACA
This sequence comes from Thermoplasmata archaeon, assembly GCA_049273895.1. Classification (GTDB taxonomy): domain Archaea; phylum Thermoplasmatota; class Thermoplasmata; order UBA10834; family UBA10834; genus COMBO-56-21. Next base: position 14,590 of record JBASRQ010000112.1, read on the forward strand.
TCGGCAGTGTCTTCGCATATTCGATCCCGTCCCTACTGCCAAACTCCAATTCAAAACTGAACGTTGGTTTTCCCATCTCCAGCCATCGCTCGAGCTTGATCGCAGGCTCGCCCTCGTAGGTCCTCTTGCAGCAGATGCCAAGAATGCATGAGACCGAGTCAAGGACCCTCCCCATGCTGGACGCCTTGACGCTCTTGTCCAGCATCTTCAGGAATAGCTCGAACTCCTGCGCGTCTACAAGCGTCGGTCTCTTCCCCAGCCTCATCTGGATCGCTGTCACCACTCGCTTAGGATCTACGACTGCCTTGTCTCCGCCCAGCAGGGGAATCCCTTCCAGAGTCGCCAGGCGCTTGTAGCTAGAGTAATCGGCCAGAAGGGTCTCTCCTCCCCACGAGGTCCCGTCATCTCCGTATCCTGTTCCGTCCCAAGTGAGACAGACCAACGGACCCTCGATCTTGCGGTCTATCTTGAGCGCCGCCGCATGGGCGTGATAGTGCTGCGTCTCGATGAGCTGACAGCCGTATTCCTTCGCAAGTCTCCGCGCGACTATCCTCGTCGAGTATCTGGGATGCTTGTCTAGCCCTATTGCCTCGAACCATTTGACGCCGAGAAGACTCGACAAGTGGTGGATCGCTTCATCCAGATACTGCAATGTCGGGTACTGTTGCGATTCACCAACGTATTGTGTCAGGAATATCTCCCCGTTCCTCGAGACGGAGCCAGTGACATCCCACTGGGCTCCCACTCCTATCACTGGATGCTTGTGGTTCGCCTCGACCGGTACGGGCACGAAGCCTCTCGACTTCCTCGTGAAGTTTGTCATGCCCGAACTGACCTTCACCACAGAGTCGTCGCATCTGTGGATAATCTTCCTGTTATGCATCAGGTAGTAGTCGAGGCCGAGGTCGAACGCCTTCTCGTTTTCGATGACCATCGGCTCGCCCGGCGGGTTCGCAGAGGTCATGATCACCCCATCAGCTTTCAGATGATGAAACATGAGCAGGTGGGCCCCTGAGTAGGGCAGCATGACGCCGAGATTGCCAAGTCCTGGGGAGACCTTCTCAAGCACCTGCATCGAATCCTCCCTCTTGTGAAGGAGGACGATCGGCCTTTGAGGTGAGGTCAGGAGCCGCTGCTCCTGATCGTTCAACATCACATACTTCTTCGCAGTCTCAATGTCCCTCATCATGACCGCATACGGTTTGTCGCCCCTGCGGTAGACCTTTCTCAGTCTTGATGCGTTCTTGAAGGTGCATATGATGTGCATCCCGCCCCAGCCCTTGAGGAGACCCACGTATCCTTCGTCTATCTTCTTCGCGAACTCCTTGAACGCATCTCCTCGGATGGATCTCCTGTCCGTGTCAAAAAGAGTGTATTTGGGACCACACTTGGGACACGATATCGTCTGCGCGTGGAACCGCCTATCGTCTGGGGAAGCATATTCCCTTGCGCAATCGGGGCACATCGGGAAGTCGGCCATGCTAGTCCGAGCACGGTCGAACGGTAGGTCCGCGATCACGGTGAACCTTGCTCCGCACTCGGTGCAGTTCGTGAATGGGAAGAGATGTCTCCCGTTGGATGGTTGGCCAAAATCGTCCATGCAGTTCTTGCATATGGCCGTGTCTGTCGGGATGAGCGAGACCCTAATGCCGTCGTGGCTCTGGGCGATCGAGAACTCCTCTAGCTTCTCGTCGACGTCCTCGAACTCCGCCCTGTCGATCCTCGCGAGCGCAGGCAGGGCTTTCTTGAGTTCCGCAAGAAACTTCTCGGCGTCCCTATCTACATGTATCTCCACGTTGGAACCGTTGTTGAGGACATACCCCTTCAGACCCATGGCCTTCCCGACCCTGTACACCGTGGGCCTGAATCCGACGCCTTGGACGATCCCGTAAACTATTATCTTCATATCTCGGTCCTCTAGAGCCCGAGGGCCTTGACCAGCTCGTCCACGCCTTTGCCATGTCGGGCATCCATCATGATGATCTTGGCGCCGGGGTTTATCCTCCGAGCGTCCCTCTCGAGTATCTTCGGGTCGACCTCCATCGCCTGCGCAAGGTCCACCTTGTTGATTATGATGACATCTGAGAATGCGAAGATCGCCGGGTGCTTCCTGACCATGTCGTCACCTTCGGTGACACTTATGACGACGATCCTTTTATGCGAGCCGACGGGGAAGTCGACGGGGCAAACAAGGTTCCCGACGTTCTCTATGAAGATGTAGTCGATGTCATCCAGCGGAAGATCCTCCAGCGCGTGGTCGACCAGATGAGCGTCAAGATGGCACTCCTTGCCGGTGTTGATGTTCGCGGCGGGGATTCCGTGAGCGATGAATCTCGTGTAGTCATCATCACCTGAGACATCGCCTGCGATCGCCGCCGCCCGCTTGCCCTTGGCTTTGAGAATCTCGATGAGCCTCTCGATTATCAGAGTCTTGCCAGAACCGATCGCGCCCAGGAAATCGAAGGATGTGATTCCATGATCTTCGAGGTTCTTCTTGTTCTCATCCGCGATCCTTTGGTTCTCAGAGAGGATGTCCCTCTCCAGGTCAATCGTGACGACCTTGTGCATGCTTGCGGAAAGAGGGCAGGTCTGAATAACCTTTTCGCCCCAATCGTATGCAAAGGCAAGTTCATTCTGGCTTGGTGTAGAAGTCCTTGACCGTTTTCGAGTACTGAATGCCGATTATGCCCATTTGTATCACCGCCCAGACAACGGAGACCGGGAGGACGCCCGTGAAGGGGGTCTCAAGTGCAATCCAGGGCACGTCGATCACAGCAATGATCAGTGCGCTCGTCCATGCCCAGTGCCTTGGAGGTCACCTTAAGGCAGATGCTGCGACATGTAATATTGTGCATCGAGGATGTAGAATAGATCGTGCCCTCCTGGATCGTACAGGTCGCCGAGACTTGCAGCACTTCGAAACCCAATCTTCTCATAAAGTCTCCTAGCACTTCTCCTTTCCATTTGAGTTGTGAGCACAACCTTTCTGAGTCTTATGGTGTCTTTCTCGAAGAAGACTCTCATGTCCTCTATCGATTTCCTGAGAAGCCTCTCTCCAAGGTTCATCCTTCTGTATTGCTTCTCGACCCAAAGGTTCTCTATCCAGCCCAGGCCGCTGTACTTCTCGCCTTCGATCCGCCAGAAGCAAGCTCCTCGAATCTCTCTTTCAACCTTTGCCACATTGATGTGGTGATAGTCGAAATAGCAGTGGACGAACCAATCGGATTCTGCTCGATTCGTCTTTAGATCCGGGTCGGAGAACATCTCTACGAGCCTATTCAGGTCTTTCTTCGTGGCCTTTGATATCTCAATTGTCATGCGGGAGCAGATCCTTGGTGCGTCGGTGATTGCCGGTCAACTCAATCCAATCTCTGGTGTCCATTTCCCTCAGGGAAAATGGACGAGTGGGGGCAGAGGGATTTGAACCCCCATCGACGGGTTTCCTCCACGCGGAGAGCGACTCCGCGCGTTCTTTCGGACATGGGTCATCGCTCCAGTTAGTCATCACTGGTCAGCAAACCCAACGGAAATCATTCCCATAACTGGAGCCCGTAAGGATACCAGATTACCCCATACCCCCGATTTGGTACGCGCCAGGCGAGCCTACTTCTTGCGCATCTTCTGTGCTCTCTTCCGCCTTCTCATCTTCTTCTTGCGCCACTTCCAGCGCGCCTTCCCGCGCTTCTTCCAGGCCCTAGAGCTCCGTTTCATGCGTCAGACTCCCTTGCGCCTTCTGCCGTACATCGTACCTTTTTATATTCCTTTTGGCGGGCCAAGCGGGCCGGTCGGGAGTTTCGGGCGCCTCGAACGCCTTTCGAACCCGAGACCACTGGCTTTCTTCCGCTCTGTGCGAGCTTAGAAGGCCAGTGCTATATCCTGGCTAAGCCACCGGCCCATCTGGCCGCGTTCTAGATGAAGCACTCTTCTATTAAACCTTGGCTGGTGTCGCATTCGTCCTCGCATTCCCCGAGCTCTCCTCTGTCAACGTCTATATTGTACGTATATCATGACGGTGATGAATGGGAAATGTTGAGATATTCGAACTGAAGAGGATGGATCTCAGGAACGCCGTCGTCATAGACGGTTTTCCGAGCGTGGGCCTGGTGAGCTCGATCGTTGCGAACTACCTGATAGCCCTTCTGAAGCTGGAGTACATCGCCGTCATGGACTCTGATTCTTTTCCGACTCTCTCGCTAGTCAGGAACGGCGAACCGCTCGGACCAGCCAGGGTCTATGCTAGAACAGAGCTGAAGCCTGGTGAGCAGCAGATAGTTGTCTTCTCCACGGAGCTCCAGCCATCAGCCAATCTGCTAAGGGACATCGGAACTGCGGTCATGGACTATGCTCAGGCACAGAAATGCAGGCTGATCATCTCTGCAGGCGGACTGATAGTCGAGCGTGAGGAGGGCTCGGAGGTCGATGACAAGGGCGAGATTGCCGTCTACGGCATCGGCAGCACCGAGAGCGCTCAGAAGCTGCTCCTGGACGCGGACGCGGAACCGTTCGTCGAGGGTGTCATCTCGGGAACGGCGGGCGTGCTCCTCAACGAAGGCAAGATGCGCGGATTCGACGTCATCACGCTGCTTGCGGAGGCGAAACCAGACACCGCGGATGCGAGGGCGGCGGCCCTCATTCTGGCGGCCATCGACCAGATGGTGCTCCATCTGAACCTGAACGTCGAACCACTGTGCAAGGAGGCGGAGCGCCTCGAGGCGCAGCTCAAGATCATTCACCGCGATGCCCAGAAGAAGAGCAGGGCCTCGGATGTGGAGATCCCCTACGGCTGAAGACAGCTGAGAACAGACGCAACACAAAACGATATTACCGATTGGCCGTCATTCGGGTCCAAGGTGACCTACAGTTGTCCAAGGATGCTTTCTATAAGTTCAACCTGCAAGGTGTCTTGAAAGTCACGAAGACCATTCCCGGCCCGAAGTCCTCGGCCATGCTCGAGGAGCAGAGGAAATACGATTCCAACGCGCTCGTGTATCCCGGCCAGGTCCCGCTGGCCATCTCTCGCGGGTTGGGCGCCACGGTCGAAGACCTTGACGGGAACATTTTCATCGACTTCAGTGGCGGTGTGGGCGCGCTCAACGTGGGTCATTCGAATCCCGAGGTCGTGGACGCGATCAGGAACCAGGCGGACAAGATAACACACGGCCTCGACTTCCCGTCAAAGCCGAGAGTGGCATTATCGAAGAAGCTCGTCCAACTTGCTCCGGGCGACCTCAAGAACAACTCGAAGGTCCTCATGTGCGGTCCCACCGGGGCGGACGCAGTAGAGGCCGCAGTCAAGTTGGCGAAGTTCAACACGAAGAAGCCCGGCGTCATCTCGTTCGAAGGCGGATGGCACGGTGTGTCCGGCATGTCCCTGTCCTTGACTGCGAAGCGCTCTGCGAAGGCCAACTATCTTCCCGGAGTGCCTGAGGTCTACTTCGCCCCGTATCCCTACTGCTACCGATGCCCGTTCGGGCTGAAGTATCCAAACTGCAGCCTCTCATGTGCCCACTACTTCGAACATCTGGTGAGGGACCCGGACACGGGGTTCTCTGCACCTGGGGCTCTCCTGATAGAGCCCATCCAGGGAGAGGGCGGGATAGTCCCACCTCCTCCCGGTTACATGAAAGAGATAAGACGAATCTGCGACACCTACGGCCTAGTCATGATAGCCGACGAGATACAGACCGGCTTCTGTAGGACTGGCGATATGTTCGCCATGGAACACGAAGGGGTAACCCCTGACATCATGACCGTGTCGAAGTCCATGGGGAGCGGCCTTCCAATATCGGGCATCGTGTTCAGGAAGGAGCTGGACACTTGGGGTCCGGGAGCGCATGTGGGCACATTCAGAGGCAATGCTCTCTCCTGCGCAGCTGGCCTCGCAGGAATCGAGTTCATGGAGAAGCACGACCTCGCTGGTCGCTCCAAACGCCTCGGCCAAAAAGCCCTGAAGCGCTGCACGGAGATGATGTCAAGGCTCGACGTGATTGGGGATGTCCGAGGCAGGGGCTTGTATGTCGGGGTGGAGCTGATCAAGAGAGATGGTTCAAGGGCGCCCGATGCCGATCTCCTGGTGAGGCTGCAGAAGGAGTGCTTCTCTAAGGGTCTCGTGGCATGGAAGGGCGGGCGGTCGGGCAATGTCGCGCGGATCATGCCCGCTCTGGTGATCACGGAGGAGCTTCTCGACGCGGGCTTGTCGATATTCGAATCGAGCTTTGCAAAAGCCTTGGGGAAGTGAGCGGCGGGCACTCGTTCATCAGATCGAACCACCCTCAGAGTTGCGTGTTTCCAAAAGAATATCTACAGTTTCAACTATCCACGAACGAAAGCGTCTTTGATTGCACAAACTTCGAGGTATGAACATGGCAGCGAAAAAGGCTTCAATAAAGAGCGCCGAAGTTCCAGGACCTAAATCAGTCGAGCTCGGCAAGTTGAGGGAGAAGTATCTATCGAAGGCCGTCGGCATAACAGCCCCCGTCTTCGTAGAGAAGGCCGAAGGCTCTCTGTTCTACGATGTCGACGGAAACGTCTTCATCGACATGGGCAGCGGCATCGGCGTCACGAACGTCGGTCATAGACCGAAGGAGGTCGTCGCCGCTGTGAAGAAGCAGGCGGACAAGTTCCTCCATGTCTGCTTCCAGGTGACACCGTACGAGAACTATGTCAGGCTGGCGGAGAAGCTGGCAAGTCTGGCCCCTCACCCTGGCCTGGTCAAGTCGGTTCTTTTCAACTCCGGGGCCGAGGCGGTGGAGAACTCAGTCAAGATCTCGAGACACTATACGAAGAAGCCTGCCGCGTTCTCCTTCGTGCACGCGTTCCACGGCAGGACCATGATGGCCATGGCGCTGACTTCAAAGGAGATGCCCTACAAGGCAGGGTTCGGCCCTCTGCCAGAGACGTACAAGGTGGAGTTCGCGTACTGCTATAGATGCCCGTTCAAGATGGAGTATCCATCTTGCGGTGTTGCATGCGCTGACAAGATTGACGAGACATGGTCGAGTCCGCAGTTCCAGGGCAAGGTCGCGTGTCTTGTCGGTGAACCGATAGAAGGAGAAGGCGGGTTCATCGTTCCGCCCAAGGAGTTCTACGCGAAGGTCACCAGGATATGCAAGAAGCACGGGGCTGTGTACGTGGACGATGAGATCCAGACCGGCGCAGGAAGGACTGGCAAGATGTGGGCGGTCCAGCACTGGTCCGGTGTGGAGCCCGACATGCTCGTGTCTGGAAAGGGGATTGGAGGCGGGTTCCCCGTATCGGCGACGACCGGCAGGCCCGAGATAATGGACGCTCCACAGACTGGTGGCCTGGGCGGTACCTTCGGCGGCAACCCCGTGGGTTGCGCCGCTGCGCTGGCTCAGTTCGACATCATCGAGAAGGCGCTCAAGAACGTGCCGAAGGTGAACGCCTATATCACCAAGCGGCTGAAGGAGATGCAGTCCAGGTTCGCTATCATCGGCGACATCAGGGGAATGGGCGCGATGATGGCCATCGAGCTGGTGACCGACCCGAAGACGAAGACGCCCGCGGCCAAGGAGACGAAAGCTATCAGAGTGGCGGCCCTGAAAAGGGGAATGGTCGCTCTATCGTGCGGAACATATGACAACGTCATAAGGTTGCACCCGTCGATGATAATGCCAGACGAGATCCTCGAGCAGGCCATGGACATCCTGGAGGCCAGCATCGAGGAAGGGACGAAGCTCACCTGAAATCGGCAGGGGGCTGCGAGATCGATCAAACCATTTCAACTCCTTTTCATTTCTTCAATGTCCTATTTCTAGGCGTAGCCTTTTCTTGATGGAAAGAATCAAATACGCTTTCAGTATTTCAAGTATGCTTTAAGGCATATGCGCCGTCCCGAAACGCCACGCGCGCGCTTGGGCCCGGGCGCATCAAGGAGAGAGTTCAATGGCATCAAAAGGTGGAAGTGCATTTGATTGGAAGGTGTGGATGGTCATCGCCATCGTGGCGTCATCCGTCATCGGGTTCTCCGCGGGCTATGTCCTCGGCGGGGCCCAGAAGAAAACCACTCTCAGCATCGTGGACGACTATGGAAGGACAGTCGAGCTGCATGGAATTCCGCAGAGGATAGTCTCAGTGGCCCCGTCTCCCACAGAGATTATGTTCGCTGTGGGCGCGGGCTCTCAAGTCGTCGGAGTTGACAACTACAGCGATTATCCCGCTGAGGCCAGAAGCCTCCCGCAGATCGGATCATACACGTTGAACGTCGAGGTCATCATGAGCCTCAAACCCGATCTTATCGTCAGCAGCGACCTTGTTCCGAGAGCTCAGCTGGACCAGCTGGCGGGACAGGGAATTCCCTACTTCATCTTCGCCACAAGGACCATGGAGGACGTGTTCAAGGATCTTCGACTTGCAGGAAGCTTGACCGGTCACTCGCTCGAGGCCGAAGCACTCGTAGCTGGCTTGCAGGCGAGAGTTAATGCCGTGACGGACAAGACCCTTGCCGATGGAGTGGAGAAGGTCAGGACCTACGTCGAGTACTATCCCCTCTGGACTTATGGGCCAGGTTCCTTCGGAAACGACCTGATACGGCTGGCAGGTGGATCCAACATTGCAGCCAATGCGAGCAACGAGTATCCTGAGCTGACTCCGGAGTTCATCATAGCGCAGAACCCTCAGGTGATCATCTACACTGTGGGCCCGATGACCACAACAACCTCGTCAGACTTCGCGGCCAGATCTGGCTGGAGCAACATTTATGCCGTTTCCCACAACAAGATATACTCTATTGACGACAACCTAGTGAGCCGGTACGGACCGCGAGTTGTCGACGGTTTGGAGCAGCTGGCGGAGATCATACACCCCGAACTTTACGCCTGAAGTCTGCCAGAGGGTGACCGCGCTGATTGGAGCCGAGGAATACAAGGATGACGGGCTGAGCCCCGCGCATTTGAGGGGCAGGCGTTTCCTCGTCATATGCGGATTGGGGACCTTGCTGGTCATCACAGCCTTCATAGCCATTCTAGTCGGCACACTCGGCCCGATCGGCCCAGGCGTTCCTGAGAGGATTTCCTTCTCAGAGGCGGTCAAGGCGATATTCACCGATTCAAGCTACCACTGGGTTTTCTGGAACGTGAGGATACCCAGGGTCCTTCTGGCAGGACTAGTCGGAGCAGCCCTCGCGTGCTCAGGCACGGCGATGCAGGCGATATTCAGAAACTCCATGGCTGATCCGTTCGTGATCGGTGTCTCTTCGGGAGCTGCCGTGGGCGCTGCGATCGCAGGGTTGCTTGGTCTGAGCGCAACAATCGGTGTGCTCGCGCCGCCGATGTTCGCTTTCGTGTCTGCGGCGATCGCGGCTTTCTCAGTGTACATGCTCGGCTCTGTGAGAGGGAAGGTCTATGTCGATTCGCTGCTTCTGTCGGGCGTCGCTGTTGCCGCTTTCCTCGGCGCGATGGTCTCGTTCTTGATCTACTTCGCAAGACAACAGTATCACCAGCTGATCTTCTGGCTTCTCGGAAGTCTCACGCTTGCGAGTTGGGACATAGTCCAGATCCTGCTGTTACCGATAGTTGCCGGGGTTGTCGTGGTATTCCTTTACGGAAGAGATCTCGACGCCCTTCTGCTCGGCGAGGAAACAGCCCACAATCTCGGCGCCAACCCCGAGTTCCTGAAGAAGCTGATGCTATTCGTCTCAGCGCTCATGGCCTCAGCTGCCGTCGCGTTCACCGGGGTCATCGGCTTCGTCGGCCTGATAATTCCGCACATATCGAGGCTGATAGTCGGGTCCAGTCACAGGACCTTGGTCCCTGCCGCGACGCTGTCGGGTGCAATCTTCCTCATTTCTGCCGACACATTGGCCAGGACGGCTGTGGCGCCGACAGAACTGCCCGTCGGGATCATCACAGCGTTGTGTGGAGGACCTTTCTTCCTGTACCTCCTCCGGAGGAACAGCACGGGGCGTGAAAGGTGATGTCTCTCTCCGTCAAGCACATGTCGTTCTCCTTTGGGGATGTCCAGGTGCTGAAGGACATATCGTTCGACGTCGCTCCCGGGGAATTCGTCGGCATCATGGGTCCAAACGGGTCCGGAAAGACTACCCTGCTGAGGTGTGTGACCAAGTTCCTGCCGTCGGAGTACGGAACGATGCGCGTGGGATCCAGGTTTATCAACGATCTCACCCCTGCCGAAATGGCAAAGACATTCGCGGTCGTGCCGCAGACCTCGGCGACCGACTTCCCGTTCACCGTTCACGACATAGTCATGATGGGCAGGATACCCCACATCGGTAGCCGGCTCTCGGGCGAGTCGAAGAGGGACGTCGAGGTGGTCCGGCAGGCGATGGCAAGGACGAACACAACCCAGTTTGCGACACGTGTTTTCTCCGAGCTCAGCGGAGGGGAGAGGCAGAGGGTCATAATCGCCAGGGCGATCGCGCAGAAGCCGAAGGTGCTGCTCTTGGACGAGCCCACAGTATTCCTCGACATAAGCGGGCAACTCGAGATTATGGACCTTCTGAAAAGACTCAATCGAGAGGAGGGGATCACGACGATCGCTGTGCTTCACGATGTAAATCTCGCGGCCCGGTACTGTGACAGGATCGCTCTTCTCAGCCAAGGAAGGCTGGAAGCGATGGGTGCCCCGAAGGAAGTGCTCAGCCCGGAGACGATCCAGAGTGTCTACGGCGTCGATGTCTCGGTCAGAAAGGACCCGTTGACTCAGTCGATATACATCATGCCGCATTCGGCTGCGGTCGCAATCCACAAGCATGGCACCAGGGTGCATCTGCTGTGCGGAGGGGGCGCAGGCGGGGTCTTCATGAAATCTCTTCACGACAGCGGTTACTCGGTGACAGCGGGCGTCCTAAACGTGCTCGATTCAGACTATGAGAACGCGAAGGATATGCACATTCCAGTGGTGGCGGAGGCTCCTTTTGCACCCATTAGCCCCGAGAACCACGCGGAGAACTTGGCGCTGATTGATGAGTCGGTGGCCGTCGTAGTGTCGCCGTTCCCCGTTGGCCCGGGAAACCTGAGGAACCTCGAGGCTGCCGCACATGCGCTTCGGACCGGGAAGAGGGTTCTCCTCGTTCGGCCAGCGGAAGCTCAGACGGTCGACTTCGTCGATGGTAAGGCTGATGCGATCATCAAGAACTTGATTAGCTCGGGAGCCACTGTCGTTGCCGATGTCTCAGAGCTCCTCTCTCGACTGGCGCCCAGAGGAGGATGAAGCATGAACGGCCAACCGTTGCGGGATCTGAGGAGAAACACCGAGCTCCTGATCCTGATCGAAGTGCTGAAGGCTCCTTCGATAAGGATGAAGGAGTTGGCTGGTCGCATGCGCATCACCGTGCAGGCGGTCAGCCAGTACATTTCCGCGATGAAGAGAGAGGGTCTGCTTAAAGAGCAGGGGGGCGGTCTGTGGCCGACGAGGAAAGGCATGCAGATTGCACAGGAGCACTTCACGGCCCTGAAGGAACAGGTCGATGCGACCCTCAGAAGGATAAGCGTGATCGACAGGTGCGTCGCCATCGCGGGGAAGAGGATCAAAAAGGGCGAATCGGTCGGCCTGACGATGGAGGATGGAATGCTGATGGCCAATCCTGGCCAGAAATCCGCATCCACGGGGATTGCCCTCGAGGTCTCCGATGAGGGAGACGACGTCCTCGTCGGCCAGTTGGAGGGCATCGTGGACCTCGAACTTGGAGAACTCCTGATCATCGAGACGCCCTCGGCAGAGGACGGAGGATCCAAGGCAGCGAGCGTTCAGCGGGTGAGGGACAAGGTCGATGAGTTCTCGCCTGGTCTCCTTGTTGCAGGGGATGCCACTGGTGCAGCCCTGCTCATGAAGGCGAGCGGAGAGCTCTTCACGATCCATGCGCCGGTCGAGTCCTCCATGAGCGCCCTGAGCAAGGGCGTCGATGTTGTCTTCTGCGGAACCAGGGACTCGGTCGACCAGATCATCGATGCAGTGTCAGTTCTCAAAAAGGAGAGCGGCTACGAGATCAAATGGAAGTCCTATAAGGCCTGACCGCAGGAATCGGAACCAAGTCTAAATCCATCTAGGTTGATTTTCGGCTCAGGTGAGCACATGGAAGTAGTCGAAGCGATACGAACCAGACGCGCCAGGAGAGTTTTTTCGGACAGGCCCGTCGAGGATGATGAGATAGAGGCCCTTGTCGAAGCGGTGAGGCTCTCGGCTTCCTGCAACAACAACCAGCCGTGGCGCGTCGTGATTTGTAAGAGCGGCGAGAGCATCGCGGGAGCCAGGAGCGCTCTCTCCCGCGGGAACGCCTGGGCGACGCGCGCGCCCGTAATCATGGCAATCGCCGCCCAGCCTGTCGATGACTGTCAACTAAGCGACCACAGAGATTACTATCTGTTCTCGACCGGACTCGCCATCGGACAGTTGGAGTTGAGGGCGACGGAGCTAGGGCTGATAGCGCACCCGATTGCGGGCTTCGACCCGCTCAAGGCAAAGGAGGCCCTGGGCATTCCGGCAGATTATGTCGTGATAACATTCGTGATCATCGGCTTCCCGGGCACCGACGATTCCCTGCTCTCGGACAAGCAGAAAGCTATCGAACCGACCCGGCCGGACAGAA
>JBASRQ010000139.1:0-9320 GCA_049273895.1 Thermoplasmata archaeon
GTTGAGATCCATCTGATCGAGTTTGTCCATGTACTTCTCCCCCAGCGCGGATACCTTCATAAGGATGTTGATGATCGCGTCCCTGTCGACCTTGATCTTTCTGAAGCCTTCCAGGATCGGCGCCGCCTTGATCTCCCTCAGCATCTCCTCGGCGTCCTCCCTCTTGATCGGGACAACCCTGAATGTGACATCCTTGTAAACCTCAGTGTAGATGCCACCGAGCCCAAACATGACCGTGAGGCCGAATGTCGGGTCGTTGATGAGGCCGACAATGACCTCGACCCTTCTGTCCTGGTGCGATTCCACGAGTATCTGCTCGTTCGGGAACCTCTCCGTCATCTTCGCGAACTCGTGCTCCAGCTGATCCTTGGCGACGTCCAGGATGACCCCGCCAACATCGGTCTTGTGTAGTATGTTCGGTGAGCATACTTTGAGCACGACCGGGAACTTGAGTTTCTTCTGGTCTATCTCCTCGAATCTCCGGATGACCTGGAAGTCCGTCGTGGGGATTCCAGACTCTCGCAGGAGCTCCTTCACTTCGTTCTCTGCAAGCGATTTCCGGCCTTCCTTCAGCACGGATTCGATTATCAAGTTTCCCGCTCCCTCGAGTCGAACGCCTTCGTATTGTTTAATCCTTGCTCCTGTTCTCGAGCGCCTCTTTTCCCAACTTCGCCCCGACGCTCAATGCGGACCTGTTCAGGTCGTGGGTCGGCTGGGGCAGCGTGTCCAGCAACGCCTTTTCCAGCGAGACATACGGAACGATGTCAGAAATCTCTCTGAAGGCCCCGAGCATGACCACATTTGCCACTATCCTCGTCCCGATGTTCTCGGCGGCTTTGGTCCCAGCCACGTAGAACACATCACCCTTGGGCCGGTCCAAGACCAGGTCCGGGTCGATCAGGATCCTCGTGTCGGGCTTCCTCTCGTGGATGTACTTCGAGTAGGCCTGTTGTGACATGATCACGAGGTAGTCTGGTATCTCCACGAACGGGTAGAGCATCTCCCTGTCCGAGATTTTCACGTCGCACTTGGAGTGGCCTCCTCGAGCAGAAGGGCCATATGATTGCGTCTGGATCGCGGTCTTCCTCACAGGCTTTCCATCCTCGCCGATGTGCCGGTCGTACAGAGAGGCTGCCCGTCCCAGGGCGATACCCATGAGAATCACCCCTTGGCCGCCGAACCCCGAGAACCTGATCTGCTTATCCATGCTTTCCGACTCCTATCAGCTCTTCGTAGCATTCTCGGTTCCTGTCAACGAACTCCCCGACGGTGATCTGGCCTGCCAGATTGAGGTCTACATGGTCCACCGCGGCGAGCCTCGCCTTGTCCCGCCTGACGGAGCTCTCTTTGAACCATTCCAGCATCTGCGTCGGGTCGGCCATTCTATTCCTTCTGCCGAAGTTGGTCGGGCATTGTGAGACGACTTCAACGAATGCAAACCCTTTCTTCTGGAGCGCGGTCTTCATCGATTTGGTCAGTTCGTGAACGTGCCTCGTGGTCCACCGAGCCACGTAGTTGGCGCCCGCAGCGACTGCTATCTCTGCGAGGTCGAACGGATACTCCTTGTTGCCGAACGGCGTGGTCGTTGACTGGAAATCGTGAGGGGTGGTGATCGACGCCTGACCGCCCGTCATGCCGTAGATGTTGTTGTTGATGCAGATCACGGTCATGTCCAAGTTGCGTCTGCATCCGTTGATGAAATGGTTGCCACCGATCGCACCTAAATCGCCGTCGCCCGTGAACACGACGATCTTCAACTCCGGCTTCGAAAGCTTCAGCCCGGTCGCGAACGCGATCGCCCTTCCGTGCGTGGTGTGGAGGGCGTCGGAGTTGATGTAGAGCGGGATCCTCGAAGAACAGCCGATGCCTCCGACGAAAGCCGTTCGGTCCAGGGGGAGATTCAGCTGGCTGAACGCCCTGTAGAAGCAGTTCATCACCGTACCGTTGCCGCAGCCAGGACAGAATACGTGGGGCCAGCGATCCCTTCGGTAGAACTCGAACATCTCCATCAGATCGCCCCCATCGCTCGCAACTTATGCCTCACTTCACTCGGCGTCGGCGGCTCACCGCCGACCTTAGAAAGAAGTTCAACCTTCTTGCAGCCCGCTTCCAGCGCTACCCTCTTTATCGGCCAGTAGAGCATGCCCAGATTCATCTCGCAGACAAGGATCTGGTCGCATTTGCTGGCGACCTCGTGAATCGGCTCCTCCGGCAAAGGCCATATGCTCTTGAGCCTCAGAAGGCCGACCTTGTCATTCGAGGCCGCCACATCTTCCGCGCCAAGGGCGGATGAGCCGTATGAGATGATCATGGTCTTCGAGCCCGGGCACATCAGCTCCCATTTGTTGATGTCCTTCCTGTTCCTGAGGACCTTCTCGGAAAGACGTCCGATCAGCTGCTGATGTACCTCTGCGTCCTCCGGTTCTATCTGCGAATCGTCTGTGTGGGTCATTCCGGTTATCATTGTCTTGTGTCCCTTGCCAAAGACAGGGAACGGATGCACGAGATCGTCTGGAACGTCGTAGGCCTCGTCTGACCTTCGGAGGCCTTTCTCCTTTCTGTTCACTATCTTGATTTTGTCTGGCACTGCGAGTAAGCCTCTCATATGGCCTACCTCTGCGTCCGACAAAACGAACGCCGGCACCCTGTACTTCTCAGAGTAGTTGAACGCCTCGACTGTCAGGTCGAACATCTCCTGCACGGAAGCTGGTGCAAAGGCGATGACCTCATAGTCGCCATGCGAGCCGTACTTCGTCTGCATCACATCGCCCTGAGAGGCTCGTGTGGGCTGGCCTGTTGACGGGCCACCTCTCATGACATCCACGATGACAATCGGGGTCTCCGACATAGCCGCATAGCCAATCGCCTCCTGCATGAGGGAGAACCCTGGGCCGGAGGTTGCCGTCATGGACTTGGCGCCTCCCCATGACGCGCCGATGACTGCTGAGATGCACGCGATCTCGTCTTCCATCTGAAGGAATATCCCGTCTGGGCCTCTCAGTCTGTGAGAGAGACCTTCAGCGATCTCGGTCGAAGGTGTAATTGGATATCCTGCGAAGAACCTGACTCCTGCTGCCACTGCGCCCTCCACGCACGCCTCGTTTCCCTGCAAGAAGTATTCACCAGGAGCAATGGTCATTTCCTCTTCTCCTCCTCCGTCTCAGGGTGCCACGAAATCGCCTGGTCTGGGCAGCTGAGGATGCAGAGCTCGCATATGAGCTTCCCTTCCCTGTTGTGATTGTAGCATTTCTCGGGCGAGCTCACAACTGCGTCGAAATACCCCGTCTCTGAGATATCAGCCCCTCTCGAGTAGCATTTCTTGGGACAGATATAGACGCAGATGTTGCACCCCTTGCAGAGCTTGGGGTCGATGACGGGCTTCATGAAATATCTTCGAAAGCCATCGGTCGTACGATATTTGAATGTATTCGAGGTAAAAAAAACCGCTCGTTGGGCTCCTGGCCCGTCTCCTCCTCAGGTTGCCAAATACACAGCCGCCTTTGAGAAAAGCGGTCATTTAGATGTTCCGAGAATCGCGTGACAACCCAACGTCCGGACGAAAGGATTAATACGAACCTAATGCTAACCGCGTTTGAGAACTTGGATTCCCTTCAGGAGCAGATTCTGGAACTCAAGAAAGAGAAAAAGGCGATCATTCTCGGCCACAACTACCAGAGGAAAGAGGTTCAGGAGGTCTCTGATTTCTTGGGGGATTCCTATGGGCTTTCTGTTCAGGCCTCGAAAACGGATGCAAAGATCATCGTATTCTGTGGCGTGGACTTCATGGCTGAATCCGCGAAGATCCTGAACCCGGAGAAGACCGTGCTCCACCCGAACCTGAACGCCAAGTGCCCTATGGCTGCGATGGTAGATGTGAAATCACTCAAGGAGTTGAAGGCGGAGCATCCAGGTGCGCCGGTGGTGTCTTACGTCAACACTTCTGCGGACGTCAAAGCCGAGTCGGACATCTGCTGCACTTCGGCGAACGCGGTCAAGATCGTTCAATCTCTCCCTGACAAGAAGGTCATCTTCGTCCCCGATACGAACCTCGGCCTCTACGTCCTGAGGTTCGTCAAGGACAAGGAGCTGATCCTCTGGCCTGGCTACTGCCCAACCCACGTGAACATCAAGCTCGAGGACCTGAAGGAGCTCAAGAGGACGCACCCGGAGGCCGATATACTGGTGCATCCTGAGTGCACGCCGGACGTCGTCGACTTTGCGGACTTCGCCTTTTCTACTGAGGGCATCATCAAGCACGTGGTCTCTTCGCCCAAAAAAGAGTTCATCATCGGCACCGAGGGGAACATGCTCCACAGGCTCAGGAAGGAGGCACCAGGAAAGATCTTCTACGAGGTGCCGAACGCGACCTGCCCGAACATGAGAGAGATCACTCTGGAGGATGTCCGTGATTCTCTCGTCAAGATGCAGTACAGGATAGAGCTTCCAGCAGACATTATCAGAAGAGCGAAGATTCCGCTCGAACGAATGATTGCCGCGGGTCGCTAGACTCAATTCCTCTTCTACGACGAGGTGATCAGTTCGTTTGCTGGGCCAAACACGAAGTAGATTCCGAATGCGATCATTAGGACTCCGCATGCGCCGAAGACTATTTCGTGCACTAGAGGGGTCCAAAGATGTTTTGTCTTGAAAACCGCAAAGGAGGTGAAGCTGTACCAGGCTAGATCGCAGCTCCAATGAACGACTGCGAAAGCAACGACAATGATCGAGCCGAACTCCTGGGCATTTGATATGAGGAGCGCACCGACAGTGGCCCACCAGAGGAAGAAGTACGGGTTGGCAGAGGTCGTCAAAGCGCCCGTCGTTATCGAGTTGTAGGGAATGTATTCCTTTTCCCCGTCAGCAATCTTCTTTCGTGACCTCACCATCATGAGACCAAGGAAGACGAGAAGGAATCCTCCAATCAATCCAATACCCAGCTTCACAGCGGTGTTCTGGAAGACATAGCCGAGACTCAGGATGATCAAGGCCATTAGGGGGAACTCGACCAACCCGTGTCCTAGCGCGATTTTGATGCCAGCCCCTTGGTCTTTGTACCCCTTGGCCACGGCCGCCGCGAACACCGGTCCTGGCGTCATCACTCCTGACAGCGAGATGACCACTGCCATTCCGAAGAATATCCAAATGTTCTGGGTGAGCTCTTCCACTCTCAGTAAACGGGGAATCCAGCTATATAACTCGTCTCTCAGGGACTACTGACAGGGTTCCTCTGAAATATGGGAATAACGATGGGGATGGCAAGTGATGACAAGAGGGTCAGCTGAGGTCCCCAAGGACCCGTGATGAGGCCTATGAGTGCTGAATAGCACAAGTCAAGGGCAGGCGAAATCCGCGTTACGTTCTCTTGCCCCACCACTCTTCCCAGAAGATGCGCGCCACAGAGCAACCTGAACAGTTCGCAGGAAGCCCGAAACGATCGCAGTTGAATGCGGAGAGGACTGGACCAATGACGCCAAGGCCCATGGGAATAGTTCTTCTGGCAATCATCCAGCTCTTGACTGGCCTGTGGGATCTCCTGCTCTCGTTAGCCCTGCTCGATGTGGCAAAAGGCAATGCTGCTGAAGGTCTCGTCAACATCCTTGGAGTTGCATACCTGATCCTCGGTCTGTCTTCTCTGTGGCTTGCGCGAGGTTACGCGAAGGGATACGAGTGGGCGCGGCGTCGGGGTCGGTTCCTGGCTTCAATGGCTCTTGTGTTCGCGGTTCTTGGCAGCATCCTTCTCCCTCCGAGGTTTGCGCCCGACTCGCCTTTGTGGACAATAGTGTTCAACCTGAGCATCCTGCTGTATCTGGGCAGACCGAGGGTTCGGGCTTACTTCGCCTCGCGTTCCAAAAGATAGCCTGGTTTTGGACCGCGCCTAGCCTCTCAGACATGATTCTCGTGTGCGATTGCCAGACCTGAAACCTGCATGCGTGCCTAGGCGGAAGACAGGAGCCGATTCCTCTCTCTCTTTTTCCTTTCCTCTCTGACGCTACCTAGCTGTATATCGTGACGATATAGTCGATGAACTTGCTCAAAGGCATGCCGTCTCGCCACCTCATGATGAGGTTGCCCTCCTTGGACGGGGCGATCTTCGGTAGCCTGCTGTAGACCACCTTCAGACGACCATTGATTGGACCGACATCCAAAGTGAAAATCCTCCAAGCGTCCCCTCTCTGGCGCTTGAATCTGAATGCGTATATCGGCATCAGACCAACGCGCTTGCAGTCATCCATCATCCCCTGCGCCTGGATAGCGAGTTTCTCGTTCCTGCTGAACCTGAGGACTTCGTTGACGGAGCTCTTCACCTCTATCGGAAGCGATATATCCGACCGGATAGCCACGAGGTCCACGCCCAGGGAGCCCGCTCCTCGAATAACCATGAAGGGTCTCTCGCGGATCCTGAAGTACGCCTCTCGCTCATGCTCTCCGCAGGTCTTGGTGACCCTGCCCAGCATTTCCTCGTCTCCGAGTAGAATCCCCTTGAGCTCGCGCTCAAAAATGCGTCCCATCGCCTTCGGCTACTGAATGCGCATTCCAGTTAAATCACTTTTCGCTGCAGTCAGCTATGGCGTACATGAGCAACTCGTCCTTCGCTGTAGTCTCTGGGATGTCAGTGAAGAACTTCGCCTGGACGTTGCCTTTGCCGGATGAGGAAACGCACTCCTTGTCGTCCGTGAAGCCGGCGTAGACGAGATGAAGCCTCTTGACAGAGACATCGGAGTAATGCCAGACCACGTCATATATGCCCGCCAGTTCCAGACTTCTCAATCCCACGCCGCATTCTTCCCTGGCGATTCTCTTCGCAGCCTTTTCGGGCTCTTCGCATGCGCCGATCCGTCCCGATGGGAGTTCCCATCCCTTTTCCTTTGTCTCGGTCAGCACGATTCCGTTGTCTCCAACGATGACGAGAACCAACTGGCCCTTGCACGGAACGTAGTTCAGGTCCGCCTTCTTCCATTTCACATCGAATTCGAACTCACGCACCTCGAAATGAGGCGTGGTCATGGCCAGTGCGTCAATCTCGTCTGCGGTCGGCAGCTCGATGAGCATCCTCTTCGGCGGCTTCCTCAGGGGACCAGTCTTGACCTGTCTCTTGGGTATAGAACAGCCTCCCTGATGTTTGGCAGGTCCAGCATCTTCTGGACATATCTCTCGACGCCGAATCCGAATCCTCCGTGCGGCGGCATGCCGAACCTGAACGCCTTGAGGTAGAAGTCGAATGATTCGAGGCTGAGGTTGTTCTCCCTCATCTGTTCCACGAGCACGTCATACCGATGCTCTCGTTGTCCTCCTGACACTATCTCCTGTCCTCGGTAGTCTAGATCGAAGTATCCTGTTGTGTCGGGGTCCTCGTCGAACCGTTTGGCGTAAAAAGTGCCTCTCTTTAGTGAGGTTGGGAACTCTGTGATGAAATAAAGTTCGCAATTCTTCTCCCGCTTCATAGCCTCTCCGAGAGCTTTCTCCCCCTCCGTCCCAAGATCCTCACCGTGCTCGATCTTCAGGCCAGCGGCCCTGACTATCTCGATGGCCTCCTTGTACTTCACGCGCGGAAAGGGAACTGTCGGCCTCTCGATCTTGACGCCCAGCTTCTGAAGCTCGGCAATCGCGTGCTCGCGCACGTGCTCTAGGCTGTTGACGACGATCCCCTCAGCCACAGCCATCACGTCCTCGGAGGACTGGATGAAAGCCATCTCCACATCTAGCGAGATGAACTCTGCGATGTGCCTGATCGTGTCGGATGCCTCTGCCCTGTATGCATGGGCGATCTCGAATACCCGGTCCAGACCTGTCGCCATCAGATTCTGTTTGTACAGTTGAGGGCTCTGGGCGAGGTACGCGTTGCTGTCGAAATACTTGATTGGGAATAGCGTCGACCCGCCCTCGGCGCCCGCCGCGACGATCTTGGGCGTGCTGACTTCGACGAAGCCTTCGGAGATCAGGAACCTGCGGATGCCTTCGATCGCCTTCGCCTCGATCTGGAATATCGCCCTGACCTCTTCTTTTCTCAGGTCCAGGAAGCGGTTGTTCAGGCGGGTGTCCAAGTCGGCGCCCACCTTGTCTATGACGCCGAGTGGCAGCGGCGTCTCCGCCTTGTTCAAAAGGACAATCTCGTCCGGAAGGACCTCAAAGCCAGCCCTGGCCTCCTTGCTCTCTTTGACCATGCCAGTCACGAGGACAACTGATTCCCTGGATATCGAGGCGACCAACTCGAAGAGGTCCTTGCTCCTCTTCTTCAGAGTCGTGACTTGGATGACCCCGTCTCTGTCTCGCAGCTGCAGGAACGAGATACCACCAAGGTTCCTCAGGTCCTGAACCCACCCGCCCACAGTGACTTGCTGGCCGAACAAAGCCGGCGTGATTTCCTTCGAATAAGTGATATGCTGCCATTGTGGCAAGAAACTACACCTGTTCTGCGTAACCTAGTGGAAGGTAATAACTGTTTCTCGGGCTCGAAACGTATCTTTCGCACCCTTGCGAAAGCCAATCTCCGTGAAAGGCCAATATCATGCTACCAGATTATGGGGCACCCGTGGATTTGATGCTGCTCTCTAAAGTCTTTCTCATGCAGGTATGCGACGAACCGGGTTCACCCAAGTATGTCGCAACAGGAACTCATCGGGTCTTTCCATTCTTGTTTGCGATGGCAATGCCAGCCACGATCACAACCCCGCAGAACGCAGTCCATGACGCGACCCCTTCGCCTCTGATTGCCCACGCGAACACCGACGCGAAGACAGGCATCAGATAGATGAAGAAGGCCATGCGGGAGACCTCCTCGTGCTCGAGAGAGCCTAGGTACAAGACCGATGAGACCCCCGCGCAGAGGAACCCGAGCACCGCTATGTTCAGAATGGAGTGCTGGTTGAGGTCCATCAGCAAGCCGTGCTCGAATGGAACAGCCAGTCCGAGAAGCGTCGTTCCGATCAACAGCGACAGGCCTATCATGAGGACGGGAGGATTCCTGGCAAGCATGTTCTTCGCCGAGACCCAGGCAAGGCCGTATGAGGTGGCGGAAATCAATATCAGCACATTGCTCACGAAGTCCTCATTCTCGAGAGATATGCCCTCGCTTGCCACTAGAAGGACAGTGCCGGCCATGGCGACGACTGTTCCCATGGCCTTCGTTTTGGTCAGCGCCTCCTTCAGAAGAAGAGTAGCGAAGATCAGTGTCATGACAGGCCCGGACGACTGGATCACGGATGCTATCGACGATGTGCCATGCTGAAGTCCCAAGTTCTGAGCGACGTTCGGTATCGTGACGTATAGCAGCCCGAGCGCGAGCAGCGGCTTCCATTCGCCTCTAATCGCTTGGGCTATCC
>JBASRQ010000152.1:0-3297 GCA_049273895.1 Thermoplasmata archaeon
GGCATTATGACATCAGGCGAGATCCTCGCCCGGAGCTTCTCAAGAGGAGGGCTGCACGTTCACACCGACGTGGAGTATCCCTCATTGATACGAGGAGGGCACAACACATATCAGGTCGTTGCGAGCGACAGGGAGATACACGGGCTACTCCAGCGGGTTGACATCCTCATAGCGCTCGACGAGAGGACGATGAAGGAGCACACCATGGAGGTAGGCTCCGAGAGCAAGATCCTGTTCGACCTGTACGAGAGACCGATCGATCCAAAAGCGGAGTATCCTGGTCTGAAAGGAGAGGTCGTTCCAATACCACTCTCGGACATCGTGAAAGAGAGGAAAGGAGACAAGGTCATGCGAAACACCGTGGCCATCGGTGCTTGCATGGGACTCATCGACTACGATTTCTCCTACATGGAAGGCGTCATCAGGTCCGCCTTCGGCAAGAAGGATCCTGAGATCGCCAATGCGAACGTCGAGTTTGCCAAGGCAGGATATGACTTCGTAATCGACAAGGCTAGGTGCAGCGTCAGGAAGGGTATCGAGCCCGCGAAGAACGCCCCGAAGCGAATGTTGCTAACTGGCAATGATGCGATCGCACTTGGGGCACTGAAAGGCGGACTAAGATGGTACTCGGCGTACCCCATGACGCCGGCATCCTCGATCCTTCACTTCTTGGCTGCGAACGAGAGGAGCATGGGACTCATTGTCCGCCAGACGGAGGACGAGATAGCTGCCGCCACGATGGCTATCGGCGCGAACCATGTCGGCGTCAGAGGCATGGCCGCAACGTCAGGCGGGGGGTTCTGTTTGATGACCGAATCCATAGGGCTCGCAGCAATGAGCGAGACTCCGATGGTGTATGTTCTGTGCCAGCGACCAGGCCCTAGTACTGGCCTTGCCACTAGACACGAGCAAGGGGACCTGCAGTTCGCTCTGGACGCCTCCCAGGGTGATTTTGTAAGGGCTGTGCTAGCGCCGGGCGATGTGAACGAGGCGTTCAATCATACATTCAACGCGCTGAACCTGGCGGAGAAATACCAGATTCCTGTCATCGTGATCTCCGACAGGTACCTCTCCGAAAGCTTCAGGACAACCCTGCTGTTCGACCTCGAGAGCATGTCCATCGACCGTGGGAAACTGCTCACACAGGAACAGCTCAACGGCGTCTACGACTACAAAAGATATCAGGACACAGATGACGGCGTCTCACCGAGATCTTTGCCAGGTATGAAGAACGGGCTGTTCGTTGCGAACGGAGACGACCACTACGAAACTGGAGAGACGAACGAGGAACCGGATATCAGGACCAAGCTGATGGACAAACGTTTCAAGAAGCTCGCGAATCTCATCGACGAGATCCCTGGTCCGAGCTTCTACGGGCCTGAGGACGCGGATGCGACCATCGTCACATGGGGCTCGGCGAAGGGGCCGTGCATCGATGCAATGAATCTGCTTCTGGAAAAGGGCAAGTCAGTGAACGTCTTGCACTTCATCTATGTCAAGCCTTTCCCGAGGAGACGAGTGCTGGAGCAGTTGAAGAAGACCAGGCTATTGATCGGCGTTGAGAACAACAGGACGTCTCAGCTCGACAGGCTGATGCGAGAGGAGCTGAAGATAGGAGTAGATAAGAAGATCAGAAAATACGACGGCCGGCCATTCTTCGTGGAACCACTTGCCATGCAGATAGAGGGGGCGATGGGATGACATCGCCTGACGAACTGAGAAGCCGGACAATCCCGGATTGGTGTCCCGGGTGCGGAGACCATTCCATCCTGATGTCCACGAAAGGTGCAATCGCGGAGCTGGGGCTGGAACCGCACAGGGTCCTTCTCGTGAGCGGCATCGGATGTTCCGCCAAACTCCCGCATTACGTCAAAACCTACGGCTTCCATGCGATCCATGGGAGGGCACTTCCAGTCGCCACAGGGGCGAAGCTGAGCAACCACGATTTGACGGTCATCGTATACAGCGGTGACGGAGACTGCTACGGCATCGGGATGGGCCATTTTATACACGCTGTCCGGAGGAACGTCAACATCACGCTCGTGGTTCACAACAACCAGATCTACGGACTCACGACCGGCCAGACATCGCCCACAAGCGATATCGGATTCAAGACTAAGACTACTCCTGCTGGCTCTATCGAACGGTCCGTGATGCCCCTCGCTCTGGCGCTAGGCGCAGGCGGGACTTTCATCTCAAGAGGTTTCGCAGGCGATCCCAAGCATCTGAAGGAGCTGCTGAAGAAGGCCGTCGCTCACAAAGGGCTCTCGCTAGTCGACGTTCTCCAACCCTGCGTGACGTTTAACAGGGTGAATACGTTCGCATGGTACAGGGAGCGCGTGTACAAGCTGGAGGACACTGGGTGGGACCCGACCGACAGAAATAAGGCGTTCGAGAAGGCGCTCGAATGGGGCGAGAAGATCCCAATCGGCGTAATCTACCAGGAGGAGAAGCCGCCGTTCGAGGAGTCGGTCGTCGCACTCAAAGAAGGGCCACTCGCCAGTCAGCCTATGGAGAGGGACATCAGACCTCTGATGGAGAGATTCGTCTGAAGGGATAGTGGGAACATGCCCGAGACCAAGCTCGAAAACGAGCTGACTTACGAAAGACTTGCTGCGAAGGGCAGAGAAAACCAGTTCCACAGGAACTACGAGGCAGCCTATGCGGAA
The DNA here is from genome assembly GCA_049273895.1 of Thermoplasmata archaeon. Lineage (GTDB taxonomy): Archaea > Thermoplasmatota > Thermoplasmata > UBA10834 > UBA10834 > COMBO-56-21. Next base: position 2,670 of record JBASRQ010000152.1, read on the forward strand.
GTCCTGGGCAAGCTGGAGAACAGATACCCGAATGTCGTGTCAGGGGACCCCAGGTACTCAAAGCAGGGCGAGTTCCCGGATGTCTGTCCATTCAACACGAACATAATAGTCGGGACTTTCCAGAAGGGAACTAGAGAGGACGTCATCGACGCTGTAGAAGCGTCGATTGGCGCTCAGGACTCATGGGAGCAGACAAAGGTGGGCCGTAGGTGCGAAATGTTCGTCCGGGCAGCCGAGCAGATGTCGAGGAGGAAGTACGAGTTCGCAGCTTGGCTGACACTAGAGAACGGCAAGAACAGGTTCGAGTCCGTGGCCGAAGTCGATGAGGCAATCGACTATCTGCGGTATTATCCCAAGGTTCTCCGGGAGCATGAAGGATATGTCCTCGAGCTGGACGGACCTGTGCCGTGCACCGAAGCTAGGAGCGTGCTTAGGCCGCTGGGGACCTTCGGCGTGATATCACCTTTCAACTTTCCAATAGCGATCACAACTGGAATGGTCACGGGAGCGCTCATCACCGGAAACCCGGTCATCCTGAAACCGCCGAGCGACGCCCCGCTGATGGGCCACATGCTGCACAGTCTCTTGGTCGAGAACGTTGTTCCTCCGGAAGCGTTCCACTATGTGG
>JBASRQ010000155.1:0-3761 GCA_049273895.1 Thermoplasmata archaeon
GGGACAGCTTGACGAACTTCATGTTGCTTCATGGATTTGAGTGGTGCATATTTAAGGTTTGGCGCACGGCTCATTTACCAGATTCACTTTGTGACCACTCTCATGCAAGCGCCAGTCGCCCGGCCGAACGGCCATGTTGAAAGACTTTTAAGTGCGATACTCTATCCAAGCCGCAAGAGTACGATGTTCTCAGATGAGGAAGGCAAGCTTGCAGTACGGATCGCGCGCGCCGTCGTGGAGAGCCATGTGAATCGCACGAAGTTCGTGGAGCCGAAAACACCAGCCATTTTCAAGGAGAAATCTGGAGTCTTCGTGACACTGACGAAGAATCCTGGCGACGAGCTGAGGGGGTGCATCGGATATCCCGAACCAGTCATGCCGCTCATGGACGCCCTGAAAGACGCCGCAATCAGCGCGTGTTCCCGAGATCCGCGTTTTCCACCAGTGAGACCCGAGGAACTCAAGAAGATAAGGGTTGAGGTCAGCTTGCTCACACCTCCTGTGGAAGTGTCCGTCAAGAAGCCGAGAGATTACGTCTCCTGCGTGAAGATTGGTGAGGACGGTCTCATCATACAGAGAGGGTTCGGCAGAGGTTTGCTCCTGCCACAGGTGCCGGTGGAGTGGGGCTGGGACGCAGAAGAGTTCCTCTGTCAGTGCTGTCTCAAGGCCGGCCTGATGCCCGATGCCTGGTTGCAGGTCGGCACGAAGATATTCAAATTCCAGGCAGAGGTGTTCTCCGAGGACCAACCGGGCGGAGACGTGAAACGAAGGACGCTCAGTGAGGAGCATGGAAGTTGTAGTCGAGGGTAACTGCTACGTCTCCGGAAGACTGGAGAGATGCTGCGTGGGCATCGAGAATGGAAAGATCGCGAAGGTAGCAAAGATACTCGAAGGCGACAAGGAATTCCATTTCGGGTCCAAGCTTGTTCTTCCTGGTGCGATCGATGCACACGTGCACTTCAGGGACCCGGGAATGACACAGAAGGAGGACTTCGCCTCAGGATCTCTGGCCGCGTTGTTCGGAGGGGTGACTTGCGTCTTCGACATGCCCAACACGAAACCTCCTACGACAACCGTCGCCACGATGAGAGACAAGAAGAAGGTCGCATCGTCCAGAAGCATGGTCGATTTCGGACTGTTCGCCGGCGTGAGGCCTGGAATGGATGTAGCGGCACTTGCGAAGGAATCCATAGGGTTCAAGCTTTACATGGCCAGCACGACAGGTGAGCTTCTTGTTCCATCCTTGAACGCAATCAAGGCCGAGATCTCGGCGATTGCCGGTACTGGCAGAGTGCTCGCGGTGCACGCCGAGGACGAGTGCTTGAGAAAGAAAGAGATTGAGAAGGACCTCGAAGACCACCTCAGGAACAGGGCAAATGAATGTGAGACGAGTGCGATCAGAAAGGTTGAAGAGGCAGCGAAAGGCTGCAAACTCCACATCTGCCATGTCTCAGCCAAGTCATCCATCCCTCTGGTCTCGAATGTTCGAAACCTTACATCGGAGGTGACCCCTCAACATATCCTGCTGGACGTATCCAGCCGTCTCGGAAGTCTTGCCAAGATCAACCCTCCGCTCAGAAAGAGAGAGGACAGGCAGGCTTTGTTCCAGGCACTGAAGGAAGGGGCGTTCGATATCATCGCGTCCGACCACGCGCCTCACACGATCGATGAGAAGCATGAGGACTTCGACTATGCGCCGACAGGAATGCCTGGCGTCGAGACGATGGTCCCGATGATGCTTCAGCATGTGAAAGATAAACACCTCGATCTCCCAGGGGTCGTCAGGAGACTCTGTGAAAGACCCGGCGAGATCTTCGGCGTGCGAAAGGGGAAGATCTCCGAGGGATACGACGCTGACCTCATGGTTGTGGACGCCTCCGCTACCGCCATCATACGGGCGAACAACCTCCACTCCAGATGCGGCTGGACGGCCTTCGAGGGCGTGCCGGCAGTATTCCCGCAGGCGGTATTCCTCAGGGGAGAACTGATGATTGAGAACGGAGGCCAGGCCGGCGAAAGGGTGGGAAGGGACGTCGTTGGCGCGCCATGACAGCCCGCTCGAGATCGATTACTCCGAGGTCGACAGCAGGACATACAAATGCATCGACGGGTGCGCGCTTTGCTGCCTTTGCCAGCCCGAGCTGCTTCCCGACGAAGAGGAGAGATTCAAGAAAGACCCAGAGCTTGCTGACGCAATAGCTGAGCGACACATATCACCTGATGTGACAGGCGCTGCCTTGAAACTGAAGGGAGCGCATGGAGCGTGTTACTTCCTCACTGACAAGCGGTGCCGCATCTACGAAGACAGGCCACACTTCTGTCGGTCTTTTCCAGTCAATGTCTTCGTCGGCTGGAGGATTCAGTTGAATGCCAACCTCTCCTGCAGAGGAATTGGTCTCGAGGGCGAGCGACTGGGGGATGTGTCGCGAGAGATCATCGCGGAGTACGGCGAGAGAAAGCTGAAGGCAGAGCTGGAAAGCGCGAAGAAGGTCTTTACTGAATTCGTGAAGAACACGAGAGATGCGTGGGTCGCTCAATCCTTCTCATCCGTAAGAGGAGCCGGGCATTCGCTCTCATACGAGTTCGCAGATGAACTGGGCCTGAGCAGGATTCTCACATACGCAGAGCACGGAAGGACTAAGCAAAACGCCCCGGCGAACGACATCGCTAGGATAGTCCGCAAGACGGAGGCGGACGCCGACATCGAGGAGAGAGCTCTGATCGATGGGACAGAGCTTTTCGACCTGCCAGACCTCTCGCTACTGCCAATCTACATCGATGAGAAGAACGATTGGAAGATCTTCCGGTTAGTCGGGAAAGAGATCGTAGGATACCGACTATCGGAGGATGGCGGAACTCAAGAGTACTCAAGGACCAATCCTTCGGAGATCGAGCTCCTGCCCATCGCGGCTTCAGGAAGAAACGCCTTCGAAAACTATCTGGACGTCGTGAACGCGCGAGATTGCTTCCTGGGGCACGCGGCCTATCTGTGCGATATGGAGGGCTACGAATACAACTTCGCTCAGGCCTATCTGGGGGCTCTGGCAAACAACGCACTCGACCTTTGGTGGAGGGCGTCGTTCCTGGCAAAGCTTGATCAGAAGAACGAGCTAGATGCCCGTGAGATCCGGGAGGGCATCATATTCTTCGACATGGACCTCCTGGATCTGCCGACAATCGGTGCTTTCATCTAGACATCAGATGCGGAAGAAGACAGAAGGTGTTTGTCAGGGGCGGGCAGCCGCGAGCGGACGCTGCTGCCCCGGCATGCTCACCTTATGTCAAGTGCCTGAAATCCAGAGTCGGGATCGTTCCCGAAAGCGTCGAGTCTTCCTCTGATCCTCCACTGGTGATTCACCTGGCCGTTGTAAGTCGGCTGACCCGATGGGACCTGGATGGTCGCGTCGAAGACCTTCGTCTCGCTCGGCTGCAGCACGAACGCAGGTCCAATCGGGATCGCCTGCTTCACCGTCTCGCCGTGAATCTGTGTCATCTGTCCGCAATGCTTGCATTTGACTTGCCCGTTCTCTTCGGCGTGAACGTCTACGAAAACGCCTCCGGACTTGACCTCTTTGCCCATCGAGACGACAGTCACCTTCACCGTCATCGAATCGCCCGGTCTCATCGACTGGTGAGGGTATTCGATGCTCACTTTCGCAGCTCCGCCCGTCATGGCGGTTCCCACCGATTTCATCTTGTCGAGAAAGCCCATTTGCTCACCGCTGAAAGCCACGAGCCTGGTGGGTATTTGATGATTGCGT
>JBASRQ010000158.1:0-17867 GCA_049273895.1 Thermoplasmata archaeon
GATTGCAATTGGTTTTGCCGCGTCCGCGTTTGCGAAGCCTAGAGAAGAATACGAATCGATTGTTGCGCAACGGAGAGTCCCGCCGCGGCCTCTTACGAAGGAGCAGATCGAGCGATTCAGAGTTTTCCTTGCGCTCGAGAATCTCGGCAATCTGAGGCTCATCGAACTCGCGGGCATATTCGCGAGGTACTTCAACGGCGACCTCACTGTCAACAAGATCGTCGAGGTTCCGAGAGCGATGCCGCTGGAAACCATCAGCAAGGATTACATTGATGATATCTCAACCTCTCTCAAGAAGACGGTCAAGGTTGCCCCCTCCACCGTTGCTGTTAGACCAGTCGTATCGGTTTCTTATGACGTTGCCGGCTCCATTCTGGACCAGACCAAGCATGAGGCCGCGAACCTATTGGTCCTAGGCTGGAAGGGAACGCGGAGGAGGGGCAAGACGATCCTGGGTCGCAACCTCGACCGGGTAGTTCGTGAAGCCCCCTGCGACGTCGTCATAATCAAGACTGCGAGACTGAGCAAGAACATCGAGAATATCCTGTTGGTCTCTGGAGGTTATTTCGAAACCAGAAAAGCGCTGCTACTCGCGCTGCCGATCGCCAGGGAGTTCGGTGCGAAGATAGAAATACTCTCGGTTGTGACGGACGACAAGCAAGTGGAGCTGATGCGAGGAAACGCGGAGAGGCTAGGGCACATGGCCAACAGGGTGAAGGTGGCCAACGAGGTCAAGTACGTGTATTCCAGGTCCTTCGTGAACGCCGTCCTGGACCGTGTCCAGCATTCTGACATCCTCGTGATGGGTGCGGGCCCGCAGTCAGTCTTTGAGCGCACGTTGTTCGGGGCAACATATGACAGAATAATCCGGTCGGTGGATGTCCCGGTCCTGGTCCTGAAAACCGCTCGCGCTGGCAAAGGAGGCACAGAGTCAGTGGTGTCCTCAAGGCCGCCGATACCAGGACTGGACTAGACAGCTCCCCCGAAAAGCTCTTCTAGCGCTCTCCTCGCGGTCTTAGTCATGTCCATTGACCGAGTCTCCTCGCGCGTCACCCATCTCATCTCCGTGACCTCTACGCTCGGACTCTCGACTCCGCCTGTTGGTTTGACCAAGAAATCTGCAAGGACGTAATGGTATCTGATTCTGCCAGCCCCATCCTTGTCTATCATGTCAAAGACATTGATCAGCTCGAGCACCTCGCCCTTTATTCCAGTTTCCTCTTCCAGCTCTCTGGCGCACGCTTCTGACAGCTTCTCGCCGAGCTCTACGAGGCCGCCCGGAACGCTCCATTTGCCCGCTCCCGGGTCGAATGCTCTCTTCACCAGCAGGATCTTGCCATTCTTGATTGCCACGGCTCCCACTCCAACAAGCGGGATTGTCGGATACTCCCGCCTGCGATGCGAATCCTTTTCGTCCGTCATGTCTGTCGTCCCCTCCTTCTCACTATGAAGATGTATATCGTCGTTGCAACCATAACGGCAATCGCCATGCCAGCCAGAACAATCACTGTCTCATTTCCGCGGACCGGACTAGACATGTCCAGGAGCGTCGCGGCAAGACCTTTGGTGACTGAAACGATCTGTCCTTCGGAGAGCTTGTCGAGCGTGTCGTTAGAGGAATGATAGTACGGATTGAACTGGTACAGGTTATCCGACGGACTGGATTCGATGACGAGGGCTGCTGGGTAGCCATCCGCCCAGAATCTGGAATGATCGCTATAGGTTATGGAGGGGTCGATTGCGACGTCGACCGCTAGCTGGATGTCGTAGGTCTGAACCGATTCCCGCACGCGGGTCCCGAGGACAGCAGAATTGCCGTTGACGACGACAACGGTGTGATTCCCGTATCCCCCTTCGTATCCGATCATGTCAAGAATCCAGCAGCCGGCATAGGCAGCGCCTGCAGCTTTCTCCGACTGAACGAACGCGAGGCTTCCTTCAAGACCCCCTGAGAAGTCATCTCCATACTCTTCCGCGCCAAAAGCGACGAACTTCACTGTGTTCTTGAGTCTGCATCCGGACAATATCCTTGCCAGTTCAAGTACGGATGCTACTCCTGACGCGTCATCATCCGCGCCTGGAGCGGAGAGCCTTTGACCGTCCGAGAGGTTCCTTGCGTCTCTGTTCTCGCTGTCATAGTGCGCCCCGAAGAGAAATTGCGACGACGATTCAGATGTACCTGGCATTGTCGCAACAACGTTTCTGACTGAATGAGTGCTAACTATGAATTCCTGATACGCTACGCTGACGTTCAACTCTTCGAACTGTTCGAGTATGTAGGACGCAGCATCTTGAGATGTGTTGAGATAGAATGCTCTGGACCCGAAGTCTTGAAGATCTTCGATTGTCTGCATAATCCTCCCGCCAGATACGCGGTTGATGATCCCCGATACTCGAAGAACGTCTGCGCGCGCTCCCGCCTCGAAGGGAATCGTTGAGAAGATCAATGCTGATACCAGGATCGTCATCGAAAACGACCGGGACAGCAGCGAGTCGAATCTACGTGCGGAAGCAATGCCAAGGAGTCCAGCCAGCGGTCTCGATGAACGCATAGTCGTGCCCGGATTAGTAGCGAATCATATAAAGAGATTCGACCATACAATCTGCGTGTGTCTGAGAGATGCTTTCACCTCAGTCAGCCGGCGTCTGGAATTGGCCGATGTCGGAGCCGAGTTCTTTCCATATTCGGAATTGAAGCACACCTGGAAGAGGAATGGCGGTTCGCTCAGCTTCAAGATAAGCGACTATATGTTGGATGCGCCTGAAGAGGTGCTGGAATCACTCGCTTGGTATCTACTGTGCCGAGCCATGGGACGAGAATGTCCAAGAATAAGGGCTACCCGATATCTCGATTACGCTCGCTCGAGAGAGCTCTGGGAACCGAAGAAGGATCTCTACATGTGCAGGTCGAGAAGCCTGACTTTTGCGCCTCAAGGCGCTGCAAGAGATCTTCGTGAGGTGTTCGACTATGTCAACACATTCTATTTCTCCGGTAAGGTCCAAAGCCCGATTCTAGCATGGGCCTCAGAGTCCCCTCGTCGACGCCTCGGGTTCTATCTCGCCCCTTTGAACCTTCTCGCGGCAAACACGGTCATGGATTCTGAACGCGTTCCGCGATATGTGCTCGAGTTCGTCGTTTTTCACGAGCTTCTGCACCACGTGAACGCAGGCGATGGCCGTGGAATCAAGCGAGTTCGTCACGATGCTGAGTTCCGGAACCAGGAGAGGGCATTTTCGCACTATGACGATGCGGAGCGCTGGCTCAGCAAGCTTGTGAGAGAAAGAAGGCCGCTGAAGACCTGAGCGGATTGTCCCCCAGGTGTAACAGCGCGGTTCATCGCTTGCCAAAGCAGTCTCGCCGCCCTGACCCTCCTGGGGGTTGTTGTTGTGCGTCGCGTTGTCCCCTACACACGCTCCGGTGTCGCACCGATGATTCGTAGAGGGACCCATGATCGGCGCACTGTTGCCTGGTGTCGGAACACTGCATCATGTGGATCAGCAGCATATTCTTCCAGGCGTGGAATCCTAGTACCTATCTTCGATATATCCTTTTCCAGCGATATCGAACAACGCCTGTCAGTTAACTCTCTCCCAGACCGTGAAGGTTAATGTACTCCAAAGTATTCCCAAAGTCCAGAGCATCAACACCGGGTCAGGTCCTGAACATGTTAGCTGATGATATCGACCGAATAGTCGAGGAATCCGCTCTGAAGCTCCTTCAGATATCTTTCCCGCCCGTGCGGTATTTCCTTCTGACCGACGTCATGGCAAAGGACGTTGACGATCTTCTGGTCCAAAGGGCTGTCAAGGAGTGTGAGAGCTACCCGCCAAGGCTGAAGTTGCTTCAAACCCTCAGACCAGACGGAACCTGGCCGATACCCAAGCTGCGCAAGGCGACTGAGGATACCGGACCTGGACCTCCTTATGGTTGGACTTATATCACGATGCTGAGGAACCTGAATTTCCTGAGCGACAATCTGACATCGAGAGATGAGGGTTATGTTGAGGCGGCTCTTCACCGACTCCTGACCTGGCAGACTGAAGAAGGGTACATCCCTGGCCCTTGGAACATGCCGTTCGCGCTCCCTCAATACAATGGGTTTGCCCTTCGAGCCTTCCTTCACTTCGGAATGGAGAAGGATCCGCGCGTGCAGAAGCTCATTCGCTGGCTGCTCAGCGTCCAGCGACCAGACGGAGGATGGATAGTGCCGTATCTGGAAGACATGAAGCAACTCCCGGATTTCAAATACCTTAGGCAGTCGGACTTCGTTGATCTCGTCAACCGAGGTAAGATCCGCGAGTACGATCCAGCGCAGTTCTATGATGTGCCGAGTTGTCAGTGGACCACGATGATGGTTGTGAGAGGGTTGTGCGGGAGCTACAAGCTCTCGGGCACGAAAGCGGCTGTGAGAGGGGCAGAATTCTTTCTTAACAGGTTCTTCAAGAAAAACTATCATACTCTTTTCTACTATTCTGAGAAGAACTGGACCAGACTCAAATACCCGACGTACTTCGGAAGCGGCCTGTGTGCTCTTGATATCCTGACTTGGATGGGGTTCGGGGCCGACGACAAGCGCATGGAAAGGCCGATCAGATGGCTCCTTGGAGCGCGGGCAACGGACGGTTTCTGGAACCAGTCGGAGCGGCCGCACCCCGAGAAAGACCAGTGGATAACGGAGACCGCGCTTAGCATACTGAACCGCTATTCTGAATCGCTCAAGGGGGTCCCGTTCGGGCGCGAGGCACAGCTCAAGGGCCTGAGGCCTTTGTGGCCAGGATTCCCTTCCGGTGCCAGGCGATAACTGGCTCTTTCTGCGCTGTCTGGCCCTGGGCAATTCTTTTTATAGCCACAATTCATCTATAAATCCGATGGCCGGGCTGATTGGCTGCTCTGGCTGGTCGTACGACGATTGGGTGGGGAGGTTCTATCCAAGCGACCTTGCGAGGAAGAAAGGCGAGTGGTTGTCATACTACTCCAGATTCTTCTCGACGGTCGAGATCAACTCCACATTCTATCGCGTTCCGAACGATTACATGGTCAGGTCTTGGATAGAGCGCGGGAAGCAGAAACCCGGCTTTGAGTTCTCCGTGAAGCTCCCTCAGATTGTCACGCACGAATCCATACTGAAGGCTGATGGCGAAAAGGCAGCTGCACAGGCATCCAGTTTCGAGGATATTTGTGTGAGACCCCTCGCGGAGGCTGGATTGCTGGGCGGGGTCCTTGTGCAGCTCACGCCCTACTTCCGTCTCGAAGGGAATGAGAGTCTGGGGAAGCTCAGGGCGTTGCTGGATGTGTTGGACACTGACGCCCATGACTACGCTGTCGAATTCAGGCACAGAAGCTGGCTCAACGAGAGAGGAAACGAGCTTGCTGCCGACGCCCTCGAGACGCTTCAGGAATTCGGCGTGGCCAACGTGATAGTCGACGGACCCGGTTTTCCCGTGACCAGGTCGCTCACGGCCAAGCACGCATATGTCAGGTTTCACGGCAGGAACTACGATATCTGGTTCAAGGACGAGAAAGAGGATGACTACCGAATAAACCGGTACGATTTCCTCTACACGCACGAGCAGCTCGAACCCTGGAGGCCGAGGCTGCAGGAGATCATATCTAACTGCAGGGTGGCGAGGATATACTTCAACAACCACGGACGTGCCAAGGCGGTCAAGGACGCATTCATGATGATGGATTTGCTTGGCGTGCCTCATGAGGAGAAGGACATCGACATCCAGGATCAGATGACCCTTGGCAAGTTCGGCGCGCCCTAGCTGGCCAACTCCGCCTTGCTCGTGCCGTCTTCCTGCTCTTCCACCCTGATTATGTAGTTCATCGTGTCCTTGATGTCCTCGATGTGAGTAATCAAGAATATCTGCCTGAATTGGGTCGACAGGCGTGACAGCGCCGTCATGACGCTTCTCTTCCTGTTGAGGTCCTGAGAGCCGAATATCTCGTCCAGTATGAGGAAATTGACCGGAGTCGCTCCAGTCCTGTCCGCGATGATCCTCGAGATGGCGAGGCGCAGGCTCAGGTTCGCCAGATCCGATTCGCCTCCTGAGAAGCGGTCTATCGGGTATGAGGTGCCCTGGTCATCTATCTGCATCTCGTAGTTCTCGTCCAGCTCGACGTTCGCATACCTTCCCTCGGTCATCGACTCCAGCCCCTTGGAAGTGAGCTCTGACAGGACAGGTGCGATGCGGCCGATCAGATGGTCCTTGAAGTTTATCACGACATCCTCGAGCAGCGCCAAATCCTCCGCTTTCCTCCTGTCCTTCTCGATAGCCTTCTTGACGCGGGCTATTCCCTCGATCTCTTGTCGGGCTCGTGCGAGCTCGGAGTCCGCCTTCTCCTTAATGCTGCCGAGCTTTCGCAGAGCGTCCTTGGCTGAGTTGAGTATGGCAGTTTTTTCATCAAGCTCAGCTAATGTCGATTCATATAAGCTCTTCTTTGGTCCAAGAGCCTCAACCATCCCTCGATACTGTCCCTCCTCTACCGTTCCATTCTTTATCGCCGTCCGCACGTCCTCAATCTCGCGGGCATAATGATCCGACTGCGCCTTGAGGCTCTTCAGTTCAAGATATGTTTCGTGCGCGGCTTTGAGTCTTTCGTGCTCAACGATGACCATCTCGTAGTCCTTGTCGGAGAACCTGACCTCGCCCAGGTCGACTTGGCTCTTCTTGCGGTCCGATAGTCTAGTCCTCACCTTGGCCAGTTCGAGTTCCTTCTCCTTGGTGGAAGCCTCCATCTGCCTCATTTTCATGAGTTGCTGGTCAAGGCTCGCCTTTTTCCTCTTCAGCGCATCCTCTTTGCTCGTGAGCGTCCTGAGCTCGGAGTCGAGCCCGTCGATTTCGGCCTGGGCCTCTCTGGCCATCTTTTCTGCATCCGCAGAGCTATCGGTTAGTTTCTTCAGAAGAAGCCCGTATGAGTCGTCGAGCTTGCGCTCGCAAGTTGGGCAGACACCATCCCTTCCCGCGGTCTTGATCTCTTCCAGCTTCCTCCGGTCCTTTGTCGCCGCATCTTTTCTGTCCGATGCGACCGACTTGAGCTCTCCCACGCGCAAGTTGATCTCGGTCCTTCTTGCTTGGCATTCGGCACTCGCCTTCTCCACATCGCCTATCTTCGTCACGATGTCCGCCGCGTTCTCTGCGCTCGCTCTGAGCTTCGCAAGCTCGTCTAGTCTCCGAGATTCCTCAGCCTCATCGGTGGCGATCTCCTGCTGGATCATCTTCATCTTCTCGCTTCTGGACTTCTCTTTCTCGAAGTCTTCCTTTCTCTTTGAGACGAGCTTCCACGCCTCCTCGTCCTTCTCTGCTGACGGCAGTTTCTTGAGTCTCGCGTTGGCTTCCGCCAGTCTTGTTGCCGTGATCCTTTCCCTGCCTCGCATCTCTGCGAGCGCCGATTGCTTGGCCTTAAGGTCCCCGAATGCGGAATTGTACGCATCGACATCCTTCTTCAGCTCGTCTCTCCTCTTGCGGGCCAAGTCCGCAGCCGTGGCGGCTTCTCTTTCCCGCTGTTCTGCGACGGCGAGCTCTGTGGACGCTTTCTCGAGCGTCGCAGTCAGCCCAGGCATCCTTTCATCAAGCACTTTCTCGCGCTCTCTGCCATCCTCGGTGAGAAGCGTTTTCTGCGCGCCCTCGATTTTGGAGAGCGAATCCTTGCGGTCCGCTCTTATCTCAGTCAGGACGGAATCCACGCCGTCTATTCTCAGCATTCTCAGGACGACCTTCTTTCTCTCTCCCGCGGCGACGTTCTGGAGCGCGTTGAGTTCTTTCTGTCTGGCGAACACCGATGTGAAGAACGATTTGTGATCCATCCCCAGCAGTCTCTCGACCATCTTCCTAACTGGCTTGTCGCCCTCCGCGAGTACCTTGTCCTTTGTCCGCAGCTCCGCGCGCATGGAGAGGCTCCTTCCTCCCATCTCCCGCTCGATCTTGTACTCCGTTCCCCCGAGCTCGAATTCAAGAATGGCAGTGCAGGTCTCGCCGGCTCCGGAGCCAGCTCTCCTGATTCCCTCTCTGGAGGTTCGTACAACCTCATCGACATTCCCGAACAACGCCCAGGCGATTCCTTCTATGACGGTGGTTTTCCCGACGCCGTTGAGACCGAGTATCCCCACTATCCCGTCGGGAAACTGGAGCTCGAGCTCCTTGAATCGTCTGTAGTTCCTGAGCTTAAGATAGGAGATCCTCATTCCTCATCCCTCATCAGGTAGGGCATTCCCATCTCCATCAGCTTGCTCTTCTTTTCGTCTGAGACATCGAGCGATGTCACATATTTCTTGAACTCGTCAGCCAGAAGGCCTATTTGGGTGTCGCCGATCTGCTTCTGACCTTCTCCCTCGACCTTGTCGACCTTGAGCTCGAAGTGAAGAGCGCTGCTGCCCATCCTCCTAATCGCCTGCACATCGAGCGATCTGTACGCGTCCGGAGCGACATTCTTGACTGTGAGCCGGACGATTCTCTCGTCGATGATCGCGCCGCTTATCCGCTCCTTTGCTTCCTGAAGAATCTCAGAAGATGTCAATCTGGACGCGTCGAACACTTCCATGTCCACCATGCTGCGGACACTCAGTTCGTGAAACTTCACAGCGTGTGAGTCTAGGTCTACCTCGACGATCCCTTTCTTCTGTTGGGCTTCGCCGAAGCTGAGTCTCTCAGTCGATCCAGAATAGTATGCCCTCGGGCAGACCTTCTTGAACTCGTGATAGTGGCCAAGTGCGACATAATCCCATTCTGGTGATATGTTCTCGGCGGGGACGGTCTGTTCATTGAACTCATCCATCTTGTACGTGTCAGTACCGACAACTCCTGCATGAATGACCAACACGCCGAGCTTGGTGTCTCTGGACGGTCTCAGTCCCGACGTGATTTCGGCCAGAGACGGGTTCGTGGAGTGCGGTAACGCGTATATCGTCGCATCTCCGACGACGACGGTCTTTCCGCCGGGCTCATGCACTGGATGGACGTGCTTCAGATGTTCGAATATGCGGAAGATGTTCCCTGTCTCGCGAAGGCGTGGCGTAGAATGGTTCCCTGAAACCAGTACTGTTTCGATGCCCGATTCGGATAGCCTGATAAGCTGTCTCAACGCGAAGTCTATCGCGCGGTTCTGTGGCCTCACCGTGTCGAACAGGTCCCCCGAATGGACGACGACCTCGGGCTTGAGCTCGATTGTCTTGTCGATCGCCTCCTGAAAAGCGCGGTAGAAATCTGCTTCTCGCTGGTTGATGCCCTCAGCAACGTCGAGCTTGGAGTATGCGCTGAAACCCAGATGGGTATCAGATAGGTGGACCAGCTTCAACTCCTTCCACGCTCCATCGTCGCTATGATGTCCTCGATCTCAGCGAGGTCCGCCGACGAGTCTCCGAAGGCAGATGTTCCTCTGTGCTCGAAGATCTCCGTCAACTTCTTGTCTATGGTTTTTACTGAACCCCAGAGAGCGATGATTGCCACGGCGATGATGGGCACGGCGAGCAGAGCGAACGTGAGTCCCTGCTGTGCGAGCGAGTTGATAAGTGGGGAGATCACCACGAACCCCACGACCATGTAGATTGCAAGGAAGACCCACTTGAGCGCCTTCGAGGTATCCTGATAGCCGATGTTGACTGCGGATTTGGTGCTCAGCATGGCCTCGCTGGTGGATATCTCGATGAGTCTTATGGTCCTGCTCCAGATGCCAAACAATGCAGATGCGACGATAACAAGCGAACCTGTGATCAGCACGAACAGAAGGAGCTCCTCATCGTTGCCTACGAAACCAGCGTAGTCCCGTATCTTAGGAGCAGCCCCGACCGCAATCGCAGAAACCGATACCATGACGATGATGTAGACGAAAAGCCGGGAAATACTAATCCTCATCTCGTTTGATATTTTCAGAGACGTTTGTGAGCGCTTTCTCATGTTCCTGACTACGAGGTTGAAATACGACGCAAGCAACAGGAGCGATCTTGGCACTCTCTCCTCGACAATCTTCGTCGCCCTGTCAGAGTACTTCACGCTGTAGGGAACGACCAGGGCCGAGATCGTCGTCACAAGGACGATGGTTGGATAGAGGTTGATGCTCTTGCTTATCGCTGTGGACCCGATCGCAACGGCGGCTATCATCAGAGAGAACTCACCGACGGCGATCATGCTGAGACCAGCGCCGATGGAGTTTCGCGCGCCGAACCCGAAAATGAATGTCGAGAGTGAGCATGAGAATATCTTGGCCAAGATGAAGACGAGAGTGATAATTGCGGCAGTTACGAGGAATTCGCTGTTCAAGAAGAGCTTGAGATCGACAAGCATACCCACCGTGATGAAGAATATCGCGCCAAAGAGATCCCGAATGGGCTCCACGCGCCTAACCACATCTCCGAGGTACCTTGACTCGGACACGATGACCCCCATGACGAAAGCTCCAATTGCTTCCGAGAATCCTATCCACCTCGAGAATACCGCCATCGAGAAGCACAGCCCAAGGACTGTGAGCACCAGAAGTTCTCCAGACCGCTGCTTTCCCACATAGTCCACGAGTCTGGGCACGACCGCAAGGCCGAACACGATCGAGGCCGCAATGAAAATCCCCATCTTCAGCAGAAGATCGGTGAGTTGAGATGGTCTGATGCCTCCTTGAGAGATGAGTCCCGAGACTGCCGCCAAGATGAGGACTGCTGCGAAGTCCTCCACGATCAGGAGCCCTACGATCAACCGAGCCTTCTCATTGTCCAGTCCTCCTCTCTCTCTCAAGGACCTCACAACTATCATCGTCGATGCCACCGACAGCATCGCACCAAGAAGAGTGGACTCGAGCCCGCTCCAGCCAAGCGCTCGTCCCAGCTGGTACCCGATGCCAATCATCAATGCGATTTCGAGAGCTGCCGCCGCGATCACCGTGACCCCTATCTTCCGGAGCTGCTTCAAGCTGAATTCGAGCCCGATCGAGAAAGTGAGGAGGACGATTCCGAGCCTCGCGAGCATCTCGATAACTGGCTGTGCGGAAATGACAGTCTGAGAGCCCTCTGAGCCCACAGTGTATTCAGCCGATATCACGAACGGACCTGCGACCATGCCTGCTACTAGATACCCCAATATGAGGGGCTGCTTCAACCGATTGAAAAGGATTATGATGGTGGCCGCGACCGCGATCACGATTGCCATGTTGATGAGGAAACCAGTCTGCAGGTCTAGCATCCTAAATGCACCATTCTCTGATGTCCGCCGTAGCCAGCAGAACCGCTCTCGCTGTTGCCTGGATGAACAGCAACGAGCCGCCCATTCGGCTCGCGAAAGGGCTCTGGCTCACGCATATCCTTCATGTTACTTAATTGTGGCCCTTCCTTCAATGCTTCGGTTTGCATCGGAAAATACGGTCTGAGGAGTTCATGGAAAATTCAAATGGACGGAAGCGCATCAATCCCTTGGGATGCCGAACTTCAGAACTAGATTCGCACAGTCGACAGAAGACCCGAGAGTCAGAGCGAAACTCTTCGGGATCGGGAGCGCTGGGTGCAACATCGTCGAGGGGGCTCAGTTCCCCACAGTTGCATTTTCGACTTCCAGCGCGGATCTTGCGCGATCCCATGCTGAGAGAAAGGTCTTGATAGGCCAGGACCGGTTGGTTGGGCTATCTGATGCCGGACCAGATCTGATGAAGCGCTTGCCGACTGTTGTCGGCCATGAACTACTGGATATATTCAACAACACCGAAGTCGCTTTCATAATGTGCGGCCTCGGAGGCGTCACGGGAAGCCTTGGATCCAAACTCCTCACATCAATCGCAAAGGCAAAGGGAGCGATGGCGATCGCACTTGTCGCTATGCCGTTCTCGGCCGAGAGTTTCAAGCGCAGGGAGCTAGCGACTAGCGCCCTGGCGGATCTGTTGGGAGCATCGGCCATGTGCGTCGCATTCGACAACGACAAGCTTTCATCCCTGGCTCCCAACCTGCCACTTTCGAGGGCATTTGGCCTCTTAAACGGGATAATGCTCAGACCTGTCATCGACCTGTGCGCAACGATGTCCAGGAACGATCTCAGCATATTCCGTGAGATCGTGGGCGGAGCAACATATGCGCGGTTCGGGCTTGGCATGGCAAGGGGCGACGAGAGGCTTCAGAGGGTTGTTGATGAGTCTTTGAGCTCTCCTTGGTTCGACTACGACATCAAGGAGGCGACGGCGGCCATAGCTGTGTACTCAGCGGCCGATCCATGGGACAAGGAGATCGACAAGATTCTCGGCCTTCTTGAGGGAAAACTGCCTTCCATCCGGATTCTCTGGGGTTCATACGCGGATCCGCGGCTTGGCGATCGGATAAGGCTCAGCCTCCTCATCTGCCGGAGCCGCTAGATTGCCAGAAGATGGTCGTGTCATCCACATATTCTGAATATCAAAAATATAATTCCTACGATAAAAGATAGCATTATCAGCCAATCTGGAAACCACTATTAGCCTCCCACTGCATTCTGGACCCTCAGAGGGCGAAATAACGAAGGTGATTCAGCTAGGATGCGGAATAACCGGACTCGTGTGTGCAGAGCATTTGGAGAAGAACGCCAAAGTCGATGAGGTCGTCCTTGCGGACTCTCGAACGGAACCCGCGAAGGCGATGGTATCTCGTGTCAGAAGCGAGAAGATGTCGATTCGGAAGGTGGATGGCACAGATCCGAACGAACTCAAGAAGCTGATGAAAGGCTGCGACCTGATTGTCTCATCCTTGCCTTGGGAGTTGAACGGGAAGGTACTTGATGTCGCTGCGTCGACTGGAACAGACTATGTCGACTTCTGTTTGACGGTGGAATCCGAAGAGGATCTGAAGACCGTCATGGCCAAGTGCAAGAATGCAGGGATTCACGCATTGACGGCGACGGGAGAGGATCCTGGCATATCGGATGTCTTTGCTGTGTATGGCGCCAGCAAGTTGGACAAGGCTGAAGAGGCGCATGTTCGAGACGGTGACAGCGGTGCCGCCGAGGGCGTCGATTTCTTCTCCCTGTGGTCTCCCATCGACCTCCTTGAGGAAACGACCGTTCCCGCAGCTGTCTTCAGAAATGGACAGATGACGTTCGTCCCTCCTCTTGACAAGAGAGAGATCTATGAGTTTCCACCTCCCGTGGGAGCCTTGCCAGTTTATTACACGAACCACGAGGAGACCTACCTGATGCCCAGGTTCATCAAAGGCCTTCGGAATGCCGACTTCCAGATAGCCATTGACGACAATTTCGCGAGCGCAGCTAGGATGTTGAGGAAACTGGGCCTCCACAGTCTGAAGCCTTTGGACGTGAAGGGAGCAAAGGTCAGGCCGCTGGATGTCGTGGTCTCGCTGATGCCGCGTCCAGTGGACCTCATCGGCAAGGTGAAAGGGCACGCCGTGATCGTTGTCGAGGTTCTTGGCGTGAAGGATGGCGTGAAAAGGAAGGTCAAACTGTGGACCATGATGTCCCACGAGAAGGCATACGATATCTGCAAGAGCAATGCTACTGGCTATCTCGTGGGATCGGGGGGAGCGGTGGCTGCTGAGATGCTAATTGCCGGCGAGGTCAAAGAGCATGGATTCCTGGCGCCCGAGCAACTTCCAGCGGACAAGTTCTTGGCGAGGCTGCCTTCCAAGGGACTCAAGGTTGAGGAGCGGATAACGGACCTCTGACTGTCAGAATCGCCTTGCATCAACTCTTCCGTTTGGAGGCGAGGAGTTCGAGAGCCTCCTCCTCCATGAAATGCAACTTGCCAGGCACCACCAGCGTGTGTAATGGAGGTCCGAAATCCACAGAAACCAGCTCCTTGACTTTCCCTGCCCTCACGATGCAGTCCGGCGATCCCGCACGAGCGACAGCGCACACCAGCGTGTCATCAGAGACCGCGCCCTTACGAGTGCGTCTCTCCATGTCCCTCAGCAGATTCAAGCCCTCGTTGGCTGTCATGAATCTCTGGTTCTCAGCATCGATGTCCAGCAGAACGAGGGTGTGCAACCCTCTGGACAGGTTGTCGGAAATGACGTCGTAAGGGCTTGTGGGCGAGAATCCCTCCTGCGTGAACGGGAGTGTGGTTGTGCGCCCGAACTTGTAATGCTGCAGTCCGAGCAGTCCAGGAACTGCTGTTAGGACGGATGCTCCGTGGATGACAGCTGTGTCTATGTGCTGCTTGAGTGCCCTGAGCCTCAGGTCGATGTGAGTCGTTGCGGTCATCGGATCTCCTGCGACGAGCAAGACCCCTCTCTTGCTCATGCAGGCATCCAACACCACGGTGCCCTCCTCGACCGTGGTTCTGTCCAGCAATTCAATCCTTTGGCCAGTCTTTGCCGCTAGTCGCTCCAATGAACCCTTTGCTAAGGTGGATGTGTAGGCCTCTGCAAAGACCACATCGGCCTTCTCGATCTCCTCCAGACCCCTCAGAGTCAACCCGTTTTCGTCATGCAGGCCGAGGCCGACAAATGACAGCCTGCCCTTTCCCGGAGCCATCTTCCTGAGAATGCCCGACCAACTAAAGTACTCTTTCTTCTCGGACAGCGACTTTATCTATCGCGTAAGTCGATTCGCTTCTTCGATGGACTCTCTCTGTGTCGTGGTGCCGAAGAAGAAGGCCGAGCCTGTCCGCCGGCGGCTATTGGAGAAGGGCATCCTCAGAAAGGGCGTCCAGATAAAGTCGGATGCCAAGAACGTCTACCTGCCTGTCACTCAGCGGATAGACCTGGGTTTCCCAATCGAGACCACAGATTTCAAGGAAGCCGAGGAGCAGGTCACGGACTACCGCGTGCTGGTCGACCTGCCGGAGGAGTTGAGGCCTTACCTGCCGTCATCCTTCGACACGCTCGGGTCGATCGCGCTCGTGAAGATGGCCGACGAGGTCGCGCCATATGCGTCCCAGATCGGGAGGGCGATCATCGCCACTCAGAAGTCAATCAGGACAGTCTGCATGGATTCCGGCATAGCGGACGAGTTCAGAACGAGAAGGATTAAGGTCGTCGCGGGGGAAAAGACCACCGAGACGACGCACAAGGAATATGGGATGACTTTCAAGATGGACGTTTCCAAAGTGTTCTTCTCACCGAGGCTTGCAACCGAGCGGGAGAACGTTGCAAAGCAAGTTCAGCCCGGGGAGGTCGTGATAGACATGTTCGCCGGCATCGGCCCCTTCTCGATCATGATCGCAAAGACACGCTCGCCGAAGGTGGTGTATGCCATCGACAAGAACACAGATGCGGTCAACTTCATGAAGGAGAACCTGTCCCTCAACAAGGTCTCAACAGTCAAACCGATCCTCGGCGATGCCAGAGAGGAGATCTCAAAGCTCGAAAAGGCCGATAGGATCATCATGAATCTCCCGCACGACGCTAACGAGTACGTGGCCGATGCGCTCAAGATGCTGAAGCCCGGCGGGGTCGTTCACTACTACGAGATCACGGAGGAACCCAAGCTCCAACATCGAATGGATGAGATCGCCGATACTGCGAGACGAGAGGGGCGCATTCTGAAGGAGCTCGCCAGAAGGAAGGTCAAGAGCTACTCCCCGACCATGAACTTCTACGGATTCGACCTTCAGTTCCTTTGACATTTCTTCGGTTGGAGGGTTATTCCCCTCTGACCCTGATAGTTGCCCGAGCGCTGCTCGTAGCCTCTCTTCGGCGGCGAGCGCAGTTCCTCGAACACGACCTGAGCGAACCTGTCTCCTATTGGAACCTCGACAGGTCCGTTCGAGACATTGTAAGCAGAAAAGGTCAAATTTCCGTTAAAACCAGCATCGATTCTCCCAAAAGAGGACAATATCCCTTTTCTTGCCCAGGTGGTCCTGATCCATATTTCTCCGACCAAGAATTCAGGAAGTACCATGTATTCCTTGGTGCCCACTACGAACCAGGAGCTCCCGGGCACCACAGCAGTCCCCTCCCTGATCTTCTCATCGGTCGAAGGGATCCATATCTCATCGACGGTAACGTCGTAACCGTTGGGGGTCAGGTTGCTTTCGTTGAAGTCCTCGATCTTCAGCGAGCCATTGGCCAGCATACCGAGTATATCGGCGTCCGAAAGAACCGCCATGCTGGCTACCTCTTGCCGCTGCGTTCTTTCGGCCTTGCGGATGAGGGGGCCGTGCGGCCCTCAGCATCCTGTCGCCCAATCTCTTCAGCGGCTTGCTCCGCAAGTAGCTTGAACCTGGCGAAGGCTGAGTTCCACTTCTCCTCGAGCTCCACCTTGAAGGCGTCGGAAAGATCCTCCGGGCCGGCGATATCGATCGGCCTGAACCCCTTCTCCGAAAGCATCTCGTTCACAGATTCGACCGATTTCTCTATCCTGCCCCATTTGAACAGCTGGTCTATGCCCTCGAGCTCCTTTGACAACTCAACGGTGTGCTCAGTTCCGAGCTTCGAGAGCAGCCTCGTGTAAAGATCCGAAAGTTCTTTAACTGCCTTCATTGAGGCCTTCCTCAGACCCTCCATGAACCTGTCCAGGTCCTCGTCCTTGAGCTGGGCCAGCTTCCTTGGTGAAGATGCCAGGGAATCCTTCGCCTCGGCCATCATCGCGGGCTCAAGCTCAGTCTCTATCGTGCGAATTATGACTATGCCATGCCGCGCAAGGGCCGCCTTCGCCTCAGTGAGGTCTCGGAGAAGTCCAGGACTGAGCGTGTACGGCATGCGCAACCCCTGGCTCACACCTCAGTCAAGCCCGCAACGGTCTTCTTGTCGAGCTTTCTAATGAGTTCTATGACGAGCTTGATGCAATTCTCGGCGTCCTCCATGCTCAAAAGGCCGACATGCGAGTGTATGTGCCTCGTCGGGACGCCAAGCACGACGCTCGGGCATCCGGCGTTCGCCATGTGAATCACGCCCGCGTCAGTGCCTCCCTTCACTTGGGATAGTTGTATGGGGATTCTCTTCTGCTTGGCCGTCTTGATTACCAGTTCGACGAGACCCTGGTTGGGGATCATGGAACTGTCGAAGGTCGTTAGGGTGGGACCGTAGCCCATCTTGGATGCAGCCTCGTTCGCCTCGATTCCAGGCACATCGCCCGCGATGTCAACTTCGAGGGTTATGCAGACATCTGGCTTCACGATGTACGCAGTCGTGCGGGCGCCCCTAAGGCCAACTTCCTCCTGCGTAGTCGCAGCCCCGATGACCTTGTTGGGATGGCTGATCTTCCTCTCAGCCAGGATCCTCACCACTTCCGCAGCGGTCCAAGCGCCTATCCTGTCGTCGAATGCCTTTCCGATCGCGATTGTGTCCGTACCCTTTTTCTTGCCGTCCTTGAAGAGCCTCTTCTGCATCGTGGAGAAGCAGGAGTCAGGAATCGCGGGATTCCCCACCCTCACACCCATCGCCTTTGCTTCCTCTTCGTTCGAGGCGCCGATGTCAATGAACATCTTCTCTTTGACGACAACCTTGCTCCTCTCTTCGGCCGGCAGAAGATGCGGTGGCTTGGCGGCGATTATTCCCGGGACCACTCCTTTGTCGGTCTTCACGAGCACTCTCTGGCCCAGCAGAACCTGGTCGAACCATCCGCCGAGCGGATTGAAGGTCAGGAATCCCAGCTTGTGTATCGACGATATGATGAATCCGACTTCGTCTATGTGCCCAGGCACCAAAACGACTGGGATGTCAGCGGTCCCCTTTTTCTCAAACATGAGTGAGCCGAGCTTGTCCGAGTACACTCTGTCGGAGAATCTGGAGACGTAGTTCTTCACGATCCTGGCAGGTTCCCTCTCGAATCCAGAGGGGCCGAAGCAGTTGGTCAGCTCTTCCAAGAATTTCAACGCTTGCTGGTCTATCGTAGCAGTCACCTTGTCGCGAGCATCATGTTGACGATAGATAATCCTTTGCAGTATTGAAATCGTAGATAGATAGTACCTGAGAATCCCCAGCCTCGGAAAAGCCAATAGGGGAGGAAAGGCGAGCACGGACCTATTG
>JBASRQ010000088.1:0-3488 GCA_049273895.1 Thermoplasmata archaeon
TCATTCGAGCTTCTCGAGGCTCTTCGAGCTCTGTGCAAGGCGAGCAGGAATACGACCGTCGTCACATCGACAGAGAGGATCATCCCGGTGAGCGTCTCGACACAGAGGTTGAAGTATCCCACGATCGAGGAAGTCAAGACCATCGTTGAGAAGGTCGCAGAGAAGTTCCTGTCAATAGACGCTAGCAAAATCGCCAAGGGGACCGGTGTTCCAATGTCCTCGAACATCGTGATGGTGGGAGCGCTGGCGGGCACCGGAATTACTGGGCTCGAAAGAAGGCACTTCGAGAAAGCGATAGAGATGAACATTCAGCGCTGGGTGCCCGAGAACCTGAATGCCTTTGCCAGAGGTTTCGAGACCGCTTCCAGACAAATTCGCCCCTGAGAATGTTTTAAGGCAGTGAAGGGCATTGGCTTCGAGGGCCCATGGTCTAGCGGTTATGACAACGCCCTTACACGGCGTAGGTCACCGGTTCAAATCCGGTTGGGCCCACTCCATATTCTACAAGGACGATCCTTCAGTTGGAGCTTCTCCCCATTCTCAGAGCCAAGTTCTATGGGATTGTTGCGCGTTTTGGAACACAGGAAGTCCCACAACGAGTGGTGAACATGAGTCGGAAGATGGCTATTGACAAGGATCTCATGCATTGGTTGTTGGATGGGGAGCCGTGGGTCGTCTACCGCACGTTGACGTGGCTCATGGACAGTGATGAGAACAGCACCGCCTCGAGAAAAGCGAGAGCGGCTATTCCAAAGCATCCTCTGATCAAGAAGATATTCGCTGGTCTGAACGAGCATGGCTATTGGGGTGCCCCCAAGGACATCCATACCTGGTGGCCTACGAAAGGCACCACGTTCTGGTTGCTTCCTGTGCTGGCAGACTTCGGGTTAACCGTCGAGGACCGAAGAATCAGGAGGGCTTGTGAATACCTCCTCAGCACAGGACTGAAATCTGGAGGCTTCGGCTGGAGTCCTCCGACAAAACCAGGCGATTGCCACAGCGCCATCATCATCGAGGCACTGGCGAAGCTCGGGCTTCTCGAAGACCCGAGAGTTCGGAGGCACTGCGATTGGCTCGTCCAAAGACAGCGAAGAGATGGTGGATTCTGGTGCAAGGAGACTGGACAGATTGGTGGCCCGAGGGAGAGAGAGCCGAGCTGCGCATTTGCGACGATGTTCGCCCTCGGCGCCTTGGCTCAGTTTCCGGAGCTCCGAGACAGCGAAGTATCGGAGAGGGGGGTGGACTTCCTTCTTAGATGCTGGAGAAACAGAGGAAAGACGAAATACGCTGGCCATGACAGTCAGATTGGGATCGACTGGGACAAGCTGAAGTACCCATTCACCGACTACAAGATTCTGAAGTACCTGGACGTTCTCTCCCAGTTTGAGCTTGCTAAAGAAAGGCTTCGGAGAGGGGAGATAGTAAAACTGCTTCGATCGAAACAGGACGAAGAAGGTAGGTTCACGCCCGAATCCGTTCACGAGTTCTGGCATGACTTCGATTTCGGACAGAAGGAGAGGCCATCCAGATGGATCACTCTCCTGGCCATCAGAATCACGAAGAGACTCTCAGAGTGAGGATTGACTCGCGTGGACATCATGCAACTGTACCGGTGTTCCACAGTCTCGAAGGATGGAAGGACCTGCCATCTGTGTCAAACACGAATTGACGCCCGAGACCAGTTCAGGATAACTTGGGCCAAATTCATTGCCCCGACTGAATGCCGAAGATACGAAAGGAGGCTGAGGGTGTTGAGAAAACGCGACTGGTGATTTCAGACAAGTCGCGAGCATTCCCTCGAATTGATTTTCGGCCAGTCGTCCAAGTTCAAATCTTGGCGGGAGCACGTGCCCAATCTGCTGAACAGAAAGAGCAAAATGGTCTGAGGAGACGGACGAGGACCAAGCGCTTCCGCAACGCCTCCCCCTTCAGGTCCAGCGTGGACTCCGTCAGGCGCTGGACGCTTGCCTTCACGCAGTTCTACTGTCTGGACTACTGAATCGCATGAATCGAGGAGGTGCTAAGTTGACAGTCACAGGGGGCGGTCACCCGACTATCATCCGAACCTTTGTTCCCTCATCGTGACGCGTCGAAGCTTGACAGGACCTGAGGATCAGGGATTCCTCGATCCCCACATCAACCAAGAAGGGGAAACCCAGCGTCTGCATCACCACCCTTCCTGGACAAGAGCCTTCGGATACCAATCAGAGGTCAGAATCAATATGGCAAGCTCGAGGGCCAATGGCCTCTAGCTATCACGGGAGAATTGAAATCTCAGAAGCATCTTCTGGCTCTTGTTAGGCTCGGGCCCGGTTGGGCCCACTCAGCCAATCTCGAAGCTCCGGTGTGATTGACCCGTGCTGGAAACCTTCGTGCACGAATGTGACAGTATCACCTCGCTCTGCATTCCCAGAATGCCAAACAACGTGATCGCAGGAGCATGCGCTGTTGTCAAGGAATGGAAAGAGAAAAGAGAAGAAAATGGTTTGGTCAGCCGATTTCAGGTGTTCTTGGCTCCCCGACTGCGCCACAGCATCAGGGTCACGAGGAGCATAACCGCCACCGCTAGGACTATAGCAATCAAAGCGAGTATCGGAGCCGCCGCCGCCAGCGTCCCGGTCTTCTCCTTGATCAACACGCCGACCTGGGCAGACACCCCGCCAGAACTGACCGTAATCGTGCCGCTTCCTCCGCCGGAGGCCTCGTAGGTCGCGTTTGCGGCGTGAGTTCCGGCAGTCACGATATCACCGAGGCTCAGATCTGAGAGCGTCCACACGAAGGTCAGGCCAGACACCTCGTTACCGAAGGCGTCATAACCCTTCGCAGTCAGGGATGCGTTGGCACCAGCATCCACGCTTATAACAGTCGGCTCTACAACGATATAGGCCAGCGGACCTGCTGTGACCGTGGCGCTCACCGGCGTTGAGTGGCTTCCGTTGGTGACCGTCACGGTGCCCGAGCCGGCTTCGTTCCCAGCAATGAACACCGCGTGGGAGGAGTCAACCGGGACGACAGTACCTATCGTGCTGGTCCAGCTGTACACCAGACCTTCGACCACGTTCCCGTGGGAGTCCGATGCAATCACTTCGACCGATTCCATGCCTCCCGCAACCACGCTCAACCCGCTTGGTGTCACCGTGATCGAAGCCACCGGTCCTGGAACGACTGTCACCTCGGCCGCAGCCGATACAGACCCGGAGGTGACCGTGACAAGGCCGGAGCCAACGGCGGTCGCTGCTGTGAGCACACCCGCCTGCGTTATCGTTCCGATCTCAGCATCCACGCTCCAAGTCAACGCGGCGCCAGAGATCTCGTTCCCGAAGATGTCCAGTGCCGTCGCCGCGACTGTATGGGTTGCTCCAGCGACCACGGATGCGCTCGCAGGAGACAGCACTATGCTGCTTACTGCGCCAGGCAGGATGTTCACGCCTGCGTCCGCGAATATACCCATGGAGGTCACCCTCACAGTGTCATACCCTGTCTCCGGC
>JBASRQ010000170.1:0-11997 GCA_049273895.1 Thermoplasmata archaeon
CGCGGGTGATCTCGAAGCATAACCCCTACGACGAGCCGCACGAGAACAGGGAGAACTGGATCCCAAGAACTGCGAAGCGGTCCAAGAATCCGGACGTGCTCTATTTCGCGGGCTGCACCGCCAGCTATCGCCAACAGAAGATCGCACAGGATGCCACTCGAGTACTTGACGCTGCTGGCATCGAGTACGATGTCCTGGGAAGGGACGAATGGTGTTGCGGTTCTCCCTTGATTCGGACAGGACAGACTGACATCGTCACCGACGAGAAGGACGGTCTCGTGAAGCACAACCTCAGGGAGTTCGAGAAGCGGAATGTGAGCACGGTCGTAACAGCGTGCGCGGGCTGCTTCATGACGCTAAAGCACAACTATCCGAAATACGCTGGTAAGCTGGATTTCGAGCTCTTCCACTTGACTCAGTTCATCGACAAGCTCATTGCGGACAAGGAGCTGGTATTGAAGAAGCCATTGCCCAAGAAAATCGCCTATCACGACCCGTGCCATATCGGTCGTCATCACGGGATCTTCGAGGAGCCCAGAAGGATCCTCAAGGCATTCCCGAGCTCGACCTTCCTCGAGCTCCCGCACAACAGATACAACTCGCAGTGCTGTGGCGCTGGCGGAGGCTACAAGATCCAGTTCAACGACCGCGCAGAGTACATCGCATCGATCAGGGTCAAGGAAGCCCATGACATCGGCGCCGAGATGCTCGTGTCATCGTGTCCGTTCTGCGTGACGAACCTCACTGGAGGGGTCAAGGTCGCGGGAGTCAACATGGAAATCGCTGAGCTCGTTTCCCTCGTCGCCGATTCCATCAGCTGACTGAGCTAGTCAGCGAACCTATATATCGTGTCGCACGCCATTTTCCGGCGGTCACAGATGCGTTCTCTCCCACTGTTCAGATTCGGGTCGCGCGCCAGGTCTACCAGCTTGGGCATTGCGCTTTGCACCATGTTCATAGTCGCAAGCTTCTCGATTGTCGGCGGCCTGAGGACCTCGATGGATGCTTTGCAGAGCAACTTCACGTCGGACTACTATCTTGCCACGAAGTCCGGTCCTTCAGGTCTTGAGTTCTTCACTGAGTCCTCCGTCATCGAGATCGCTGATAGGTCCGCGTTTGGCGTCTTCGCCGAAGCTCATACGGTCCCTGATGGAACCTTGGCGGACCTGTTCGCGATTGACGACCAGCGCCTCGTTCTTCCAGAGAAGCATATCGTTTCTGGGAGCGAGATACTCAAGGGTCAGGATTGTCCCCTTTCGGGTCAGATCGTCCTTGAGGCCCAGGGCGTTGTGAACGCGACGGTGACCGGGGTCTTCTCTTCATCCATATTTCCGTCTAGCTGGGCGTTTGGCAGCCTCGAGCTTCTCGGTAATCTCACACAGCATCCTGGTGGATTCAATTTCATCGTCGCCAAAGACCTCACGCAAGCTGGAAAAGCCTACCTTGAATCCACAGGGTTCTCACTTCAGCCACTTGTCGGGATCATCGAGTTCCTCGACTCAGGAGTGAAAGAGATCGAGGACGACGCCAATTGGGCTCTGATCCCGTCTGCTTTCGTCATAGCCGTCCTGGCATTCAGCTTCATCGGGACTGAGACCGCTGACCGAAGGCACGACATCGGCATCATCAAGACCGTGGGCGCGGGGAGACGGCGGATTATGTTCTACCTTCTGGCCAGCGCTCTGATCATCAGTGCGTGGGGAGGGTTGCTCGGACTGGCGCTCGGCATAGTCCTGTCCTACGGGATCTCGACCATGGCGTCTTCCATGTTCACCTCGGTGTTCCTCATCAAGTCGAGCGAGTCCCTTCTTATCCTCTCGTTCCTCGTGACCGTGGGCGCGGGAGTTGCTGGCGCGCTCATTCCCACGGTGAAGATGACGTTCTCATCACCTGTCGAGGACCTCAAGGAGGTGACGACATTATCCTGATCCGGCCGAGAGTGATAGTGGTGATCGCTCTCTCCATCATGATCTTCACAGCGACAACGTCGGTGCTATCTGGCCTGCGGTCCGCGCCTGCATCTTTCGCTGCGGGAGAAGGCTTCGTCATCTCCGAGGCGAACGCCCCGACGATATTCTCAAGCCACGTCAGCGTAGACATGTTGCCGTCTCTCGAAGCGATGGGGAACATCACTGGTGTCAGCCCCGAGATATTCGCGTTCTCTTCATGGAACGGCCATTCATTTGTGCTGAGGGGTGTCGACCTGGAGAGGCTGAACAGGACCGGGCCTGTCTTCTCCAAATTCGAATTGGCTGCCGGAGGAGACCCAGGCGCCATCGACAGTGCTCTGGTCGGCGATCGCTTGCTGGGGCGTCTCGGGATACATCTTCCCTATACGATACCCGTGGTCGGCAGCTACAGCTCCAAGATTCACTTCCTAAGAATCGTTGGCTCGTTCGAGAGCAACTCTCCGCTTGACGACGAGCTTCTGATCACGCTCGACGCAGCAAGATTCCTCGCCGGCATGCCCGAGGGAGAAGTATCGGTCATCAGAGTCTCGACCTCTCAGCCTGGATGGCTCTCAGGCCTCTTGTCACCCCAAGCTGCGAGGTTTGCTTTGTTCGACTTGCAGACGTCGAAGGCTCAAGTCGGCAAGGGGGAGCCTTTGACCGTTAGCGTCAGCGTTCGAAACTGGGGTTCCGAAGCAGGAAGGGCAACAATCACATACACTGAGCTGGGCAGGGTGCTTGCCGAAGTGGCCGTTGAGCTGAACGCCTCTGCATCAGAGACGGTCCAGCGCACCTTCGTATCTGAAGCAGTCGGATCGCACAGCATCCAAGTGATCGTGTCAGGCGAGTTCCCTGTCAGGCTCTGGGCCAACTACTCTGTGGTCGAACCGTATCTCGATGTCGCGGCCCCCTCGCGCGTTATGCTTGGACAGACATTCAATGTCACGGTCACGGAATACACCGGACAGCCAGCCCCTCAATCACTCGTAAGGTTCAATTTCCAGACCGCAACCGCAGACAGCCAAGGAAAGGCGATGTTCACAGCAAACGCAACGGGTGAATTCGAGATCACTGCGACTCTGTCTGGATTTTCGGAGGGCACAACCTCTGCGCGCGTCGTGGACCCTTCTCAGTTCCCGCACGCATTTGTCCCGGTGATAGCATCCTTCTCTATCTCACCGACGACAATCAAGTCCTCTGAGGCAGTGACTGGGGTCGTCACTGTGGAGAACGACGGGACTGTGGGTGGCTCGCTCGATGTGGTCGTGTATGTCGACAATCTCGAGATCCTCACAAGGACCGCCAACCTTTCCGGCATTTCGTCCGAGACACTCGTGTTCACATTGGTGGGCCTCGACACTGGCACTAGGACTCTGCAAGTCGGCTCATTCGCCAGGCAGTTAGTGGTCGAGTCATGGTTCGCCGAGAACCCGGACCTCGTCCAGTTCGTGATCAGGTTCAGCGGCTCTAGCTCTCTGTCCACGTCAGCTTCGATCCCGATCTACCAGGCCGCAAAGATATCGCAGGGCAATGTCGCGGTGGCGCTCTTCGCTGTGGGGACAGTTTCTGCCCTGCTTGCACTCCTTGCCGTGACCTCGGTGTTCTCAAAGGAGATTCGAGAGAGCCGACGGCGGCTCGGAGTCCTCAAGACCATCGGGGCGTCAAAATCAGCCGTAAGGAGCATGGTCTTCCCCCAGGCTCTGGAGAACGCGCTTGCGGGCGCTGCGATAGGAATCGCTCTCGGTATCATCGTGGCGGACCGGCTCT
Organism: Thermoplasmata archaeon; assembly: GCA_049273895.1. GTDB lineage: Archaea > Thermoplasmatota > Thermoplasmata > UBA10834 > UBA10834 > COMBO-56-21. The sequence goes on from JBASRQ010000170.1 coordinate 3,717, forward strand.
CGCGTTCCGGCCTGTTCTTCTTGTTCGGGCACGAGTTCGCGCTCGATTTGAACACAGGACTCCTCGTATTGGTCCTGCTTGGGACAGTGGCAATCAGCGTTGTGAGCGCGCTCGCATCAACGACGATCGCTGTCCGAGAGACCGCGATTCGATCGATCAAAGGACTTGAGGAGGAGCTTGCCGAGCAGCCCCAGAGCGACGCCCTGAAGGATGACTGATGTCAAGGCGCTAAGACTCTGATCCAGATATGCAGGTTCCCGTAGTGATAAGGAGGCTCCTGCCCGTCCTGGATGTAGAGGTCGAAGTCCAGTCGCGAATATCCCGCCTGGGTCAGGTTGAAAGAAACAGTTTGATTCCACACCTCGCTCTTCTGAAGGACACGGTTGAAGGTTTGGGTGGTGTAGAAGCCTGAGCTGACGCCATAGGCGAGCATGGTGAAGTTCCTTGGGCCATTCTCCCCGTTCTTCATGTGGACCAATAGCGTGAGATTGGTCCCCTCTGTCCAGGTCGCATTCGTTATGACTTGGCCATCCTCGTCCGTCACCGCGAAGTAAGTTCTCGACGGATATTTCGCAGTAACGATCAGCCCGAGCGAGATTGCTGAGACTATGAGCGCGGTTGCGAGCATCGCCACAACTACCTTGTCGACGCGCTCAGGCTTCGGAAGCCTCTCGGGCACTTGCTTCTTCACCTCGCCTCTGCCGGCATTGAGCCAGAAGGTCTCGATCGCCACAGCGGCGAGGGCGAACACAACGAGTGAAGCCCTTGTGGTCGTCGAGTCGAGGCCTATCGGAGTGAGCACGAGCAGAAGGCCGAGCAGGATCACGACCAGTATGCTGATGCCCATGCTGAGCACGAATTTGGCCTCTGGGGTTGTTCCTTTCCAGAAGAAGAGCCTGACCACTGCGAAGCCCGGGATGAAGAACATGAACGGGATTCCGAAAGCATAGGCAAGCATGCCCCCGGGGAACGCCAACAGGACTAGGGTCGCGACGACTGAGAACACGGATATACCGACCCTCTGGCCGTTGTCCGTCTCGAGGAAGTTGATGAACCTATCCAGTGAGCCAGGTTCTGACTCCAAGGGCTTAGTCATCCGTCGGTAGAGACAATTCAGGGGTATATGTGTTTGTGGAGTGTTCGCCGCGCGAGTCAGTACGCTTTTTCGTGCGTCTGGCTGGAAGGTCTGCTTGCTACTGGAGCGCGGCATTCAGCCATGCTCAGTAGCAATGTTTTTAAAGAGCCAATCCAATGTTCAATCCCAAGTCCGGAATTGTCGCGATTTCCACTGTGCATTTGGGTAGGTGCTTAGATGGCCAAGAAGAAGAATGTCGTCGAGGAGGAAGAGGAAGAAGTCACGTGTCCGGTCTGCGGCAAGCCCGTCGGCTTGGATGTCGCCTCGTGTCCTCACTGTGGTGCGGAGTTCGAAGAGGAGGAGCTTGAGGCAGAGGCCGCACCCGCGGAAGAAGCCGTTGAGAGGGAGGAGACCGCTGAGTGCCCCATCTGTGGCAAGTCGGTCAGCCTCGACGTCTCCTCGTGCCCGTACTGCGGCGCAGAGTTCGAGGAAGAGGAGGTCGAGGAGGTCATCGAGGTCGAGGAGAAGCAAGTCCCCGTCAAGTCCAAGCCCGCTAGAGCTGCTGAGGTCGAGGAGGCCCCCGAGGCTACTGCGGAGGAGAGGGCCCTCGCGGAGATAGAAGCCCCGACGAACATCACGGATCTCAGGGTCATCGGGGTCGCACTGATCATACTCGGCATCCTGGGCTCTCAGGTCGCATTCATGATCGACTGGTATTGGTCTTGGGTCCCGCCGATAAAGGACAACCTGGGTATGTTCGTCGCGATTCCCGTTGTCGTCATCGTCGCCGGCCTGCTCGTGTTCATGCTGGTCAAGAAGGCCCTTGGCGGCGGAAGGAAGCTTCCGCGCATGCTCCCTGGGATGTCGCTGTCGATATTCCTGTTCGGGATAATCGCGCTCGTGCTCATCATGCTCTGGAACCCGATCAACAGTGCCCTGCAAGACTCAAGCGTCGGCGTCGGAGGCGCGTTCGTCGGGATACTGATCGTCGGGGTTCTGGTCATGTTCATGGGCCAGAAGATGATGGCGAGAAACGTAGCCGCCTGAAGCGACCAAACCTCTCTCAAACCAATTCCTTCTGTTCTATCCTTACGATGTTTGAAATATCATGCGTGCGATTACGCTTTTCGAGCGTCATCGGCCGAGACCATATTGCTCGGTGTGGTGGGGGAGACGGCCTGAAGACGCTTCGGGGTCTGATGGGAACCCCTGAATCATTTCTCTGAAACGGACGGGCGGACCTTTTCCAAGTCTACGACTTGGAAGGGATTCTGACCGCAAACTCGCCAGTCCGTTTCGAATTGGCTGACCAAATAATTATATACTCAAACCCCGATATATTGAGAGCGAAAGCCGAAGGGATGGGTCAGCTATTGTAGTGCGTTCTTCGCACGGGCAGATTCACCTCTTCTGCAGACGTCAACACAATGAAAAGGAGTGAAGCAGGATGGAGAAAAAGATCATCGCGATAATGGTCTCGTTAGTGGTCGTCGCCGCTCTCGTGGTGGCGTTCGTCATGGTGGCCGCGGGCGGGGGCCTGCGGCGGGCAGGCGGCTTCACCAGTCTGTTCGACAAGCTCGACTACACTGGAGATGCGAATCACGACCAGCGGCTGGAGCTGCCCGCTGGCTGGCACTCGGGCGACAAGAAGGCAGTCAGCGACTCGATTGTGGACATGACGTACTACAAGAGGACGATAAGCCAGACCTCCGTCTACATAACGACGCTGTGGTTCGTGTACATGGGTGACAAGTGGAGCTCTCCGTACGAGGGCGCGGGCACATCGTTCTATGTTCCCATCGCGGGCGATTCTAACTGGCTCCATGTCGACCACGGCATGTTCTCGATAACGGTCTCGTCTGCGACGAACCTGTCCGCGCACTACCAGATAGGCGATGTCATCTCGCTCGAGTCGATGCTCGAAACGAACGGCAACGCGATGCTCGCATTCGGCGACTGGGCCGTCACGAACGTCATCTAGGCGCAGGTTCTGCCAAACCTGAGAAACCCATTCCTTCTCGCATTTATCGCTCCGCCAGGCCGGCCCATGTGCGGAGAGCGGATCCTGATTCCTGGGTACTTGGGCCCTGCTGCTCTTTTAATATATAGACCTTGGCCAGGCCTCATTTCGCGTTTTGACGTGATTAGAGAAAGGGTATTATAGCCAACGCCGCAAATGCTATTTATATAAACGAATGAGCATGCGTTAGTCAGGCTACCGTGCTTTTGAGGGCGGTCCTTGTACAATAGGGCTGGATAGCGCTAGAGGGGGGAAAGCCTCCCCAAGAGCGGTGCCAAGCGCCATGCGAATAGAGAGGAAGGATCGTGCCCGAGAGCAGAAACCCCGAGAGGGACAGAGCAGACGCTGTCCTAGACCAGAAGGGTCTCACCAACGGCCTTCACTTCTCAAGTCCTGATTCTGGCAAAGGCAAGGTCAACGGGCTCGGGAGGACCGCGAGCAACCTCTTCCAGGGCATGACCAACGGCCGCACAAATGGTCGGACGAACGGCAAGACAAATGGCCGTACGAACGGACGAACCAACGGTCGGACGAATGGACGCACCAACGGGCGTACCAATGGCAGGACCAACGGACGCACGAACGGGATCTTATACGGCTTCATCAACGGGATCACGCAAGGCCTTACCAACGGTGGTTCAAAGACCAAGGGCAAAACGAATGGTTTCGTCAACGGGTCCGGTGCGATCAATGGCTTCAGATTGTCGTACCAGCAGAGGCGCATAGCTAGGACGAGAGTCGATATCGTAAAGAAGCTCGTGGTGATCGTCATTCTCGTGGCCATCGTCGTCTCGATCCCCTACGCGCTTGTATACGCCTTCCCGAGGGCCACGATCCAGATAGATGGCTACTTCACGGATTGGCACAAGGCTCAGATCTACAAAGAGGTGCCAGACTCCACCAACCCGGACATCGCCCTGACCGCATATGCCATGAAATACGACAGCCGAGGCAGCTTCTTCTACATAGCGACCGAAGGCAAGATCCTCGAAGGAAGGGACAACGGTGCGGACGGGTTCTACATCTTCATCGACAGGGACAACAACCCGATGAGTGGCTATTCGGTCCGCGCGCTCGGAGCAGACGCACTCGTGACCGTGGTCGGCTGGAACAAGAGCGTGATCGCAGCAGACTCCTACGCGTTCGATCCTACGGCGACCCGGCTTGATTTCTCGGGCTTCAAGTTCGTTTCGGCTGCGAATGCTGCGCTGTATGGTGGCGAGATAGAGATTGGCAGCTCGATAATCGTAGGCGAGAACTCTAGAGTGGCCATCTGCGCGAGGCACACGAACATCTCGAACGACTGGTCCGACGTGAACTTCCGCACTAAGGGCTCTGCTCTCGAGGCCACAGAGGACTTCAACATGCCTTCGGTTCTCTCTATCGCCCCGGATCAGCGTGTTCTCACAATCAACATCACTGCGAAGGGTCCCAAGGCCTCGGTCCAGGGCTTCAATTTCGAGTTCCTGGGCAATACCACTCCGGTCTCGATTTCGGCAGTCGAGGGGGACAAGGTTCTTGGGACGTCAGACCGTGAATCCCTGCAGTTCGACACGCCGCTAATGGTTGGCGGCAAGGACCGCAGCATCGACATCGTTGCGACCCTGTCGACATCATCTTCTGAAGAATCCTTCGGCGTTCAACTGAACGAAACCAACGCGATCAAGGTGGACAGAAACGTCACATGGGTGGTTCATTCCGTTCAGACAGGCTCCAAAGTCGCATACATAGGAGACTATCCAAGAAAGATAGCAATCGACGGAGCGTTCGGTGATTGGATTCCGAGGATACCCATACTGGATAGGCTCAATGACGCATACTCGAGCAGGACCAAGGACAACACGAGCGGCGATGTGGACATCTCTGTCGTCAAAGTCGCATCCTCTCTCGATACAGTTTCGTTCTACATGTCTGTGAACGGCACGATGCTCGGCGGCTCGAGTGTTCCTGCCAGCATGGTCAGGTTCGTCGTGCCAGGTCCTCCTGCTCAGAACGTCACTAACATCACTGAGCACATGTTCGGAGCGGATTTTGCGTTCGTCTTCATAGACTCCGATCACAACCCGAGCACTGGCTACTACGTAGGCGGCTCGGAGATCTCGATTGCCGTGGTCGGCAAGGGCAACTCGATCCTCTCGAGCATGGCGTACAGATATGTCCGTGGTGGCTGGGCCGAGATTGGGCTCGTCAAAGCCGCAATCGATTCGTACCAATTGGAGCTAAGCTCGACATATGCGACGCTCGGTCTCGTTCCTGACGGCACTTATGCGATCACCATGCTCGCCCAGGATTGGAGTAGTCGCCAGGACCAGATTGCGTTTCCGCTTTCCGCGAGACTGACAGCTATGAGAGCGTTCGGCGGCATTGTCATCAATGAGATCTACAGCAACTGGGGCCGCACTGACTGGCTCGAGCTGTACAATACCGGCCCGGCTCCGATCAACATCGGGGGGTGGAGGCTGTATACCGGTGGTCCGCCGCCGCCAGGAGGTAATGGAAGGCTCGTTTACACCTTCCCCTCGGTGACTGTGCAACCAGGGCAATTCTACGTTCTGACGGGCATGGAATTCGGGAGAAATCGTTATTATTGGCTAACGGACTCCTCAGGAAACTGGGTGGACAATGTGACGACCCCTGCCTGGAGGGAGAGGTCATATGGAAGAGTCGGCGACGCTCCGTACTCGAGCTGGGCGACAATGACCCCGACGCCAGGCGCCATCAACCAGGGCCAGAGGCCGATACCTGAGTTCGAGCATCTGGTGCTGCCGATAGCGATAGTACCAATACTGTTGATTGCCATTCGGAGGGCGAGGCGCCCTGGGGAATCGAGGGATGGATAAAGGGGACGTACGACATGGCTCCAGCGAAGGAATCCGATTCAAGTACTCCCTCGGCAAACGGTATCTCGATTTCCAACATGCTGAGGGCCTTCGGCGAGCAGTCAGAAGCTGAGAAACCGTTCGTTCCGCTGGTAGGTGGCCCGAGGCTCTTCGTGCTTCTGCTATACGGTTCTGTGCTAGTTGCTGCGTCGATCGAGTTCTTTGCGAGCCAGAGGATATGGTACGGCAATTGGGATGTCTACAACGCCTACGTCTTCATCGTGAGCGGCGTGTTCATATTCTTCGGCATGGTGATGCTGCTCTCGTCCAATAGAAACGGTCCAGTGGAATTCAGCCTCCCCATTCCAAGGCCGGTCCTCGGCGTTGTCGGATTTGTAGCTTTTTGTTTCAGCGGCCTAGCACTGGCCTACTGGAACAAGTCGCTCGGGGGCTGGGCCATCCCCCTCAGCATATCGCTCCTGTACGGCTTCCTCCTGATGCTACTCGGAGGCCGCGGATTCGACATGCGTGAGAGCCTCAGGCTGATGCTCTACGGCACGGGCATCGTGATCATGATCATGGTCCCTGTCCATGAGGCCTTCGGGTATGCAAGGAGTCCGCCTGGCGGATATCCATTCACATTCCTCAATCTTGTTCTTCTGGTGCCTGGCATGTCCTTATCCCTCTTGTCGATACAGTACATGGAGACCAGGGACGGGTTCGTCGGCGCGTGGCTCATCGGGGCCATGGCCATCTTCCTTCTCGCATTCCACGAGCAGGTGGGAATAATCGCCTCGGGGAACTACTCGCCTTACGATAGGGCGCTCGCGTTCATAGGGATGACATTCTCGTTCCTTCCTCTCATGATGTATGTCTGGCGCGAGCGCGTCTATATCTTTCTTTGGCGCAGGCTAAGAACTGCTAACAACCTCATCGAGCAGGGAGACTATGCGGGTGCGTTGAAGCAGTCCGAGACCGCCATCAGGCAGTGCTCCAGAGTCGGAATCGAGGACAGGTTCGCTCTTCCGTGGAGCCTGAAGGCAGATGCGTTGTATCGAATGAAGGACTATCAGAAGGCGATGGTGCATTACGACACCGCCCTGAAGATCGACCCGAAGGACAGCACGTCCTGGTGCCACCTGGGCAATATGCTTGCCTTCGAGGGAAAGCAGGAGGCAGCCCTTGAGGCATTCGACAAGGCCCTGAAGGTCGACGCGACGAACGGCTACGCCTGGAACAACAAGGGCGCGGTCTACCAGACGCTCAAGATGTATGAGGACGCCCTAATCTGCTTCGACAAGGCCGTGGGCTACCTGCCGGACCCGTTCGATGCGCACATCAACGCCGCGCGTTTGTTCTCTAAGCTCGGACACAGCAGCGACGCCCTTCATCACTATCAAGCGGCCCTCGAGCTCAGGCCGAAGAGCGAGCAGGCTAGCGAGGGAATCCACAAGGAGTTCTTCAGGAGCATGTGCATGGACCAGATCGCTGGCTGGGAGCAGTTCGGGCTCGACACCGGCTACCTGAGGCAGCTCCTCGACCAGGACCCCACCAACTTCGTGAGGAGGTCCAAGGAGTTTCTCAAGAACATCGTGGAGCAGAGGACTGAACTCCAGGTGCTCCCTGGCAAGGAACATATCGATATCAACGCCGTCATCCAGTCGATTCTGAAAGCAACCGAAGAGCCCGATGGCGCGTCCCTCGACACGCTCAAGGAACTGACCAGTCTCAGGGAGCGGGATCTCATCCTGCCCTTGGCTCTGCTCATGGAGACGGATCACGTCCATTTCAAGACCGTTGGCAAGAAGCAGATCTACGTGTCCAAAGGAAAGGCCCCCGAGAAGATGCCTGAGCCGCTAAAGCAGCCGGTCGAAGTCGCAAAGGCCAAGCAGACGAAAGGGCACCCTCGTGCATCCGGAGCAGCGCAGCCTCAGAAGGTCCAGATCAAATGCCCTGGCTGCGGCCATCCGCTGGCCGGCACCGAGACGAAGTGCCCTCAATGCGACCTTCCGTTCGAGACTGCCTCGTTCGACTGCCCTATATGCGGCGAGGACGTTCAATTCTCCGCGGAGACATGTCCGAAGTGCGGAGCAGTTTTCAGAGGTCCCCCGGAAGAGGCTGAGGAAGCAGAACCGAAGGCGAGAGGCAGGCTCTGGACGCGGAGAAGACCGAGAGCGCGGTCGAAACCGAAGAAGCCAAAGGAACCTGCGGAGCAAAAGACTCTCCCGGGCAAGCGCGCCGTCGTCACGGTCGAGCCGACCGCATCCATCCTGGTGTTCAGGCGCAGACCAAAGAAGTAGAATCTAGCGGATCTCGATCTTCCCTTTCTTGAGGAGCATCTGGAGCGCCTCTTCCGCGGCCTTGTCC
>JBASRQ010000174.1:0-3318 GCA_049273895.1 Thermoplasmata archaeon
ACAGTTGTCGAGAAGCCCACCTTGCTGATCTCCGCGCTCACAACATAGGTCCCCTTCGCGGCTGCGTCAACGAGCTTGAATGTGTGCGTGACCTCGCCTTGCAGATCGGTTGTCAGATTCGTCGAACCGTAGGCCTCGATCGCCGTTCCGTTCACCAGGATCGAGATGTCAACCGCAGCGCCTGGCAACACATCCATGCCCAGGTAGGCGGACACCGTCACAACGACCGTGTCACCGGGTACGTAGGACGCGAGTGCGACTGCCACTTGCCCGTCAATCATCGCGAAGTGCAGCGTGATGCTAGCGGATGAGCTCCTTCCAGTTTCGTTGGCCCAGTAGATAATGTCGACATTCTGCCACATCGCAATGTCAGTTGGTATCAGGAATTGCTGAGTGCCAGAGGATCCTGCAAGCGTCGCGTTCTCCCATGTCGCGTTCCCGGACGAGTTGTACCACATCGCACTGTAGGTTATTGTCACTCCCGTCTCTTCTGTGAAGGTCGCCACGTTCATTGTCATGTACTGTATTATGGCGGTCTCTCCTGGCAGGTAGAAGTATCTGTTTGTGGACACATCGAAAACGTACTTCTGGACATTGAATGTCTGCTGGTACCAGAGGTCGTTCGTAGTCGAATCCCTCACCCGCATTCTGTATGTGCCGTCAGGGAAGCTGGATGCTAATGTGAACGAATGCTCCCACCAGCCGTCTGGGGCGATGAGTGCTGTCCAGTTCATGTTCGGCATCGTGACGTCAGTTTCGTTGACCGTGTGCACGTAGAACATGTCTGTGGTGTGTGTCGTGATGAGCTTCGCATTCACTGTCTGACCTGGGTAGTAGTAGAGCGATGGCCCATTTGGCGGGTCCAGCGAGAAACTCTCCTTCTTCACTATTATCGTGGTTCTTGCGACTTCTGTGAAGGTGTTCCGTTCATAGACCACGACATAGTAAGAAGCGAGGTCTCCGGCAATCCCAGCCCCGGTCGCCAGGGTCAGTTGGACTAAGGCTTCGGTGCTGTTATACCAGCCTACCGCAGGATCGTTCGAGTTCGTGTTGAAAGAGTTCAAAGTACTTCCGGACGCGGACTCCAAACGTACTTGTATGGGCTCGTCCGACCAAACTCCTTGGTACTTCACCTCGACGATCACGTAGACCGGCTGACCTTGGATGTAGGTATCCTTTAGGTTGCCTGTGTCGTCTGTCGTTTCTACACTGCCCGTATAGCTCACTTGTGCGCTCGTAGGGAGCGCCGCAAAAACCATTGCGAGCAGGCTAAGCGCCAGCGCTATACTTACAATCCTATTTTTCATACGCTATCCCATCCTGTTCCATTAATGAGGTAGTATATATATAGCTTTTTGTACATTATTCACTGGCTTTGTACAACTGGTGCGAAGTTATTTATGGTCGCAGGAAACGCGCGCGCCGACCCGTGCGCATGCGAGGATTCGGGAAACACCGATAGGGACTTCACTCCTCGATATGGTGATGATCTTCCTTCTCCCTGTGCCCCGCGGTCGATCTCATCTCCGCGAGGTTCGCGGGGCTGAACGGGGACATCGCCCTTAGCTTCTTTATGATGCCCGGGAAGACTTCCAAAACATGGTCTATCTCATCTTCTGTGTTCGATCTGCCGAGGGTGAACTGGACCGCGCTCTGAGCCTCCTCAGTGGGGATTTCGCATGCGAGGAGAACATGGGACGGCAGGAGGCTCTTGGATGTGCATGGCGAGCTTGAGGAGACCGATATCCCCGCCATGTCGAGGTTCAGCAGCATCGACTCGCCCTCCACATACCTGAACCTGAAGTTCGCGTTGTTCGGCAAGCGCTTGATCGGATGACCGTTGAGATAGGAGTCCTCGATGCCATCGAGGATGCCTCTGATGAGCTTGTCCCTGAGTCCTTTCAGGCGGTCTCCCTCAGCTGGCAACTCGTTCCTCGCGATCTCAGCAGCAGTCCCGAAGCCGACTATTGTTGGTATGTCCTCCGAACCGGATCTCAACCCTCGCTCCTGTCCTCCCCCCTGGTTCACAGCCTCTATCCGAGTCCCGTCCTTCACGTAGAGGGCGCCCGCACCCTTAGGCCCGCCTAAGTCGTTTGATGAAACTGAGAGAAGGTCGATCTTGGACTTCTGGACATCTATCGGCACCTTCCCCGCAGCGGCGACGGCGTCGACGTGGAAGAATATGTCCTTTTCTTCGAGCAGCTTGCCGATCTCGTCTATCGGCTGCAGCGTGCCAATCTCGTTGTTAGCGTACATGATCGATACGAGCGCTGTGTCCTTCCTGATGGCCTGCTCGAGCTTCTGGAGTTCCACGAAACCGTCCCCAGTTGGCGGGATGTAAGTTATCTCGAACCCGTTCTTCTCGAGATACTTCATGATGTTCAGGACCGAGATGTGCTCGATTGCGGAGGTGATGATGTGCTTCCCATCGCCTTTCATCCGCATCGCGACGCCCTTGATGCCGATGTTGTTCGATTCGGTGCCATTCGATGTGAATATGATCTCCTCCTTCCGCTTTGCGTTGAACAGGCTCGCGACCTTTGACCTGGCTTCCTCCATGGCCTTCCTAGGCTCTCTCCCCGCGTTGTGGAGCGACGAGGGGTTGCCGAACTTCTCAGTGTAGTACGGCATCATGGCAGCGAGCACGCGCTCATCAACCGGCGTTGCCGCTGAATAATCCATGTAGATCCTTTTCTTCGCTCCGCTCGCCTGATATGACATGTCCTATTCCCCTGTGCGGAGATAGATGCCCGCGGCTTCCTAAAAGCTTAGCACCGCATCTGCCTCGAGCAACAGGTCGTTGAGCGTCGCAGCCCCCACGACCTTCGCCGGGTCCTCAAACTCCTCGGGAGCGCCCTTCAGGCCCAGCATCTGGCAGCTCTGGCCGCAGATCAGCATCTTGACGCCTTCCTTGGCAGCCTGGTCCATGACCTGCTTGACCGTCGGGAAGGTCCCGAGCTTTATCTTCGCTGCGTTTCCTTTCATGACAGCGGTGACTCCCTTCCCCAGGAAGTAGACAGTCGCATCGATGCCCATTGCTCTCGCCGTCGTTGCTAGTATGAACGGCGCATACAATCTCTCCGGGGTGTCCGTCCCCGATGTCTGAACATACAGTATCTTCTTCGCCATTGTTCTCTCTCCTATGTTGTTCTCTTCACTAGGAACCTGAAGTGGCCGGCGACCCTCTCAACCGAGAGCAGTTCCTGCCCCGCGTGTTTCGCCCAGCTCCTTATGTCGGATTCAGAAGCTGGGTCGTCTGCCAGGACCTCCAGGATCTTTCCTATCGGGATCGAGGAAATCTCCTCGCGGGTTCGGTAC
>JBASRQ010000175.1:0-2353 GCA_049273895.1 Thermoplasmata archaeon
GTGCCAGTCACTTTCAGGGGAGAGATCCTCGGCATCCTGGATGTCCAGAGCGAGCTGAAGGACGCTTTCACCAGGAACGACGTCAACACGATCGAGATGTTGGCGGATATGCTGGCAACGTCCATCACGAACGCAAGGGTCTACACCGAATCAAAGGAGCGCGAGGTCGCTCTGTCCGTGCTTGACAGGATAAGCAAACAGATTTCGTACAGGCTTGAACCGAAAGTCGTCCTCGATCAGGTCGCAAGGGACGCAGCCGCACTCCTGAAGGCGGAGAAGGCAGCTGTTGGTCTGGTGGAAAGTGAGTCATCTGGCGCTTTTTCCTTCGTCGCTTCATACAAACTGAGCAAGGATCTCCTTCAATCCAAAGCATTCCTCTCGAACACCGGGGTGTCTGGAAGAGCCCTGAAGTCTCTCAAGACTGAAGTCGTCAACGACTATCTTACAGACCCGGACGCGATCGATGAGGATGCCGAGATGTTCGGTATCAGGTCGATAATGAGCGCTCCGCTGATGATCGAAGGTCGCGGGATCGGTGTTATCAATGTATATAACAAGCTTGGCGGGAGGCCGTTCACGAAGAGCGACATGCTATTCCTGTCCTCGCTGGCTGATCATGCGGCGATCGCATTGGAGAACGCGAACCTGTTGTCTTCGCTGAACCAGAGAGTGCACTCCCAGCTCGCTCTCCTCGAGACGGCGCTCACTATGCAGAGGCAAATCGACACAAGCAGCGTGTACGACCTCGTCGCCGACAAACTCCGTGACGTTGTCTGGTGCGACGGAATAACGTTCTACAAACTGAACCATGAGAAGAAGACGTTGCAGCCAACGATGTCAAGAGGCCCATACGCCAAAGAAATCATGGCTGAGGAGTTCTCGATCGAGTCAGGAATAACGGGGTTTGTGGCGAAGACGGGAAAGGCAGAATTGGTGAACGATACCCTTCACGACCCGCGTGCCGCTCAGGTCGCAGGCACCCCGGTCGAGGAGGAGGCCATGATGGCTATCCCTCTCCGGGGAAAGGACAAAGTCATCGGCGTTCTGACGTTGTACAGAGATGGCAAGGAACGATTCTCAGCCGATGAGTTCGAGGTTGCGCAGCTGTTTGCGAGCCAGGCGTCCGTCGCCGTGGAGAACTCAGAGTTGTACGGGACCAGGGAGATGTTGCTGACAGACAGCAGGAGGAAGGTCGAACAGATGGCCAAGGTCCTCGACCTCACCAGCTCGGTGATGTACATGGACGATCTAGACCGTCTCCTCCAGCGCGTGGCTGATACGGTCGTCCAATCATTCGGTTTCAGACGGGCATCCGTCAGGACCTATGATTCTGACCGCGATGTGTTCATCATAAGAAGCCTCTGCGGCTTCCCGAACTGGGTGAAGGTGGGAGACGAGAGAGTGGGGAAAGAAGAACTCGAGGACTTCATTGATGAGAACAAGATTGGGCCGACCAGCTACTACGTCCCATTCGAGAAGCAGCCCTACGGGATCGATGCGTTTGAGTTCCTTGCACATCCTGAGCTTGCGAACCTACCGAGGGCTGGCCCGGATGCTTGGCACGAGAGAGATCTGCTGATGATTGCCATCAAGAACAGGATCGGCCAGCTCTCTGGATATCTTCTTGTGGACGAGCCGAACGACTTGAAGGTTCCGTCGCGGGAGCAGCTAGAGATGCTGGAGATACTCGGCGGGATAGCCTCTATCGCTCTTGAGAACGCGAAGGTGTACGAACGGCAGGTAGTAGCTGCGAACGAGATCGCCCTGTTGAACGACCTGATGACACACGACATCAACAATTTCAACCAGGGCATCATGGGCTACATCGAGTTGCTCCTGCAGGACAAGCGTCTGGATGACAACCAGAGGAAATATGCAGAAAGGGCCTTGATCCAAGTACGAAACAACGCCCGGTTGATCGACAATATCCGCAAGCTTGCGAAGCTCAGGACCATGTCCGACTCGGACTTCGAGCTCATGGACATTCAGAAAATAGTCGCTGAAGCGATGGATACGGTGACGAAGGCTGCGGCGGACCGCAAGATCACCATCGTCTCCGCATTGGAGCCCAACATTCACTATGTTCGGGCAAATCAATACCTCAGCGACCTTTTCCTAAACGTGATCTCGAACGCAGTCAAGTTCGACACCTCAAAGCGCGTGCGCGTCGATGTGCTGATTGCCGAAGAGACGATCGCGCAAGGCAGCTTCTGGGTCGTTTCCGTCGTTGACAGAGGAAGAGGCATCCCTGACGACAGGAAGAAAGCGGTGTTCGAGAGGTTCGCGACGGGCATGACTGGAATCAAAGGTTTCGGTCTGGGTCTGTCCATCGTGGGCGCGGTCGTCGAGAAGG
>JBASRQ010000184.1:0-22118 GCA_049273895.1 Thermoplasmata archaeon
AGGTAGTCAAACATCTCGCCCCGACCGTGGGCGATTAGACCCTGTGGAACGACGATTCCGCTGCGGTACCCCTTGACCAGCTTCTCCCGCAACATCAGCGATGCATGCCTGGGGTGCGATGTGGGAATGTCAGTCATGGTCTCAGCAACTACGCCCCACCGCTTCCGGTGGAACGCCCGATTGCCCCTGGAGTAGCACTCAAGGCTTAAATACCTTGAGGAAAACATTATATATAAGATTGCAGATAGACCGCAAGACACAAACTATAAATAGAATTCGGTGAGCCCGTTGCGTCTTCTCGGCGTCGTTCAGGACATATCGCACGACGGGAAGCTCATCGTCAAGGCTAGGTTCGCACCGAACGTGAGAGAGATTGTGAGGGACAACTTGAAAGGTGAGGTCGGCAGGGTTTCCAAAGTCTTCGGTCCCGTCCGATCTCCCTATGTGGCGATTGAACCGCGAAAGGAAATGAAGACTCTTGCTGTGCTCGGCAAGGAAGTCTATGTTCAACAGGAGAGGGATAATGGCAAAGGTAAGAGAAGAGACTGAACAGGTCGAAAGATGCCCTGAGTGCAACAGCTCTCACCTAGTGAGAGACTACGAACGCGGAGAACTTGTATGCGAGGACTGTGGCATTGTCCTCGACGACCAGCTCATAGACCAGGGCCCCGAGTGGAGGGCCTTCGACGTCGAGCAGGGCGAGAAGAGAGCCAGGACTGGCGCTCCTATGACCTATACGATTCACGACAAGGGACTTTCGACGGAGATCTCCTGGAAGAATAAGGACTCGTACGGGAAGAGCATCCCGACGAGAAACAGGGCCCAGCTGTACAGATTGAGGAAATGGCAGCGCAGAATAAGAGTTTCCAATGCGACGGAGAGGAACCTCGCGTTCGCGCTTAGCGAGCTCGACAGGATGGCCTCATCGATGGGCCTACCGAGGAACGTCAGAGAGACCGCGGCCATGACATACAGGAAGGCCGTGAACAAGAACCTGATAAGAGGCAGGAGCATCGAGGGCGTCGTCGCCGCTTCGCTATATGCTGCCTGCAGACAGTGCAACGTCCCGAGGACGCTGGACGAGGTCGCGAACTCCTCAAGGGTCGGAAGGAAGGAGATCGGCAGGACCTACAGGTTCATGACCCGTGAGCTCAAGCTCAAGCTGATGCCGACGAAGCCTCAGGACTATGTGTCCAGGTTCTGCTCTGAGCTGAAGCTGTCGGGTGAGGTGCAATCAAAAGCCGCCGAGATTCTGAAGGACGCGGCCAAGAAGGAACTAACATCCGGGAGGGGCCCGACTGGCGTCGCGGCAGCAGCGATATACATCTCCTCGATCCTCTGCAACGAGAGAAGGACGCAGAGAGAGGTGGCGGACATCGCCGGTGTGACAGAGGTCACAATCAGGAACCGCTACAAGGAGCTCACGGAGAAGCTCGGAATAGAAGTCCAGCTCTGATTCTCGAATACAAAACCCCTTTCTCTGTTCTCATTTTTCAGCTCAGTAGATGCAATACATTTTTGTCCCACCCTAGCGTTCTGCGAATTGGGTAGTGCCTTGATCAAGATAGGGATCAACGGTTTCGGAAGGATTGGCAGGAACGTCTACAGAGCGGCGTTAGAGAACAACGGCTTCGGCAAAGACTTCGACATCGTCGCCGTGAACGACATCGCGCCCATCGACTCGCTGGCATACATGCTGAGGTGGGATTCCATCTACGGCAAGCTGGACAGACAGGTGAAGGTTGAGGGAACTGCCATCAATGTGGGCGGTAGGAAGCTCGAGATCACGCAGGCGAAGGACCCCTTGGAGATCCCGTGGAAGAAGCTCGGGGTCGACGTTGCGATAGAATCAACCGGCTTGTTCACCGAGAAAGATAAGGCCGCGAAGCATCTCGCTGCCGGGGCAAGAAAGGTGCTGATCTCCGCCCCCGGGAAAGACGTCGATGTCACTCTCGTGCTCGGCGTGAACTTCGAGATGTACGACAAGGCAAAGCACAACGTCATCTCGATGGCCTCGTGCACGACCGGTAGTTTAGCACCGCCGGCGAAGGTCATCAACGACAAGTTCGGGATTGAGAAGGGCGTGATGACGACGATCCATGCTTACACCGGCGATCAGAGGCTCGTGGACCTGCCCCACAAGGATTTCAGACGAGGAAGGGCGGCATCCCTGTCAATAATCCCGACCTCGACTGGCGCTGCGAAGGCGATCGGTGAGGTCATCCCGGCCCTGAAGGGCAGGATGAACGGATTCGCGCTCAGGGTCCCCACTCCGTGCGGCTCCATCACAGACCTCAGCTTCACGACGAAACAGGAAGTCACAGCGGACGATCTGAACAAGGCGTTGAAGGAGGCGGCGGAAGGAAAGATGAAGGGCATCATCGAATACTGCACTGAGCCCATCGTCTCCACGGACATCATCGGCAACCCGCACTCCGCCGTGATCGACTCGCTCTTGACGATGGTAGTCGGCGGGAAAGGCAACTTCGCCAAGATACTCTCTTGGTATGACAACGAATGGGGTTACTCGAACAGAATCGTGGAGCTCGCCCAGAAGCTGCTGTGATCTGCTGGCCATCCTAGGTTAAGAATTAATACGCGTGACGCACTAGTTGTAGCCCGATGGTTTCCTGTTACGACTGTGAGCACTTCGGAAGCAAATGCAATGGCGTTGTGCCGCCTATGGAGTTCAGGGACCGCATAAATGAATTCTGCGCGCTATTCGTGATGGCCTCTTGGCGGACCGAGATGTACAAGCCGCAGGGGAAGGCCAGGATAAGCTAAGGCCTATACCTGCTCAGACTCAGGTACTCTACTCCCTTTCCGGAAACCCTTCCAAGCAGTATCTCCTTCTTAACGCCGTGTGCGAGCCGAACCGCGCGGCTCACCTCTGGCCACATAGCCTTGTATTCCTTGGGGACCGCGTGCACGAGGTACCTTGCATGCTGCTTTCCAGGATCCCCTTCGTACGCTCGGAAATGTGAGCCGTACTTGAACCCAGTCTTGACGATGAGTCCCTTCCCCTTCATGTCCTTGAAAGCGTCCAGACGCAGGTCGAAATCGGGTTGCAGGTTGCGGGCGCACTTTTTCAGGGCGGCAGGTCGGACCGCGCGATTGGTCTTCGAATCGGTCAACTTCAGCCCGCCGAGATCCATGAGGAATGCCGCTTCGATTAGCGAGAGCTGAAGCGTCGGTCCAATCATCTTTCCGAAGAAGTGACCACCATGGAGCGCTGCGGCGCTCTCCATGTCGGCGACGAGAACGCGGTCGGTCATTAACAGACCCTCGATGGCAGAGCTGAGATCGACCGCGCCCAGCTTGCCTTTGGGAACAACCCGCTTGACATCATAGTATGTGACATCGCTCTCCTCGTCGACGACCGCCAACAACAGCTTCTTCCGGACATCGGTGGCTCTGTCAAGATCTTCGAGCAGCCGGACGAGATCGAATGTCCAACGCTCGGAAATCGCTGCTACCCACCACTTGCTCGGAGTCTTGTTCGGGGCGCCTCCTCGCGGAAAGACCCTGAAATCGAGTGGAGGCTGGCCAAGCTTCACGACATATCCCCTGGACCTGAGCTCCCTATAGACGAGATAGCGGATCTCGAAGCCTTCGAAGGTCTTGTGAGCGAGCCTCAGGAGGTAGCTCGCATCCCTCTTGTTTCCTTCTGACTCGACCTCCAACCTGCCAGATTCCACCAGGTAGATGGCCTCCATCAGGTCCAGCTTGAGAGAGCCCCCTGATTGCGGGACGCCGTAGTACCCCTTGTTGTGGATCTGGCTCGCTTCGGCCTGATCCTGGACCGTGACTTCCGTGCCGTGGAGCTGACCTGTCATTGGCGCGCCATATTGTGGTTGATGGTTATTACAGTAATTCATTCGGGAGGGGCCGGGTTTTCCAACCAGAGAAATGGTGAGTTTCGACACCAGCCAGTAGGCGCTTTTTCTGCAAGGCCCCGACCCAGAACCCTAGTGCGCAATTCTTATATAGAAGTGCTAACATAATCAATTATCCGAGGTTCAAAACCTCTTCGTGATTCGGAGGCGAAGAACATGATCAGAAGGAGAGAGAAGAAAGAAGGTCTCGTGCCTAGCGACTACTGGGGACCGACTTGGATGAACCCGATGGCTGTGATGAACAACATGGACAGGCTGTTCGACGATTTCAGGTCCGAGTGGGCGAGCACTTTCCTCACGCCGAGGACCACCACATCAGACTTCGTCAGGCAGCCTCTGATAGACCTGGCCGACAACGGCAAGGAATACATCGTGAAGGCCGAGCTTCCAGGGATCAACAAGGACGACCTCAGCATCGAGATCACGGAGAACGAGATCGAGATCTCTGGCGAGACCAAGACAGACCAGAAGGAGGAGGACAAGGACAGGGGGTACATCAGGAGGGAGAGGCGATACGCGAAGTTCTACAGGTCGCTCCCGCTGCCCGACAACGTTCTTACCGACAAGGCCGACGCCGTGCTGAAGGACGGCATCCTGACAGTGAAGCTGCCAAAGGCCGTTCCTCCTGAAAAGAAAACAAAGAAGCTTCCTGTGAAGTGATGTGGCTCACTTCCAAAGGAGCGCTCAAACCCTTCTTCCACATTGAACGTTCTTGAATCCAACAACATCACGATAATCGGTGCTTACCATGCCAGATAAGAAAGAAAAGATTCTGCGCGTCGTCCAGGCCAAGTCATCCGACGACGGCAAGGGGATAGCCAGAGTCGACCCGACCCTGATGAGGATTCTGCAACTGAACCAGGGCGACACCGCGATCATAGAGGGCACCAGGGCCACCGCGGTCACGGTCTACACCGGGTACGCTGAGGACGAGAACCGAGGAACCATCAGGATCGACGGCTCGACGCGCAAGAACGCGGGCGTCGGCCTTGATGAGAAGGTATCCATCAGGAAGATCGTGCCCAAGCCAGCGACCAAGGTCACGCTCGCCCCGACCCAGCCGCTCAAGATCATGGGAGGCGAGGAGTATCTCGCCCAGACTCTCGAAGGCCGCCCGATCGTGAAAGGCGACCTGATAGAGGTCAGCATAATGGGACGCAAGTTCGACCTTGTCGTCCAAGGCTTCCAGCCTGCATCAGAAGCTGGTGTCATACAGAACTTCACCGAGGTCAAGCTGAGAGAGAAACCAGCGAAGCAAGAGGTCGCAAAGGGCCCGAAGGTGGCGTATGAGGACATAGGCGGCCTGAAGGAGGAGGTCGACAAGGTCAGAGAGATGATCGAACTCCCGTTGAGGCATCCCGAGCTGTTCGAAAAGCTTGGCGTCGATGCCCCCAAAGGCGTGCTGCTTCACGGGCCTCCGGGAACCGGCAAGACGCTCCTGGCCAAGGCCGTGGCATCCGAAACAAGCGCAAACTTCACCTCGATCGGCGGTCCGGAAATCATGAGCAAGTTCTACGGTGAGAGCGAGGAGCGCCTGAGAGAGATATTCAAGGAAGCCGCCGAGAACGCTCCCTCAATCATATTCATCGATGAGATTGACTCAATCGCCCCAAAGAGAGACGAGGTCACAGCGGAGACAGAACGCAGGGTCGTCGCGCAACTACTGGCCCTGATGGACGGCCTCGAGGGCAGAGGAAAGGTTGTTGTCATCGGGGCGACGAACCGGCCGAACGCTCTAGACCCAGCCATCAGAAGGCCCGGAAGGTTCGACAGGGAGATCGAAATAGGAATACCCGACAAGGAAGGACGGCTTGAGATACTTCAGATTCACACGAGGGGAATGCCATTGGCGGACGATGTCGACCTCGTCCAGCTGGCAAGCATGACTCACGGCTATGTCGGAGCGGATCTCGCAGCCCTTGCGAGGGAGGCCGCGATGCGCGCTCTGAGGAAAGTGCTGCCGAGCATCGACCTGGAGGCCGAGACTATCCCCGTCGAGGTGCTGAACAGCCTTCATGTCACCATGGACGATTTCATGGACGCATACAGGGAGATGCAGCCGTCAACGCTCAGAGAGGTTTTGCTCGACACGCCCAACGTGAAGTGGGAGGACATCGGCGGGCTCGAGGAGCCGAAACAGGAGCTCATGGAGTCCGTCGAGTGGCCGTTGAGGTATGGCGCGCTGTACAAACACATGAACGCCGTGCCCCCAAAAGGGATACTCCTCTACGGACCGCCTGGAACAGGAAAAACGCTTCTGGCAAAGGCAGTCGCGACTGAGAGCCAGGCGAACTTCATCTCGGTCAAGGGTCCAGAGTTCTTGTCCAAGTGGGTTGGCGAGAGCGAGAAGGCCGTCAGGGAGACCTTCAGGAAGGCTAGGCAGGCCGCACCATGCGTTATATTCCTCGACGAGATTGACGCGATCGCACCAGTCAGAGGAAGATCAAACGATTCCGGGGTGACTGAGCGAGTGATCAGCCAGATCCTCACCGAGATGGACGGCCTGGAGTCACTCCACAACGTCGTAGTCATAGCGGCCACGAACAGGCCCGACATCATCGATCCCGCACTGCTCAGGGCTGGGAGGTTCGACAGGCTTGTGTTCATCCCGCCGCCAAACCTGGAGGCGAGAAAGGAGATCTTCAAGATCCACACGAAAGGGAAGCCGCTTGACAAGGACGTGGATCTCGACAAGCTGGCCTCCAAGATGGAGCACTTCACGGGGGCTGACATCGCTGCCGTGTGCAACGAGGCCGTCATGCTCTCGATCAGGGACTACGTGCTAGGGGGTGGGGATTTGAACCAGGACAAGATAAACAAGCGCAAGGTCAGCATGAAATACTTCGAGAAGGCCTTGGAGAACGTGGAGCCCATGAGCGAGGCGGACCTCAAGAAGTACGAGCGGCTTTCGATGAACACGATGTACAGATGATGAGAGCTGAATGCAATCTTAAAATCAGACGACGCGTTATACGATAGGAGGGTAACAAAGGCGATGGTGGCCAGCAGAGAAGAGCTGATATCCAGGATACGGGAGACCCTGGCGAGGTCCGGGTTCTTCGTCTCGGACCCCCACAACATAAGGAGCATCAGCTTCGACATCATCGCGCGCAGGGACCGGCAACTCCTGATCATCAAGGCACTATCGAACATCGACTCGCTGTCGAGCGACGACGCCGAGGAACTCAGGATACTGGCGAGCGCCCTGAGCGGCAACCCGATGGTCATCGGCCTCCACTCGAGCGCGGGCAAGTTGGACGACGGAATCCTGTATTCGCGGTTCGGCATCCCAATCATCTCAGAGGCCACTTTCCACGAGCACATGCTGGAGGGGGTGCCGCCGTTCGTCTACGCCGCCCCAGGCGGACTCTACGTGCGACTGGACGGGGAGGTGCTCAAGAGGATCAGACAGGACAGGAACATCTCGCTCGGCGCCCTGGCGGAGATCGCGGGCGTGTCCAGGAAGGCCATCCAAATGTACGAGAGCGGGATGGGCGCGATGATAGAGATAGCGGCGAAGATCGAGGAGTTCCTCAACGAGCCTATAGTCATGCCCCTGAACCCGTTCTCCTACACGAAGGACATGGCCAGGACCCTCCGGACTTTCGACGACTTCGAAGGGCTCAACAAAGATGTTTTCGAAATGTTGAAGGAGATCGGCTATTCGGTGGTGCCGACGATCAGGTGCCCGTTCGACGCATTGGCTAGCGAGGAGGATGTTCTCCTCTTGACAGGGGTCGAGAACAACCCCAGTACGACGGCCAGGAAGGCCAGAGTTGTGGGCAACATATCCAGAGTGACCGAGAAGAAATCGGTCATATTCGTTAGGCAGGAGACGAGCGTCGAGGCGATCGAGGGCACACCGTTGATCACGAAGGACGAACTTCGAAGAGCGGACGACCCAGACGACGTCTTGGAACTGATCCTACAGCGAGAGAAGAGGAAGAAGGCATGACCGTGGAGAAGCTGAATATGGAAGGATGCACGGTGCATGTCCTTAGCGTGATCAAAGGATTGAAGTCCGAGGCGGAGAAGGTACGAAGGGCATTCGAGGACATCAAACCCGATGTGGTTGCAGTCTCCTTGTCGCAGGAGGAGATCGAGGGACTGAGAAGCATGCCTCACGATTATGAGCCTGAGCTGTCGAGATACGAGGAGATCTACGCTGATGGGCTCGGAAGGTTCGGCGAGGTCGCCGCTCCTCCGCCCTGTTACGTAGCAACTCTGGAGCTCGCTCAGCACGAGGGCATCCCGCTCATTCCAGTGGATCTTGACGAACAAACCTACACGGCCCTATATTGCGCCGTCGTGCCAGGGGCCGCGCTGTTCAGGCACTCGACCCGCACATGGCTTCTCAAGAGGAGGAGATTCAGCGACGACAGCCCTGAGGAGTTCGTGCTCGCATGGGACAAGGCGGTCAACAACATGGAGGGGTTCAGAATGATTGAGAGCAAGCGCGCAGAGGCGATGGCGAAGGGCATCAGGAAGGCCTGCGCTGACTCGAAGAACCTGCTGGCAGTCATCGAGCTGGAAAGAGCGGCCGATGTGACTGACATTCTCAGAAAGAAGAATGGAAATGGTTTCTGAAGGGGTTTCGCAGGCATCTTCATCTATGAGGCCGGGACTTCTCTACAGCACTGTGAGATCGGCGACGACCACGGTGGCAAGCCAGTCTTGTGCACTGTAGCGATGACGCGTTGCTTGGGTGTACCACGAATCCACGAGGTAGTACCGCAAATTCAAGGTCGAGCCATCCCACAGGTTCATGAAGAATCCCAGACAATTGTTCGCCTCATCCGTCTCGCCCGTGTAGTTCACCACCACAATGTCGGCGTAACCGTCGCCGTTGACATCCTTCACGTCAAACAGAGTGGGAGAAATGTCCGAATAGGGATGGGAATTCCTGATTGCGGACGACACGGCGAACGATGATGGCAGCCCGGGGTAGTCGGCAGCACCCTCAAGGAATCGAGGACTCATCTGTGTCCAGCTAGTCGTGTACTTATACGCACGCCAGACGTCATCCTTCGCAGCGACAACTTCCAAGTATTTGTTGCCTGCACCGCCGTCCAAGGACGCAGCCCTCACGCAGGTCCAAGAGGAGTCGTTTGGTATGACGTTGGAACCGACGTAACCAGTGAATCTGTCGGTGAACACCGCGGCCATGTCTATGTCGATGTAGTCAGTCGGGACGCTGCTGGTGTTCGCGGTGTTGGAGTCCGTGAACCTGAGGTAGATTGCCTTGTTCGCGAAATTGTACGGCAGTGTGTAGTTGTAGTACTTCCAGGAAGTGCTGTCGATCGTGATTATCGGGTTGTACGTCACTCCGTCGCTGGAAATCCACGCATAGAACACTTCGCTCGAAGTCCCGTTATTGGCGCCGATCCTGGCGACTATCGTGAGCAACTGGTCGGGGCTGGTGGTGAGTTGCTGGAACTTCATCGTGGCAGTGAGCCTCCCCTTCTGCGATGCGATGCCGGTGTTGTTCTCCATGAAGCGCCAGTATACACCGTCCGCCGTCGCCGTGTTGCTGACGGTCCTGTTCTTCCAGTACGTGCCGGGGCCAACCTTGGGGATGTAGCCTGTGGCCCCAGTGTCAAGAACCTTCTTGGTGCCAGCGGCCAGCGTCCAGTAGTTGACATTCACTCCAGTGAGGCCGCCGGTGAAAGCAGCCGGGCTGGTGTCCGCGGTGACGATGTCAAGCATGCCGTCGTTGTTGACATCAGCAATGTCGAAGTCCCGGCTCGCGCCGGTCGATATTGCATAAACGCCCTTCTTGAGGGTGCCTCTGTCCGCATACAGAGTTGGGTCGGTGAAGTACTTCAGGTCGTAGATGTAGATCGTGCCGTCCAGGTTCCCACTGACCTTCGGACCGGCCAGCACGACGAGGTCCGCACGGCCGTCGCCCGTCATGTCTCTGAGAGCGATCTTGTTGATGGGCGTGCTCCAACCCTTCCCTGAAGGCGGAGTGAATACCCAGCCCGAAGAGCCGTATGTAGTGTTGTATATCACGATGCCTCCATTCTCGTTGGCGTATGCGAAATCGTCCTTCCCATCCCCGGTCACGTCACCGGAAGTGATCCAGGTAATGAGGTAGCTGTTGCCATCAGGCCTGGTGATCATGCTCTCGCCCTGCCATACGCCGAAGGTGTTCAGCGTATTCTGGAACAAGTACAGCGGGTGGGAATATGGATTGTCTCCCCCTCCCCACCACCATCCCCATGACCAACCGGAGTTTTGGGCCATCAGCAAATCATTATTACCATCGCCGTCGACATCCACCACGTCGAGCGCGGAGACTGTATAATCCCTTCCACCAAACCCCCACCCAGTGGTTGACATCGAGTATATGCACCGTTCCAAGAAGAGATTGCTATTCTGGATGTAGTACAGGTATTCATTGCTGTCGGGGTTGCTGTTCCATCTACTTGCTATGCCGGTCGTCCCGACGAAGAAGTCCGCCCTAGACCCTGCTCCATTGATGAAGATCTGCGTCGAGAGAGAATACGACCCCTCGTTTGAATCGGCCAATTGGGCGATGTTGAGAGAATAAGTCTGGTTCCCACCCCTCCACTGAACGCCGTCGTTGAGCCTGAGGTCGATACTGAAGTTATAGTATTTCGAGCCGCTCCTAGAGAAACTATGCGCGGCACTGATCATCGCCCCAGAGTTGAGAGTGCCGAAGAGCTCTGAGTTCCCCCCGCCGTCCTTAATCCTGATATCGGCAATGCTGGGGGTCGGGGGAGAGTCAGTGTCCTGGACCCTCACGGCGACATAGACCTTGTATTTGTCTGCCGAGATCACCTCGAAGGGCGTAGTCGTGTTGCCCCAGGGAATGGTACATGCCAGGTCCTTGTACAGGAATATCGTAGGACAGAACGAGATGGGGGATCCGGGGTCTGTGACGAATATGTTCTGGTTAGCCCAGAAGCTGATCTGGCCCTGGCCGGTACTCGGTTGGCTCTTCAGAGAAAGCGTAAGGCTATATGCTCCAACCGGCAACGGTGAGGTGTTGAACTGGCACTCGTATAGATAGATACCTCCGCCGCCAGTGATTGGATAGAACGGCTTCGAGGCCGTGCTGCTGCCATTGAACCTCGGGACCACTTGAAGCCCAGTCCTCACGTCAGTAAGCGTCAGCTCGTTCGCGGTGAAGACGTTGCTCATGACCTTGCTGGCGAACCGCACGAACACGAGGTGGTCCTTCACAAAGCTCGTAACAATCTTAGTTGTGTTGGCTGTGCCTGTAGTCCTGCCGCTGACTATCTTCTCCGCGAATATCCCAAAGCCCTGGTTGTCGAAGAACCACTGAATGTAGGAAGGCAAGACGCTATCTCCGCTTGGGTTCGGCTCCGGCGGATTCGTCTCCACGTAGTTGATGTCAACAGGAATCTGGGTGACTGACATAACGAACGATGAGATGGTGTGGTGGCTCGCCTTGTCCCACGCGTGGATCATTATCACGTGTCCATCAAGGTCGCTCGCATTCAGGGCCCTGGTGCGTATGTTGGTGAAGTTCCAACTGTAGACATCCCCGCTGACCACGTAATCGGTCCTGTGGTTAGCGCTAGGCAAGTCCGTCTCCAGCTGTGAGGAATCGATCCATATCCCGTTGGTCGTATTCAGATCTCCGTCAGGGTCTGTTATGGTAACAAAGAGGCTGAAGTCCTGCCACTCACGAACGGGGTCGGCAGTCGGGGTATTTGGGTCGGAGTCCACGTATCTCTGCAGTATGGTCGGCGGGTTTCCGCTGCTGCCGCCGGTCACTTGGCTCGACCAAACGGCCGACTTCTTGCTGAGGTCGACCACTGTGACGCTGATGGCGCTCGAGTAGGTAGTGCCGGTCAGAGTGACCGCCCACACCACTCCGGTGGACCATGTGGTTCTCCCCTTCAGCCCGAGAACTGGATCAGACATGTTGTAGCGCTTGTTGACACTGCCGATCTGTACTATCGTTATGGTGTTAATCGTCTTCATCGTGACTCCGCCAGTGTGAGTGACCGTCAGGTTGGCTTTCGTCCCGCCGCTCCAGAACGTCAGCTTCGCGGCGAAATCCGCCTTGGTCACCTGCTGGGGGACGGGCATCTGCTGCACGAATGCCATGATCCCGCTGAATAGCGTGACGGTTATCAAGAGAATCAGGATGTTGCCGACTATCTCGGAAACACCATACTCGCTCCAAGCCTTCTTCTTCCTAAGTTCCAAATCCATGCTCTCGGTCCTCCGGGGGGAGAGAACTTTCTGCCTCTGAGTGTTTCAAGGTGTCGGACCTTATTTAAACGTGTTGAGGTCATTACCAATTACCAGCCTAGGAAATCCTTGCCCCGCATGCGCGGCGGAAAACCATTACGATTATATAAGCACAGGGGCATCATGCAAACTGATGCCCGCGGCTGGCCAGCTCAGCGTGAACGACAGGGTTCTTCTCCATCTCTCGAGGTTCGCGACGGACGTCCAGATGGAGGAGTACCCGTCGGAGTGCACGCAGGCAGGGATAGCTGTTGCCGTCGGGATATCGCGCACGCACGTGCCGCGCGCTGTGAGGGGACTGATTAAGGACGGATTCGTCGCTGAACTCACCGCCCGCGTCAAGGGACACGAGAGACGTATGAACGTGTACGTGGTGACGAATGAGGGGCTCAACGGCGTGAACATGCTGTGGAAGAACTTGCTGGCTTCGTCATTCCCCGTTCTAGCCGACGGAAAGACCGTTGAGATGGCTGGAAAAGACATCGAGGAATTGGTCGGAAAGAAGAGGGCCATCTCGGTGATCTCGCAGATGTCCGACGGTGTTGTCCGCATCGACGAGGAGAAGAGGGCCCCGGTTAGAGAACTGAGAGAAGCCCCTCCGCTCGAGGCTTTCTACGGGAGAGAGACCGAACTGAAAATCATGGATGATTTCATGGACTCGGATGCGAAGGTGCTCGTGATTCTCGGAAACAGGGGGTATGGAACCACCGCGCTGGCAAGGAAGTTCATCGAAGGGCAGGACGAAGAGGATGTCCTTTGGGTATCGCTTAATCCCCAGTCCAAACCAACGGAGTTGGAGGGCAAGCTTGTCGAGTTCGGAAAAAGGGTCAAGAAGGATGCCGCGTGCCTCTCCGACGTGCTAGGACTGGAAAACGCCATTCTTGTCTTCGACGACTATTTCTCAGTGAGCGATGATCTCGTCGAGTTCTTCTCGGCTATCGTAGACAATGCCAAAGACGCGAAGATAATCATCAGTGCGAGACAGGAGACGCCTGCCTACAGTTGGTTCTACCAGAAGAAGCATATCGACTCGAGGACCGTTCAGGAACTGAGGATCGTTGGTCTTGACGAGAGCAGTGCAAAGAGACTGCTGGGAAATGACAAGATCGAGAAGGACGCCCTCAGACGGATCATGATGATGACCAGGGCGCAGCCGATGACTCTCAAGATGCTCAGAGTTGGGGACGCCAAGGGACTGAAAAAGAACACGGTGTTCACGGCAGAGGAGATCGGATATCTTCTATTCTTGAAGGACAAGACCCAGTAGCAGGGGTCACCACTCGATACCCTTTCTCCCCTCATGCCCCTCATCGAACGGGTTCTTCCTGCTCTCTATCATAGACACATAGTCCGCGTATTCTATGAACTCGACAGGGGCGTTCCTACCCGTCAGGACGACCTCAGTAGCCTCCCTGCGCGATTTAAGGAGCGAGAGCACCTCCTCCGACCTGACGAGGCCGAATGAGACTGCTGTATTGATCTCGTCCAGTACGACAAGACTGCAATCGCCCTTAGTCAGCACTTCTCTAGCGCGATCGAGCGCGTCTCTCATACAAGCCCTGTCCTCATCGGTTATGTGCTTCGGGTCGACGAACCCGCCCGTCCCGAACTGCATGACATCAATGCCGCCCGCTTTCCTCGAGAAGAGCACCTCCCCGGTCGTCTCACCCGTCTTCATGAATTGGATTACATAGACCTTGAGTCCGTGGCCGGCAGCCCTCATGGCGAGGCCGAACGCCGCCGTGGTCTTGCCCTTTCCAGGACCAGTGATTACATGCACCTTGCCCAGGCCCTCGCTAGCCGACATCCAGACCAAGAAAGACTTGCAGATAGAAAAACTGGTGCTAGCCGAAAACGCCCGAACCGCTCTCCCGTCGCAACTGCTCGCCCGGCAGCGAGAACTCTCTCTCGAGGAGCCCAAGTTGCTGGGTCTCGAACGTTCTCGGGTCGATGGGCACGAGCAGGAACGAACCAGACATCGCTACCTCCTCGTTCGTCAGCTGTATGGCCTTCATGACAGGGGCGAAGCCGTTCTCTGTGATCAAATACTCTAGCCCGTCCAGGAGAACAGCGGATCCCGGATTCGCCTTGATGAAGTCCGAGATGGTGCTGTGGATCTTCATCAGCCTCGTGGGCTCCAAGCTCATGACACCGCCGGTCGGCTTTGACGATTTGGCGATCCACATGATCGGACAGTCCAGACTGTAAAGCTGCTGCACCCGGCTAGGGTGTGTGCGCGTGATCACCAACCCGCGTCGGCCCTCAGAAACGAGTTTCTTGAACACTTCGAACGCGCGAGGAACTCCCTTGTCCGTGAAGAGATATGAGCTCCCGCCCTTGAGGGCCTGCTCATCTTCGCCATTCATGTGGTTGTTCTACCTCAAGCCAGCTTGGACCGCGAGACCCTCATCCGTGATGTCGATCAGCTGTCTGCCCGTGGTGTGCTTCGTCCCTCTCATCTTGAGGACCTCCAGGAACTTGCGCCTCACCTTCTCCTCTTCGGGGTACGACAGCATGATGACGCCATCGACCATGTAGGATTCTTGGCTGTGCGAGATGTCATCGTAGGACATCTCCGAGGTCACGAGTGTGAGGCAGTTGAACGCCTTGAGGTACGCGAAGAGCTCGTGCATGAACTCCCTCGTCTCGCCGCGCCACTGGAGCATGTCCACCATCGGCGTTATCGGGTCGACCACTATCCTGAGCGGCTGGTATTGCTCGATCTTCTTCTTTATGATGTTGAGCATGTCGCTGGGGTTCTTCATGAGGGTTGGACCGATATCAATGAAATTGACGACCCCCTTCTCCACCAGCTCCTGGCTGTAGAACGAGAACGAAGACAGGAACTTCTGGACCAGCCACTGTGGCTCGGAGATGGCGGTTATGTAAAGCCCTTTCTCGCCCTCTCTCGCTCCGTGAAAGAGGCTCTGGACCGCGAGAGTCGTCTTCCCCGTACCGGGCTCGCCCGCGACCAGGACCGCAGACGGGAACGGGAAGCCGCCCTGAAGCATCCCGTCCAGACCCGGTATCCCCGTGGTCTTTCGGGTCATCTCACAGCACCTCCGTGTCTATGACGAAGACGCACCTATCATCTCCCTTCGACACGCACTTGCGCTCGTGACAATAAACATCCTTACCGGACCTCTCCTCGAAGACTTTCGCCAGCAGACCTCTGAGCATGTGGCAGGTGGGAGAATCCGAGTTCGTGACTTCGATCGAGCCGACGACCGTGATAGTGTCGCCCTCGAAGTCTATGTTCGTCACCCAGCCTTCTCTAATCAATGATTCCTTGACGCGCAACAGATCGGTGCCAGAGGATCTGATAATCCTATCACCGACGATCCGGCCGCTTCGATAGAACATCCCGTGGGATGCGAAGGTCATGACGGTCTCGTAAAGCCTCTTGATCTCGACAAGCTCCTCCCTGCGGAGCCTAATGGCGCGCTCTGGTTGCTCCATACAATCCACCTGGTCCTGGGAAGTCGTTTATCAATAAATCGGGTATTATATCTTTTGGTATGAGTCGTCCGAAAGCACTGGCTGGCTCGAGACAGTTTAATCTACTCCGTGCCACTACCGAGTGGTCGTGATCGAGGCAGAGTCGAAGTACCACTCTCCAGGCAATGACAAAATCGAGAGGATATTGGCTCGGCTGGGGGCCAAGAAGATATCCGAAGGCGCGATGGAGGATGTCTACTTCGCGCATCCTTCAAGAGACTTCGGCAAGACGGACGAGGCCTTGAGGCTCCGAAAGGAGCAGGAACATGCAGAATTGACCTACAAGGGTCCGCGGATGCGCACGCAGAGCACTAAGGCCCGGGAAGAGGTCACGCTCAAGATCGACAACCCGCTCGCCGCTCAGAGGATAGTCGAGAGGCTGGGGTTCGCAGAATCCTATATCGTCAAGAAGAGGAGGATAAGCTATCTGTTGGACGAGCTGAGGATCGATGTGGACGATGTCGATGGACTCGGTGAGTTCGTGGAGCTTGAAGTCCTCACAGAATCACCTGAGAGGTCGGCACAGCTCTTGGAGACTGTGAGAAAGGAGCTCGGGCTTGATAGACTGGAATCCAAGACCTATCTTGAACTCCTGATAGAGAAGCAGGCTGCTGGCAGGAACACATGAAAATAAAAACCTTCAGGCGAGAGAAAGACTCGCCTGGAATCCTTCCGGCCGATCTGCATCAAGTCAATGCGCGAGGACGATCTCACAGCTTGTTGATCTTCTCGGTGATGAAGGCCTTGATGCTCGGGTCGTCTGGAATCGTAATAGATTTCTTGTACTTCTCGCTTCCATCCGGAAGGAAGTAACCCCTGGACACTGAGATGAACTCGCTGTCCCCTTCGTCCGTGATCGCCTTCTTTCGTGCCACTTCCAAGAAGTTGTTCTTCCCAAAGGGAATCTTCTCGGCGCTCAACGTTTCAAACCGCACCTTTGTTTCCTTCTCGTCGTCCATTCGGTTGCCTCCGTGAAATAGGCGGCTCTCGAATATTGTCTCCTAATATAAACGTTCGTCGAGGCGACCATCAGTCTTCGACCACGATGTGCCTGTCTGGACGTCGGGTCGATACCCGAATTGCGCAAAATGCGACAAAAATCTCCGTCCATTCCTCTGTGATGGCATGTCTGGAAAATGCGATAATGTAATATACAGATGATAATGTAAGTGCGGGCCGTGACAGGTTATCAGCCTCCAGTTCCTGTTCCATCCGCTGAGGAGTCGTGCTCCGTCTGCGGGGCTACCATCCCGTCGATGGGCAACTACTGCCCGAGATGCGGTGCGATCAAGCCATCGATGAGGTTCTCAGGAATCCCGCCGCCCGGCAACAGACGCACTTGGA
The DNA here is from genome assembly GCA_049273895.1 of Thermoplasmata archaeon. Taxonomy (GTDB): domain Archaea; phylum Thermoplasmatota; class Thermoplasmata; order UBA10834; family UBA10834; genus COMBO-56-21. The sequence goes on from JBASRQ010000184.1 coordinate 16,989, forward strand.
CCTGGCCTATGGTTCAATATCAGCCGGTGGCGAGGACGAACTGGCGCAGGGTCGGCAAGTCCATCGCGGCGTTCGTGATGCTCACATTTGTGGCACAGCTTGTGCTTTCCATCATTACCTTGGTTTACGGTGTCAAATGGGTCGCTCCCGCTATAATCGACGAATGGCACGGGTTCAACCTGATCTTGGTACTGCCTGTGATCATCGAGTTCTGGACCATCTCTGGCTACTCTCTGCTCGTGTTCTATTTCTTTCTGATAGGCGCGATCGTGGCAAGCTGCACTTGGGTCTTCGTAACAAGCATCCGAGGGTTCTCGAAGGAGCTGTCGATGACAGCCACCACTCATGATCACAGCACGCTGTTCGAGACTTGCGGCCTGTTGTTTGCCACATTGTTCTTCTCAGTCATTGTGGCTCTAATATTGAGAACATCGTCAAGTGAAGTGCCCAGTACTGGGACCTTGCAGGAGAGCCTGTTCCTCCTGGCAAACGCATCGGTCTGGGAGGAGTTGGTGGTCCGAGTCCTGCTGATCGGGCTGCCATTGCTGCTTGTGGACCTCTACAGGAGAAACCAGAGGAACGAATGGCGCTCTTACTTGCTGGGCGGCGGGTTCAAGCTCGGAGCCCCGGAGACGGTTCTCGTCATCGTCTCGTCCGCGATTTTCGGCTACGCCCATTTCGCTAGCGGCTGGGGCGCCTGGAAGATCCTGCCGGCCTCCGTGGGCGGCCTGGCTTTTGGATATCTCTTCCTGAGATACGGTCTGGCAGCCTCGATAGTGCTTCACTTCGGAACCGATTATCTGGGAATGCCCATCGATGTGTTCAACTCCACGGGCCTCACCATGATCACAGGCCTCGGCATACTCGTGTGGCTTGGCTTTGGCGCGATATTCTTCGTCTACTACACATCAAGGGTGGCAGAGTTCCTTACAGGACGGAGGCTGTTCGCAGAACGCCAAGTGCTGGCCGCGACCCCGTGGGCAGGCACGAACATACAGGCACCGATCCAACCGTCTATGGGGGGTCAATACGCTGTCGTCCAGCCAGGATGGAATGAGGGAGTCGCTAACACTCCTCACCCGCCTCCGTACTATGGATTCTCCGGAGGCTATGTTTGCCCGAGATGCAGTCACACGCAGGCGCGATGGATCAACGGCAGGTTTCAGTGCATGAACTGCGGCTTTCTAACGTAGAAGCGTTTCGAGAACGTACTTGCTCTCTTCGCCGCTCTCCAAATCCGTTGCCTCGATGATGATGTTCCCTCTGTAGGATTCCTTGAGAACCGCCACGACCTTCGAAAGGTCCGCAGAGCCGGTATCGATCTTGTTGTGTTGGTCCCACTGCCCGTCGTTGTTGTGCAGGTGCACGTTCTTGAAGCGGTCCACGAGCTTGAGCATCTCCTGAAGCTGCCTAGCGGTGTTGGCATGGCCCATATCAAAACAGATGCCGAGGCCAGAACCCTCGATAGCCTCTAGGAGTTCTTTGGCCTCGGTGCAGGTCCCGTTTATGTTCGCTGGTAGGTTCTCCACCGCGACCTCAACAGATTGGTCGAATGCGAACTTGGCAATCTCCTTTACGCTCTCCTTTGTCTTCGTGAGCGCCTTTGCTCTGTTGAGAAAAGCTACTCCTTGAACGAAGCCTGGATGGATCGTCACAAGAGGGATCTCCAGCTGTCTGCACATCATCACAGTCTGCTTGATCTCGTCGACGGCGGCGATTCTCATGGGTTCGTGAACGCTGCCGATGTTGACATCGCTCAAAGGGGCATGGACCTGGAAATGGATGCCGAGAGTGTCTCTGCCATACCTAACGTCGTCTTTGACCAGCTCCAGCCTATCCTCGCCCTCTGAGAGTATCTCCCACAACTCGAAGTGCTCCGAGATGCTCTCGAGCATGTTCATGAACGGGGTCAGACAGAAGGTTGGGGATCCGATGCCGATCATTTGTGTCTCTCCATTCCGTCACATCTTGTGTTCGGCGCAATGGAATCGATCAGACCATTTATGTCGTCTGATACGATCGTGACCTCGAGGTCGCCGAGAGGGTGATTCTCCTCCGAGAAGGAGACCTTCCCAACTGCTGCCACCTGTTTGTTCAACATGAAAGAGATGGAGCCCCTTCTTAGGCCCCGTCTCATGACGCCTCTCGCAGCATCTCTTATCCTGTACCGTTTCAACAGCTCCCCGAACGCATCAATCGATGTGGATCGGGCAACGATGGGGTCGTCTCCCGTGATTTCGGCGTCGGGGAAAAGCTTGGTGATCGCACCAACGACCTTGTCCCGATCTTCGGTCGAGAAACACTTTGCCGTCAGCCGAATCTCCACCATGCGCCAGCCATGTTACGGTGGATATTTAACTCTGCGTTTCCAACGAGGAGGCTCCCTTGAATCACACTATCGAGGGCCCACATGCTTGTCTTGACCCTTTGTGTCCCCACTCTTCCATGGATGGCACTCAAGATCAAATCAACAAAGTTATTTATGCACGGCCGCGCTTGGATTCGAGGAATGAAGAAACGGATTCTCAAGATGTTTACGGAGAAAGGCATCCTCGTCGATCCAGATGCACTGGAAGCTCTGGCAAAATCGGACGACGCCATAAAATGCGTCACTATCATCCTTGAGGACCCGTCGCGTCCTCTCGTTCTTACGAAATCAGACGTGGATATCTACCTCGCATGCCAAGCAACCCCAAAACCTTCAGAGCCGAAGACTTCGAATGCGGCTCCAATCGGTCACGTCACTTCCTCCCGTGCGGGTCCTCAGGAAGTGAAGGTGCTCAAGGACATCACAGGTGATTCGACATGCGTTGGCAATGTGATCGACTTCGCCAAGCTCTTCAACGACAGATACGCGACTCTCAAGAAAATGCTCCAGAGAAGGAGAGAACTCTCCGGGCTGGTCACAATAGCAAAGGCGAAGAAAGTCCAGAGGGACATCAGGTTCGTGGGCATCGTCAACGATGTCCGCTCAACCAAGAACGGACACACGATGATCGACCTTGAAGATGAGGAGGACAGAATTCAAGTACTCCTGATGAAGGGGTCGAAGAAGGCTTCGGAGTCGTTCGTCAAGGACGAGGTGATCGGAATCATAGGGTCCTTCAGCAAGGATGGGGAGATCGTGATCGCCAAGGAGATCATAAGACCAGAAGTCCCGATCAACAGCGGAATAACGCCCAACGGTTCGGATTCCATTCTCGCTTTTGTTTCCGACATCCATGTCGGAAGCACCGAGTTCCTGTCGGATGCATGGAATAGATTCATTTCCTGGCTGAACAAGGATCCGGTGGCCAAGGACATCAAGTACATTCTCATGCCAGGCGACCTTGTGGACGGCATTGGCATATATCCTGGACAGGAGGACGAACTCCTGATAGAGGACATCTATGCCCAATACACGGAGCTTGCCAGGCTGGTTGCGATGATACCGTCAAGCATCAAGGTGATCATGATGCCTGGCAACCACGATGCCGTACGATTGGCGGAGCCGCAGCCAGCCCTTCCCTTGCAGCTGGCATCCATGTTCGAACCGAGGACCATGTTCGTCGGGAACCCCTGCTATTTGGAGATTGAGGGCAGGACCATTCTCGCCTACCATGGCCGCAGCATGGATGATCTCGTTGCGAGCATCAGGAACCTCAGCTACGGCAATCCCGTGGAGATAATGAAGGAAATGCTTAAGAGGAGGCATATGGCCCCGACCTACGGCGAGAGGACCGCGATCGCTCCCGAGCAGAAGGACTATCTCGTCATCGACCGAGTGCCCAACATCTTCGTCACAGGCCATGTCCACGCATGCGAGGTCGGAGAGTACAGGGGCATCAAGCTGATCAATGCGAGTGCCTGGCAGTCGCAGACCTCCTATCAGCGCATGCACAACCAGATCCCCGACCCAGCCAAAGTGCCTATGATAAATCTCGGGACCAGTGAGATCTGGGTCGAGGACTTTTCCAGCTGACATTGGAGCGTGAGAGGTTTGATATCCACTAAGCGAGATTGCCTGTAGTGCACGAGCTCGACCCATTCTTCAAGCCGAAATCAATCGCAGTCATCGGTGCCACTCCGACGTCTGGCAAAATCGGGAACATAATCATCGAGAATCTCTTCAGTGACGGCTACCGAGGCAAGATCTTCTTTGTGAACCCGAACTACAAAGAAATCCTCGGCATGCCATGTTATCCCTCGGTCCTTGCATGCCCTGGCGACATCGGCATGGCCATCGTGGTTATTCCTGCCAAACTCGTGCCGGGTGTGATGGAGGAAATCGGGCAGAAGGGAATCAAGTGCGTCACGATAATCTCCGCTGGTTTCTCAGAGGGCGACACGGAGGGCAAAGAAAGGGAGAAACTCGTTCTCGAAATCGCGAAGAAGAACAACGTCAGGATCGTTGGTCCGAACTCTCTTGGAGTCATCTCACCTCATGCACGGATGAACGCATCGTTTGCCAGGGCGTCACCGATGGATGGGGCGATCGCTTTCTTCTCACAGAGCGGGGCCTTCTGCACCGCGGCAATCGAATACTCTTTAGGAGAGATGTTGGGATTCTCAGCGTTTGTCAGTTCTGGCAACAAGGCGGACGTTGATGATGCGGATCTCGTCAGCTACTTCGCGAGAGATGATAGAACGAAATGCATCGCGGCCTACATGGAATCGACCAGGAAAGGACCCGAATTGTTCCATGCGCTCGACAAGGCCTCGAAGAAGAAGCCGATCGTGATCCTGAAAGCCGGCAGATCCAGACGAGGGGCGAAGGCTGCGAGCTCCCACACTGGTGCACTGGCAGGCTCCGACGCGGCCTTCGAGGCGGTCTTCAGGCAAACTGGAGTGTACAGAGCGAGGACGATGTTCGAGCTGTTCGACGCTGCCCAGGCGTTGGCCAACCAGCCCCCGCTTATCGGGGACGGAATCGTCATCGTGACGAATGCCGGAGGAATGGGGGTGATTGCCACGGACTACGCAGAGGACATGGGCCTCGAATTAGCCGATCTATCTCAGCAGACCCTGGAGGAGATCGGGAAGGCCTGTCCACCGACCTGGAGCTGGGGCAATCCGGTGGACATCATTGGAGACGCGGACACTGCGAGGTATGCCAATGTCCTGAAGGCAGTCGGTCACGCCCCCGAGGTG
>JBASRQ010000191.1:0-2324 GCA_049273895.1 Thermoplasmata archaeon
GCTTCGTGCCGTGACATTGTGAAGTGTCTCTACAGGCTCACGGACTTCGAACTGGCGATCTACAAGAAGCTCGTCAAGCAAGGGCCTCTGAAAGCTGACGACTTCGTCCCTACTATGAAAAAGGACAGGAGCACGGTCTACCGGGCACTGCAGAAGCTAGTTGCATCGGGTCTGGCTTTCAGGGATATGAAGACCATCGACAGAGGGGGCTATTATCATGTATATTCTGCAGTGTCGCCCGAGACACTCAAGGTCAAGCTCCACAAGTGCGCTGACGACTGGTTCAACAACATGAACAGCGCTATTGATGATTTCGACCTCGCTTGACTGTTTCTTCTATCCGATCTCGACGATGCGGAATCTGCCTAAGGCTTATATGCCGACAAAAGATTAGGTGCTTGATGTCAGCAGGGTTCAGGGGGATGGACGTTGTCTCCATCCGTGATTTTTCAAGGGAGCAGATCGAGCATGTCTTGAAACTCGCCGAGAAGATGGTGCCGATCGCTAAGGGGGAGGAAAGGAGCGTGCTCTTGGAGGGGCACGTCCTGGGGTCGCTGTTCTATGAGCCATCCACGAGGACAAGGCTGTCCTTCGACGCTGCGATGACTCGTCTCGGCGGAAGAGTCCTCGGATTCGACCAGCCGACCGGGGCGTCTGTCGCGAAGGGAGAAACGCTCGCCGACACCATACGCATGGTCGACTCCTACAGCGATGTCATCGTTCTAAGGCACCCGCAAGAAGGTGCTGCCAGGCTGGCGGCACACTTCGCGAACAGGCCTGTCGTGAACGCTGGGGATGGCGCAGGCCAGCACCCGACTCAGACTATGCTCGACCTGTTCACGATAAGGAAGGAGAAGAAGAAGGTCGAGGGTAACAACGTTGTCATAGTCGGTGATCTCAAGTACGGCAGGACGGTGCACTCGCTCTCCGAGGCTCTCGCGATGTTCGGGGCGGAGCTGACATTCGTGGCGCCGCCAACTCTGCAAATACCAAAGGAGCACTTGAAACAGATCGAGTCAATGGGGCACAAGCCTAAGATCAGCAGCACTTTGGAGGAGGTCATCAAGGACGCTGATGTTCTCTATGTGACCAGAATCCAGAAGGAGAGATTCCCTGACCCCGCAGAGTATCAGAAGGTCGCGGGCATGTATCGAATCGATTTCAACATGTTGAAGGACGTCAAGAAGGATCTGATCATCATGCACCCCCTCCCGAGAGTGGGCGAGATCGCACCTGAGGTCGATGCTACGGTCCATGCAAAATACTTCGACCAAGCGTTCAACGGGGTGCCTGTCAGAATGGCGCTCCTCGGCCTTGTCTTGGGGGGATTGAAATGAAGGAGTTCAAGGTCACGCCGATCAGAAACGGTACGGTCATCGACCACATCAGCGTTGGCATGGCGCTGAAAGTGCTCAAGATAATCGGTGTCAAGGACGAGGTCAGCTCCACCGTGAGCGTGCTCATGCATGTCCCGAGCAAGAAAGCTGGCTGGAAGGACATCGTGAAGATAGAGGACCGCGAGCTCGACCCGAAGGAGCTCGACAAGATAGCGCTCATATCTCCGAATGCAACCATCAACATCATCCGCGACTACAATGTTGCCGAGAAGTTCGTTGTTGAGGTGCCCAACGTCATCAAGGGCATCATGAAGTGCGCTAACCCTGGCTGCATAACGAACAAGGACGAGCCCGTCGAGCCTGAGTTCGTGGTCGAGTCGAAGAAGCCTATCACTCTTAGGTGCGTCTACTGCGACAGAGTCACGACCGAGGTCGCCGAGAACATCCAATGAGTCGCGATAACGAACTGGTGATGGCCTGAGGTTGAAGATCGAGCCGCTCAAGTGCATATGCTGCGGTCTGTGCGAGACCGTCTGCAGCCTGAACAGGGATTCCGTGATCACGCCGATGTCTTCAAGCATCATCCTTCACGTCGATGATAAGGCGAACTACTTCGGCCTTGTGCTGAAGACCAAGTCCGAAGGTCTCATGATGGCGAGGCCAGAGGGTGTGTCCTCTGGCCAGCAAGCGTCCGGCTCTGGCGGTCCCGGGGCGAAACCGATTCTGCTGAGGGAAGCATGCGACCTGTGCGGCGGCAAGACCAAGTGCGCCAAGATCTGTCCGACGGGCTGCATCACGGCGGTGGACTGAAATGTATCTCCGCAACAACAAGGTGGGGATATTCGACCTTTCGTCCGGCGAGCAATCCGAACAGGAGCTTCAGGACGAAGTCGTATGGGATCGGCTGAACGCGTTCCACATCGCCGACAAGCTAGCTTCTGAGCACGGTTTAGACTCCTTGGTTCTTGGTACAGGCGTCCTGACAGC
>JBASRQ010000193.1:0-18401 GCA_049273895.1 Thermoplasmata archaeon
CTTGAAACATGTCCGCATGCAAGGCAGGTCGTCGAGATCCTTCCTCTGCCAGTCCTGATCCGGACGTTCGTGGGCGGAATGAAGAACGAGTGGCATGCGCGACAATAAGTTCTCTTGTGCCCTGCCCTCACCTTGTGCCGCTCGCCAATTCTTAGTGCCAAGGAGACGTATCTCTTGGATCTATCCCCGTCGCCCTCCCTGACCGCTTGCTCCGCCAGCGCGAACAATCTGTCTATGCGCTCCCTCGCTATGTCCTTCGCGTCCTGCTTCCCCAGGTGTCTTCTTCCCATGGCGTCGTGGTAATTGGGCTGTTCTTAGATAATGGTTGGCGGAGAAATCTGCGCAGCCAGCATTGGAACCAACGGTAAGCGCGATTCAGAGAGGTTTAAATACGATGACCATTATCTCAGCAAACCTGAGCTAGAATCCGCATCTGGTGGTCTGATGTCTCGCAAGCCCGGAAGCATGTACAGGGAGATCAAGGGACAGGCATACAGCCGCAGGGAGTACATGGGAGGCGTTCCTTCGAATAGGATCACTCAGTTCGAACACGGGCAGAAGGGCGACTACAAAGTTCGCATGACCCTTCATGTCATTGAGCAGTGTCAAATCAGGCATATCGCACTCGAGGCCGCGCGTATCTCTGCCAACAGGTTTCTGGCGAAGAAGATACCTCAGAGCGGATATCACCTCAAGATCCGAGTCTTCCCGCACAATGTCCTGAGGGAGAACAAGATCGCCACGGGTGCTGGCGCGGACCGAATATCCGACGGCATGAGGCACGCGTTTGGCAAGCCAGTCGGAACCGCTGCCCGAGTCGACGCGGACCAGGAGATCATGACGCTCGAGACTTCGGAGGCCTTTTTCACCACCGCCAAATTGGCCCTGAAGCGGGCCGCGATCAAGCTACCGTCACCATGCTATATCGAGGTAGAGCGGGGCTCGCCCGCTGCCGCGTAGGTAGACTCAGATCTGACCCCGTGCGCACAATGTTTTTTAGCACCATTCTCTCTACTGCATTCGCTCGATTGAGCTGCGCATCCAGAAATGCTGCGAAAATCCAACGGATGGACACCAGTAATGTACGATGTCGATCTCACAAGCGCGATTTCAGAGATTAAGAGGCTGAAGGCGAGGATTGTCGCTCTTCAAGTTCCCGAGGGCCTGAAAAAAAGGGCTTACCAGATTGCAGCGGAGATTGAGAGCAAAGCCGGAGCTGAGGTTCTTGTGGTCGCCGAGCCCTGCTTTGGTGCATGCGATGTGCCCAGCTCGCTTTTTGATATGGTCGATGCGATCGTGAACGTCGGTCATTCGCCCATTCCTTCGCTCAAATTCCCGAGGCCCCTGATCTTCGTTCCTGCCCGCTCGAAGATACCTCTCGGCGATCAGCTCAAGAAATCGGTGGGATTGATCCTGGAGCCTGTTGGTGTGCTTGCCACATCTCAGCATCTCGAAGAACTCGACGATGTCATCGAGGGCCTTGAGAACATGGGGATCAAGACCAAGGTGGGGGAAGGTGACAGCAGGATCTCGCATGCGGGGGAGGTGCTCGGATGCAACTACACCTCCGCCACGTCGATCGTGAAGAACGTGAACAGCTATCTGCTCATAGGCAGCGGAACCTTTCACGCTCTGGGCGTGCACTTGGCCACGGGCAAGAAAGTCGTGATCCTGGATCCCAATCTGGAGGAACCGAGAGAGATAGATCAAGCCAAAGACAAAATCCTCAGGCAGAGGCACGCCGTCATTGAGAGGGCGGGGCGGGCCCGGACCTTCGGTATCATCGTCGGTGAGAAGCTGGGCCAGAGGAGGATTCGGCGGGCGAGGGAGCTGAGGAAGCTCCTCCGCTGGAAGAAGAAGGACGCCGCTCTCATACTCATGGACAAGTTCGATCCAGAGAAGCTGAGATCGCTCGGATTCGACGCGTACGTGTCGACTGCATGCCCTCGGATTGCAGTCGACGATGTCGCCATGTATGACAAGCCCCTTCTGACACCGCAGGAACTCGAGATAGTTCTCGGTGTCCGGAAATGGGAGAACTACACTTTTGATCAGATGACAGAGGACGAGCTTTGAGGAGATGTGACATCCTTGATTGACGTCATGAACCTCTTGTCTCTCGGGGCCTGCAGCACGCTGAGGGTTGGCATAGGCGTCTCCTCTGACATGCTGGCTGACACCAAGAGTCGTCTTTCTCCGTCGGGAAGCAAGATGCGGCTTGTGGGTTTCGAGGATTCTGGTGATTTGATTCATGCCTTGAAGCACGGTGAAATAGACGTCGCTGTCAGAGGGACTCTCAGCTCATCCAAAGTGCTGCAGCAACTGAAGGACGAGTTCAAGCTGAAGGAAGTGATGAGGGTTGTCATCATCGAGGATTTCCGCGGGAGGAGATTCTTGCTGGCTCCGGTGGGAATCGACGAAGGCAACGACTATCAATCGAGGCTCAGGCTCGCGAAGACAACGGTCGAATACTTCTCCAGGATTGGCTGGACTCTCAAGATAGCCGTCCTATCGAAAGGCCGCTCAGAGGATGCGAACAGAGGTGCCGCAATCAAGGCGAGTTTGGACGAAGGCGAGATGTTGGCAGACGATCTGAGGTCGGATGGGATGAATGCGAAGCACTACGCCATCTTGATTGAGGATGCTGTCAAGGACTGCGATCTCGTGATCGCCCCTGACGGAGTCAGTGGAAACCTGATATTCCGGTCTCTTCACTTCGTGGGAGGCGCCAAAGCCTTTGGTGCACCCGTAGTGAACCTCGACAAGGTCTTTGTGGACACCTCCAGGGCCAAGGCCGATTTTTCGGGTTCCGTCCTCCTCGCTGCAGGCCTGGCCGAGTCGAGGTCGAAATCAGCGAAGCGTGCCTGAAACTATTTTAGTGCCCTTGAACTATCCCTTTGATGATGAGGCTGGAAATCAACGGTTGGGCTTCGAAGATAACCTTCTCTGCCACACACATCATCCCCATGCATTCGAAGTGCGGCAGGCTTCACGGTCACGACTACGCAATAAACACGAAAATCGAGGGCGAGATGGGCGCCGACGGCGTCATCATGGATTTCATCAGCGTGAAGGAATTCTTGAGGGTCGTTGCGGCGGAGCTGGATCACCGGGTTCTTATTCCTGCCAGAGATCCGGGCGTCAAGATAGGCAAAGACTATATCGAGTACGCAATCGGCGACAAGAAGCTCACATTGCCGAAGAGTGACTGCATAATGCTTGATATCGATGTCGCTTCTGCGGAGACCCTGGCGAATTTCGTGCTGAGCAGGATGTTGGAAAAGGTTAGGTTCCCGAAGAACGTCACGCGCATCGAGATTGGGGTGGACGAGGGCAGAGGTCAAGGCGCCTGGACTGGCCACGACTTCTGAGCAGTTGGTGTCTAGATGGCAGAGGCTATTGTTCTCCTTTCAGGTGGTCTCGACTCGTCGACGGTTCTCGCGCTCGCGAAGGAGCGCGGATATGAAATCGCCGCACTCACATTCGATTATGGACAGAAGCACATACGGGAGCTGAACAGCGCAAGAAAGATTGCCAAGCACTTCAAGGTGAAGGAGCATATCGTTGTCCCCTTGAATGTTGGGAGTTTGCTCAAGAGTTCACTCACCAGGAACTCGATGTCCATACCTCAAAACCGGACCAAGGAGGAGATCTCTTCCGAAGTCCCGAGCACGTACGTTCCGGCCAGGAATATCGTCTTCCTGAGCATAGCCGCTTCGATCGCCGAGAGCAGAGGAGCCAAGGCGATTTTCATAGCATCCAACTCTATTGACTTCAGCGGCTATCCGGATTGCACTCCGGAATTCATATCTGCATTCCAGAGGACACTGGACGTCGGAACGAAATCAGGCAGGGAGGGGCGAGGCATTCGGGTCGAGGCTCCAATAATCACGAAGTCCAAGGCCGAAATCGTCAGAGAAGCTGTGCGTTTGAAGGTCCCGCTTGAGGACACTTGGAGCTGCTACAAGGGGGGCGTCAAGGCCTGCGGCAGATGCGATTCGTGCTTGCTCAGACTCAAAGGTTTCTCGGAGGCTGGCCTGATTGACCCGTTGGAGTACGAGGTGGGGCAATGAAGATTTACTCGATCTTCAAGTCGATTCAGGGTGAGGGGCTCACTATCGGCGCGTCGACCGCGTTCATTCGCACATCTGGTTGTCCATTGAGGTGCGCCTACTGCGATACGCCCCAGGCGTTCGATAAGGGCGAACAGATGACGATTGAGACCATAATGGCCAAGGTCGCGAAGCTCAAGTGCAGGCACATCTGTCTTACTGGTGGCGAGCCCCTGGCGCAGAAGGACGCGCCGAAGCTGTTGGACAGGTTATTGGGCGAAGGGTACCAGGTCGTCCTCGAGACCAACGGTGCCATGTCTCTAGATGACATGCCGTGTGTGGAGAACCTCACGATCAGCATGGACATCAAGTGCCCATCTTCGGGGGAATCGGATAAGATGCTTTTCCAGAACATTGAGCTGCTGGGGCCCACAGACCAGCTGAAATTCATCATAGCTGATGATGCGGACTACTCCTACGCCAAAGAGATTATCGAGAAATACGCTCCGAAGTGCGAGATCATTATCACGCCTGTGGGCGGAAAGGATCTCAAGTCGCTTGCGGAAAAGGTGCTGAAGGAGGGACTGGACGCTCGCGTGCTTCCTCAACTTCACAAGTTCATCTGGGGCGATGAAGACAACAGATAGTACCGCTCATCCTCTGAACGCCGGCCGCTTTGACAACCTTTTCGGCAGTGGCAGTCTGGCCTTGGGGTAGCCCTTCGACAGTTTCGCGACCTCCGCTTTGAGTTCCTCGAGGGTCATAGGTTTTTGCTCTCCGCTCCTGAGTCTGACCGGGAACAGTCCAGAACCCCTTTCCTTCTCCCCCAAGACGATGATCATGTTGATCCATTCCATCTCGGCGTTCCGTATCTTCTTGCCGACTTTGTCGTCCATGTCGTCAATATCGACTCTGGCATCGATCTGGTCAGCAAGCCTCTCGCAATCTGAAACGAACTCCTCGCCGACTGGGATGAGTCTTATCTGAGTGGGCGCGATCCAGAACGGCAGAGCTGGTTTCTCGTGCTTCAGTGCCTCCTCAAGCAGAACGTACATCCATCTCTCAATCGAGCCGATTGATGAATGGCATATGATGCATCCCTTCTTCTTTCCGTCCGTGTCTGCATATACGATGCCGTATCTTTCGGCATCATCCACATCGAGCTGGACTGTGCTGAGCTGAACCGCGCCGCCCACCGAGTCAATGCCCTGGAACTCATGCTTCACGGCCCAATAGTGCTTCATCTCCGAAAGAACCTCGATTAGGGCAGGCTTCTTGGAGTATCTGAGCAGCTCAATGAGATTGCTTTTGTACTTGGCGTAGTACTCCTTGACAATCCTGAACGCGACGGCGTACTCAACTCCGGTCGCATCTGCAAGGTCAGAGTAGTTTCTGTACAGGAGCATGTACTCCTTCCAGCCGTCCTCGATGTCCTTCGTGAAGCAATGAACGTCAGGCATGTGGAACGCCCTGAGTCTCTTCAACCCTGTGAGTTCTCCGCGTTGCTCCAACCTGAAACTCTTGGAGAACTCGTAGACTCTGAGAGGGAGGTTCCTGTAGCTCAGGGTCGCGCCTTTCATCATCCTGAAAAGGCCGAAGTCCCCAGCAAACCTGAGAACGAACTCCCTATTCTCCTCGGTCTTGAGAGTGTAATGTCTCTCGTGGAACGAGATGCCCTGGCTCCTTATGTCCGGAAACGACCAGTCATACAGGATTGGGGTGTCTATTTGGACGGCGCCTATCCGATCCAGCGCAATCTCCTGCGCCCACGCCTCGAGAAGGCTGAACACCAAGTGACCTTTCGGGAACATTCGGAAATGCCCTCTGTCGCTCGCCTCCTCGTAGTCGACCAGCTCGAGTTTCTGCATCGCCTTGATGGAAGGAGGCTCTTCCCCTTTTGTTCTCCCAATTTCCTCGGCGAGAATGAAGGTCTTCAATGAGGGGTACTTATCCAGGATCTTGAGGGAATCAATGTCATCCATGTCGACTGGATACTCCTCCCCCTCAGGGGTTAGGACGTAGAATGTCTTGGCAATCTTCTCGACGACCTCTTCCCTCGTAGCCTTCTTCTCGGCCGTGAACTCGCGGGACAGCTCGGACAGTGGATGGCCTTTGCAGCGGATCTCGAAACCTTTGTACCACCCGAAAGGCGATCTGTGGACCTCGATTCCCTTGGCCTTCAACGCGGCCTCGGTGGCCCTCAGGACATCGACTGCCAGCGTAGGAGATGCCAGGTTGGAGCTCAGGTGAGCATATGGATAGAGCACAAGTCTCTCCGCTCTGACCTTCACGAGCACCTCGGCGAAGTCAGTCGAGGCGGCTTCCGCGATCGCAGCTACGTCCTCGTCAGACGCCTCTATCGTGGAGAACGCAACGAGGGCTTCCTTAAACGCATGTTTCCTCGGGTACTCTTTCGGAATTGGCTCTGCCATCTTTGTCGGTTCTTTGACCTCGTATTCAAACTTGTCAGCATGTATGAGGAGTACCCTCATTGTCGATCGTCGTCGAAATAGATACCAGAGTATTAAAAGGATGCATCGTGGCGAGACTCTGGAATATTCCAGCGGCGGAGCGAAATATACATCATTAGTGTCGTGTCATACAGGTGCGAAAGCGACCTGAGCAAGTGGACGGGAGGCACCCTATTGAACCGTAAGAAGAGGGAGTTGGTATCAAAGGAGTCACCACCTGAGGCGACACCAGCCCCGGCAGAATCTCCATCTGAAAGGGCCGATGCTTGCCAGGTCAAACAGCCCCGAGCCGTCTGCGTGGCAATCCCCCATGTCGGCAAGCCAGTCAAGATCCTTGGCAACTCTCCGACGGAATTCATCTCGACACTCCAGAACTCAACGCTTGCATGGATCAACTTCACCGTGTGCGACATCGCCAAGGACGGCTCCGAGATCGCTGGGCTCCTCGGTTTCAGCGCGTCGTTGGTACCAGAGGTCATCAAGGGCTACTACGCGGACTTCGTCGACAGGGAGACCGAAATGGGGATCATGGTTCCCGCCGTGCGGATTGCCAAGCTGGAACTCCATTCCTATCCTCTCCTGATACTCGTCAGGAAGGATCTTATCGTCACGATTCACAGCGAAGCGGTCGTGAGGCTTATTCAGTTCTCGAGGTACGCGGATGTCTATATGCGGAAGCTGCCTGAGTCTATGCCCCTCGAGGACAAACTGATCTCGATGCTTGTCCGTATTCTGGATGAAAACAACTCGCGCAATTTCGAGTATCTCAGGGAAATCGAAGAACAGGGGGACGAAATGAGCCAGTTGCTCCTCGATCCCAGGTCGCCCCGAACGCAGGTCGGCAAGCAAATCTTTGAGCTGAAGCACACTCTAATCACTTACCTCAACACGCTCTGGAGGACTCTCGATGTTCTGCACAGCCTCCGATACGGCGATGCCCAGTTGGTTTCTGACAACCCGAAAATGCTCGCCCAGGTTGGATTGCTGGTTGAGGACGTCAACAGGCAGATCTCACTCAGCGAACACATGTCCGAGGTTCTCGCCTCTGGGCTAGAAGTCTTGCAGGCCCTTTACAACAATCAGCTTCAAATCTTGAACAACAGGATGGCGTTGACGATGACCTGGCTCACCATCTTAGGCACCGCAGTCCTTGTGCCGAACACTCTCGCGACCATCTTTGGATATGTGTTCAATATCGAATGGAGGATGCAGGTTTGGTCACTGGCTGTGATGTTCAGCGCGACAGTATTGTCCACATATCTGGCATACTGGTGGGTCAGGCGAAAGGTGCAGTTGCCCGCGAGACCCGATTGACCGCTCGGGTGGCGAACCACTCATTGAAACTCTTTTCATCACAGTCGTTTGATAGGGTCAACAGGAGATTGCGAAATGAAGGAATTCGACGTTTATGTCCAGAACAAGCCTGGTGAGCTGGCCAAGATCTGCGAGATGCTTGGCAGCCACGGTGTCAACATCAAAGCCATATCTAGCGAACGCGGAAACGAGAGACCTATGATCAGAATAGTGACGGATGATGAGGCGACGACCAAGTCCGCCCTCGCGAGGTCAGGTATCGCCTACGGCCTCAAGGACGTAATCGCTGTCAGGATGCAGGACCGGCCTGGCGAGTTGGGGAAGATTGCCAGGAAACTGGCCAAAGCAATGGTGAATGTCGATTCGATATACATACTCGGAAAGGATCGAGGCTCGACCGAAATCGCCTTCACCGTTGACGACGTGCAGAAGGCAGAAAGCATCCTGAAGAGGGGATGACTTTGCAGGATTCACTGCTCCTTGCCCATGAATCAATCCAGGCTCTTGCCTCTCTTGACCAGAATCTCCTCGAGTAGGTTTCTCGCGTCTCGGACTTTGGCGAGTTCTTCGTGCGTCAGATCAAGCCTCAAGAGATGCGACCAGACTTTTGACAGCGAGTGGTAGGACTCCCGGATCAGGTCCAGGTCCTCATCTTCCTCGCGTGCTGGCTCCAGTTTCTCCTCCTCGGTCGGACGATAGAAGACGTTTCGCCCGACCTTCGTCCTGGTGACAATCCCCTTCTTCTCGAGTTTCTGCAATGCCTGGGTTGCCCCGGACTGCGTGATGCTGAGTTCCGCCGCGAGGATTGTCGGTGAGTGAATCCCCTTGGTGAGTTTCTCAAGTATCTCCTTTTCTCGTGGGGTGAGCATTCTCGCACTTCCATAAGTCACATATTAGTGGACACTTATGTAATCTAATGTTTGCTTATGTGTTTACTTATGATTGGTTAATGTCGTGATGGTTGAAAAACCTTATTGCGCAGTACTGGCAACGGAACGGCCAGAGCTTAATTCTCCCATGCTCGATTTGCTGATGGATGCCGAATGCTGGAGGCGGCTCTCCTATTCTTGCTTCTTTTCCGGTTCCTCTGCAGTTGGAGGAGCTTCCTGTGCCTTCTCCAGTTCTGCAAGCATTTTCTCGGTCTCGAGTCTCTTCTTCCTTGAGATGGAGCCAGGTATGAGGATGTCCATGAATTTCTCAAAGTACTTCTTCTCCGTGAGAATCTCCTCCCTGCTCAGCTCAAGGCCAGCCACTGCTGTGATCGATTCTGTTCCCAGTCCGAAGGACTGGGCTCTGAGATTCGTCAGATCCTTCTCCAGCCTTCTCTCGTGCTCCTCCATTATCCTGCCTATCCTCTCATCAGCGAGGTCCTTGAGCATCTTCTCGAGATATGCTATCTGATCCTCTCTGCTCTTCCTCGCCATCAGCATGAGGGCCGCCTCGTGCTTGAAATCCAATCTGGCTCCGGCATGCTCTTCGTCCGTCCTAGATATCCAGACAAGCGGGTGTTCAGGGGCGTTGTAGATCACCTTCTCAGGGACCAGCGAGTCGGCCGATATCCGGACGGCCGCGTCCCCTGACGAGTGATAGATTGCATAGAAGCTCATGCGCTCGAGAAAATTGACTTCCAGGAACTCCCTCCTGTTCTTCTCGACTATCGTCGGGTTCTCCTTGGCTAGTTCCTCGAGGATGGCCGCTGGTGTGCTCTCCGGCTTTCTGTCCCCCAGGTATCTGGAAGCTCCCATGACGCATCTCAGAGGCTCGTAGGTTCGTGTGAGCCAGAACGACGGCGGAAACGCGGTCCAGGACTTCTTCTTGCCTTCGTCTTCTCTCTTCGTCTTCAGCTTCGAGAACGAGAACGTCGAGAACTGGTATCGAATCTGCTCCTTGTCCTTCTCAAGAACGCCCGAGGGCAAGCCCTCCTTTGCGACAATCCTGTCAGCCCAGAAGCCGAGCTCAGAACGCAGCTTGGGTCTAGTCGTCGCTCCAGATGTCGCGATATGGCTCAGAACCTGCCTTCGAGTGGGAGTGATGAGCCAGCTGAGCCAAAGGACAAGCGTCTTCGGCGTGTCTATGAAGGGCACGGGCAAGACGGTGTGATCGGCAGCAGTCCCCCACCCAGGCAGTACTGCCTGGCCGGGCGTGTGGGAGTAGGTTCTGTCCAAGTAGGCAGTGAGTGCGACCTCATCAGAGGGCTCCATCGGCTCCCGTATCGGCGCGGGTTCGATTCGCAGGTCGGAGTTGAGGAAGTAGTAGTTCTGTCTCTTCGAGTTGATCGGCAGCAGGACACCGCAATCGACTCCCTTTGCCAGGAGCGTCCGCATCTGTACCCCGCTTTTGTCCTTGAGAGGCCTCGTCTGCGCGCTCAGAGACAATCTTCGCATCGATTCGGTGAGAGGGCTCCTCTCGATCTCTTTTCTCGTCAAGGGCTGGGTGTGCAAGAGAGTGTAGACAACCGCCCTCGAAACGTTGTTCGTCAGAAACTCGCCGATCTCGACAGCCTTCTCCTTCTGAAGAGCCAGAACCTGCTGTGCCATCCCATCCGCCTACCTGTTCCGTTTTGCTTCAAATCGACTTGTCTGTACTTATAACTATGCCTAAAAAGCATGCGGTTGGCGATGTTTCGCTACCCCACATCGGAAAGACAACAAATCGCGACCCAGAAGGGCGCCGACTGTCTCATCTCGATTTGAGCATCTCTACAACTGCATCTCCCATCTTGGAAGTTCGAGTCTTCCCGCCCATATCGGGCGTTCTGAACTTGCCCGACCTCAGCACTTCCTCAACAGCCTTTTCGACATCGATTGCAGCCTCCGCGTGTCCAAGCTCCTTGAGCATGAGCGAGGATGATAAGATTGCGCCGACTGGGTTGGCCATGTCCTTGCCGGCTATGTCTGGCGCTGAGCCATGCACGGGCTCGAACATGCTCACACCAGCTGGATTGATGTTCCCGGAAGGGGCAAGTCCCAGTCCTCCTTGAAGAGCCGCTCCCAAATCTGTGAGTATGTCTCCGAACAAATTCGGTGTGACGAGCAACTTGAATCTCTCCGGATTCCTGACCATGTGCAGTGCCACCGCATCGACATACTGAAACTCCTTTCGGATCCCGTGAGCAACAGAGGCTTCCTCCGCTGCCTCCCTCCACAAGCCGTAGATCTCGGTGAGAACGTTTGCCTTGTCGACCACGGTCACAAGGTCCCTTCCTTCATTCTTCGCGAGCTGGAACGCATATTCCATCACCCTCTTCGCTCCTTGCTTCGTGATCGCACCTATTTGAAATGCCAGTTCCTCCTCGTCCTTCAAATCTATACCGATGTCGAACTTGGCCTCATAGGACCTTCTCACAAGGGAGAGGGACGATTTCGAAAGGCCGGCCTTCACCCTGGCTCCAAGGCCCACATAGAAGTCCTCCGTGTTCTCTCGGACGAACTGCATGTCTATCTTGCGCCCTTCGCCAGCGAGCGGGCACGCAACTCCCTCGAAGAGCTTCACTGGCCTCAGATTAACGTACTGGTCGAAGTGAAATCTCAGTCTCAGAAGCACTCCTTTCTCGAGAACTCCAGGCTTCACTCTCGGATCGCCCATCGCACCGAGGAGGATCGCGTCCTTCCTGGAGAGTCTCTGGATGGTCTCGTCCGAGAGCACCTCATTCGTCTTGAGATAGTGGCTGGCTCCGAGAGGGAATTCCTCGTATTCGAAAGAAAGGCGGCGCCTTTCCGAGACCGCCTCAAGGACCTTCCTGGCCTCTTTGATGACCTCAGGGCCGATTCCGTCGCCAGGGATGACTCCTATCTTCTGCATGCCATCATCTCCCGCGTATAGGGCAGGAGTCCGCCCTTCTCTATGAGCATCATCACGAACGGAGGGTATGCCGCGAATTCCGCCCTCTCTCCAGTCGTGTTGTCCAGTACGGACCCGTCTTTGAGACTGACGATGATCTGGTCTCCCTCAGACGCTGTTATTTTCGCCTCGATCACAGGGAGGCCGATGTTGATGGCATTTCTGAAAAAGATGCGAGCGAAAGACTCGGCGACGACACACGTTATCCCTGCGCCCATCAGGGCTCTCGGCGCATGCTCTCTGCTGGAACCGCATCCGAAATTGCGCCCGGCGACCACGACGTCTCCTGGGTGAGCCTTCTTGGCGAACTCAGGCCTCGCCTTCTCGAATGCATGCCTTCCCAGCTCCGAGTTGTCCATGGTCACGAGGTACTCAGCTGGGATTATCTGGTCCGTGTCAACATTGTCGCCAAATACCCATGCTCTTCCCCCAAGAGTGCTCTTCATCTCGCCACCTCACTCGGGTCGACGATACGCCCTTTGACCGCACTAGCGGCAACTACGGCTGGGCTCGCCAAGTACACTTCGGAGTCCTTCGCGCCCATCCTGCCGACGAAGTTCCTGTTCGTGCTGCTCACGCACCTCTCACCAGGAGCGAGCACGCCCATGTATCCGCCCAGACAGGCACCGCAGGTCGGGCCAGAGACAAAAGCGCCAGCGTCAGAGAAGATCTTGAGCAATCCCTCCCTCATCGATTGGTCGAAAACCTCTTTGGTCGCAGGAACGACTATCATCCGGACTCCCGACTTGATCTTCCTGCCCTTCAGTATCCTGGCCGCGATCCTGAGGTCCTCGATTCGGCCGTTTGTGCAAGATCCCAGATACGCCTGGTCGATCTCGACATCAACCTCGCTGGCCGGGGCAACATTGCTTGGCAGGAATGGCTTCGCGACGACGGGAACGATTTCGCCTCCATCGTATTCCCTGACATCCTTGTAGGTCGCGTCGCTGTCCGCCAGCACGCGCTTGTAGCTCCCCCTGACCCTGTTTTTCAGGTAGGCGTCGACCTTCTTGTCGGGCGGGATGACGCAGTCCTTGGCCCCGGCCTCGATCCCCATGTTGGAGATGGTCACTCTATCGGATACTGTCAGGGATGTTATCGAGCTGCCCTCGACTTCCATCGAGGCATAACGCGCGCCCTCAACTCCGATGTCGCCGATTATCGTGAGTATGATGTCCTTACCTGAAACGTGCCTGTGCAGTCTTCCGTTCACGCAGAACTTCATGGATTCCGGGACTTTGAACCACAGAACGCCTCTCGCGAACACGGTCGCCGCTTCCGTGCTTCCGATGCCCGTCGCGAAGGCGCCCAATGCTCCGTATGAACATGTATGCGAATCGGCTCCCACGATCAACCTGCCGGGCGCGACGAACCCCTGCTCGATCATAAGTTGGTGGCAGACTCCACCGGATCCCACTTCGAAGTAATTCTTAATCCGATGCTTGTGAGCGAAGTCGCGCATCCTCTTCGCCTGTTTTGCAGATGCGACATCCTTGTTGGGCACATAGTGATCTGGAATCAGCACGACCTTCTTTCCGATCATGGGAGCGCACAGACCCTCGAACTCGTCGAACGCCGCAGGTCCCGTGATGTCGTTGACCATCACATAGTCCACCTCGGCCTCGACGATCTCTCCCGCGTGGACATCCTTTCCGGCTTTGGTAGACAGTATCTTCTCTGCTATTGTCTTGCCCATTGGACTCACCCTGGTGACTCGATCCTGCGAACTAGTAAGCTCTCTTCTTCTCCTTTCCGTTGCTTACGCTGAGTTTTCGGACCCATAGTCTGTTCAGGCCTTCAATCATTGCGTCCACGCTGGTCGTGACTATGTCCGACCCAACGCTCTTGCCGAGGGAAAGCAACTGAGCGTCCTCGGAATCCCCAAGCTTCACAGTCACTTCGCAAAGGGCGTTCGAGCCTCCTGTGATGGCCTCCAGCCTGTATTCCTTCAGCACGATGTTCTTCGACACTGCTGCCTTGATGGCGCACACACTGGCGTCGATTGGACCCACGCCCGTCTCGGAGGCCCTTCGGTTCTCACCGTCGATGTTGATGACAACAGTCGCGGTGGGTGTGAAGTTCAATCCCGTGAAAACGGTGAACTCCTCCAGCTTAATGGCTGGCTCGGCCTCCTGGCCGATCACATCATATGCCACTGCAAGAAGCTCGGCGTCGTCCAGCTTCTTCCCCGACTCAGCCCACTTCTTCACTCTAGCGACAACCTCCTTGAGCTGGTCGCGGCTGAGTTCCAGGCCGTACTCCTTGAGCTTGTTCTCGACGGCGTGAACTCCTGAGTGCTTGCCGACCACGAAGGTCCTCTCCTTCCCGACGATCTCCGGCCTCATCGGTTCGTAGGTCGAGGTCTCGCTCAGGACTCCGTGCACATGTATCCCGGATTCGTGTGAAAACGCGTTCTCTCCCACAATCGCCTTGTTCGGTTGAACAGCAATCCCTGTGAGCTGCGAGACCAGCCTAGAAACGAACGCCATTCTCCTTGTGTTGATGTTGGTCTTGACGTTGTAGAACGCCTGCAGACCCATGACGACTTCTTCCAGGGCGGCATTTCCGGCGCGCTCGCCCAAGCCGTTTATAGTGCAGTGGATTTCCTCTGCTCCTCCGAGCACTCCTGCCAGGGAGTTGGCGACTGATAGGCCGAAGTCATCGTGGCAGTGGACTGCCAAAGGCACCCTCACATTCTTCTTGATCTCCGCAACGAACTGGGTCATTGCCGTGGGAGTCATCACGCCAACTGTATCTGGAATGTCAATCCTGTCGACCCCTGCCTCCTGCACTGCCTTGTGCATCCTGTGCAGGAACTCCAGCTCCGTCCTCGTGCCATCCTCGGCGCTGAACTCCACTATGAGACCGTGGTCCTTCGCGTACTGGACCGCTACGACCGCCTTGTCGAGGACTTCCTGCTGGGTCATCTTTAGCTTCTTCTCCAGGTGCGTCTTCGAAGTCGCGAGGAAGATATGAACTGAATCGACATCGCAGCCTAGCGCAGCGTCAATGTCCGATGGACTTGCTCTGCACAGCGCGCATATCTCGCTCTTCAGCCCTGAGGCTGCGATCCTCTTGACCGCGTCCGCCTCGCCCTCCGAGTTTATGGGGAACCCTCCCTCGATGATGTCCACGCCAAGCTCGTCCAGCGCCTGGGCGATCTTGACCTTGTCCTCACTTGACAGGGCGACGTTCGGCGTCTGCTCACCGTCTCTCAGGGTCGTGTCCAGAATCTTGATCCTCTCAGGCATCCTCGTCGCGGCGAAGATCTTCTTGTTGTATTCACTCACGAAGACCCCCGTATCGGGTATCTTGAAGATCGGTTCCATCGTTTCTTTGGCATTCTCACTCGGAGCTTGTGTTGGCATCAAAACACTCTCCAAAAATCCTTCACTGCAGCCCTCAGGCTAGGATAAGCAGCCCCAAGGGCAGAATAAGCAGACCGTTGCTCTTGTGCGGCATTCCCAGCCTCCGACCACAGTGCGGTCACGCCCTGCTAGGGAGTGACAAGACTCCTCATGGTCTGAGCCGATATAAATGTTTGCGGCTCTGGGTCAGGAGAATGGACCGCCCCTTCCCTGGACATTTGTGTGCACTCAGACGCCCTTCTGATGTGTTGGAAGACTAGAAATACCTCGTTCAAGGTACAGCGCGTGATACGCTTGACCAAAGATCCATTGGTGGCCTTTCAGGGCGAACGTGGGGCTTACTCGGAGGACGCCTGCTTCAAGTATTTCGGGAACCAAGTGAAGACATCGCCTTTCCCTGACTTCCAATCCGTGTTCGAGGCTGTCGAGCATGACAAGGTCACACATGCGGTGGTCCCCGTCGAAAACTCAATCGAGGGCAGTGTGGCGCAGGTGAACGACCTCCTCCTTGATCACGACCTGACTGTGTCGGGAGAAGCGATCGTCCAGGTCAAACATTATCTGATGGCGCACGACGGCGCGAAGACTGATGCGGTCAGGGAAGTTCTGAGTCACCCGCAGGCATTAGGCCAATGCCGTAAGTTCCTTGCCAACCATCCTGAGTGGAAGGTGATTCCGTCCTACGATACTGCAGGAAGCGCACGCATCGTCTCTGAATCCAAAAGGACTGACGTTGCAGCCATAGCCAGCAGACGCGCAGCGAGCGTGTACGGATTGAAGATACTCAAAGAGGACATCCAGAGCGAGGATGTGAACTTCACCCGCTTCTTTGTACTCGAAAAAAACCCGGGGCCAGTGTCTGGGGCTAACAAGACCTCCATAGTGTTCGCCACGAAGAACGCTCCAGGAGCCTTGCACAAGTGCCTTGGCGAGTTCGCGTTGCGGAACGTCAATCTGACAAAGCTGGAATCGAGACCCAGGAAGAACAAGCCTTGGGTCTATGTGTTCTATGCGGATCTCGAGGGGAGCATCGACGACCCGAACTGCCATGCTGCAATCGGCGGGTTGCTGAAAACCGGCGCCTTCGTGAAGATACTCGGTTCCTACAGGAAAGCCGAGATCTAGAAGGCCACTGGTCCGTCCAGGCGCTGACCACCGAGCCTGTGGCCAGGATGACCACTCCCAGTGCGAACATTGTGCCCGCATTGGCCAGAGCTGCTCATATGTCAGCCGATATCATCGCGTCCTGCTCGAGATATTCCGTGGTTGCCATGCTAGAGCTCATTGATTGCAAGCGCGATTTCGTAGATTAGCCGTTTCTAGAAGTCATCGGAGAGGCTGGTCTCATCATCCAGGAGCGCCTGCCATCATGGACTCTCTCTTGAGCTCCTCGATTCCCGCAGACCCTCTTAGCACAATCCTATCCCTCTCCAGCAGAGCGAGGTCCTTTTCCTCGAAGGCCTTGGGGTGGACTGCGACCAAGAGTCTCGTCTTGGTGATCCATGTGGTCTCGTTCAGGGAATCCAGGGATCTCAGGATTTTTCTGAATTCGTTGAATGTCGTGATGTACTCTATGCCCTCGATCAGGACGATGCTGTTCGGGTTCGTCTCCATGAATCGTATCAGGGTGTCGGTCAAGACTGCCAAGCTCGTCGGCGCGATTCGGCGCTCCCCCGGGGATTCCGTCAACCATATGATTGGTGTCGCTTGCAGATTGTGTTTTGTTCTCACGCCATCCGGGAACTCGCGGGTGACAACCAGGCCCTTGGGAATCAAGAACTCGAGAGTCGCGGATGCCGAATCCTCTTTGACAGGTATCTTTGCGTCCGGTCTCAATGGAAGGCAGACCAGCTCAGAGAATAGGTTGAATGCGGAGTCTGCCTTTTCGTCGTAGATCAGATAGACTCCTCTCGGGATGTCGAAGCTTCTGAATCCGTCTCTCTTGTAGGTTTCCGTTTCTGCATCGACTGTTATGGCCAGGAACCCTGTTCCTTTCACGGCTCTCGCCATCACGATGAAAAGACCGATAATGATCCAACCATAAGGGTTGTAGTCATCGAAGCCGCGACCAACTCTTAGTATCACATCGAAAACCAAAACGATACTCGGGATTCCCACCCAGGCCAAGGCTACGAGTACCATGTCCACGAGGCCCTTGGCATCGAGCTTTGGCATTCTGCCTTTCCTTGATTGTGTGATAGGCAACGCAATGTCCAATGCTATGGTCGCCACGGTGTAGGCGCTGACGACAATCAGGATCCAGGTGTTCTTCTTCAGCCCTTCGGCGCCGTCCAAGCCCGTCGACCAGATCACCACTATGACCGCAAGGCCCACTAGTCCCCAGCCTGTTATCATATTGAGAGGTTCCCTTCTCAGAAAGGGGACGAACTGCTTCACCGCATTGAACCTAGAATACGTGGTTGCGAGCGAGACTGCGAAAAGGGAAATCCAGATCAGCACGACCGTGAAGGTCAAGTCAACGGACACATCGGCATCCACAGGCCATCCGACGATGGTGTTCTTCAGCAATTCGAGAACCCAAAGCGCTGCCAGAGAAATCGTGAACATCAGAATGGCCCAACTCCTCATCACCTCGAAGAAATGCGCTTTCACGCTGTACACGGAGAAGAGAGCGTACCCCACAATTCCAAGGCCTACCAACGCTGGAAGAATCTTGAAGACGAACTCAACGATGTCTGTCACGAATTGCACCTGAGGTGTCTGTCATTGATGCTACCAGGTCAACAGTCTTACAGGTCAAGAATCTTTCCGAGGAGTTAGCCATTCTGTGCAGGCCTTCCGTTCGCAGCGTTCACTCCGTTGTCAAGATTCGCGTAATCCGCAAGTCTATTATGGTCAGTATTCGGTGTACTTGCCTCGAAAGCGCGAGGCGGGCGAGGGGCTCACGGCTGTTGTTACTTGGACCGACCACAAGAACCTCCTCCAAAACCTCTTCCATACTTTGGCCTTCTGTGTTTTCCCACAGGGGTTCCCGTGATGGCCGATCAGTCTCGTGCGTCTAAAATGGCTCCCAAGCTGGCAGAACTGACACTCTCTCTGTATCTTTTGAGATATCCGGCCAGCTTCATCTTTGGAGGTCGCATGTCCTTGAGCCTGAACTTGACTTCCTTCGGCGAGATCAGGACCTCGATTTCCCTGGCATCCAGATCGATTCTTATGATGTCCTTGTCTCGGACCGCAGCCAAGGCTCCCCCGACGAAGGCCTCTGGGGAAACGTGGCCTACCGCCAGCCCTCTTGTGCCTCCTGAGAATCGCCCATCAGTGACTAGGGCCACGGACTCCCCGAGCCCGATGCCGGCGAGTATCGCGGTCAGACCAAGCATCTCTGGCATGCC
>JBASRQ010000197.1:0-3341 GCA_049273895.1 Thermoplasmata archaeon
GGTCCACAGAAGGAATGTGAGGATTGACTTCCCGTCTGTCTGCACCCACTGCGTATCCTGCGGAGAGGACTGCTGCGTCTTGCACTGTCCCGTCGAGGCCATCAAGAAGAAGGATGGGATCGTCTACGTCGACCAAGACGAGTGCACGGCCTGTGGAGATTGCGTTGCGGTCTGCCCGTTCGGAGTCATGAGGATGGAGGACAAGGCCTTCAACTGCGACCTGTGCAACGGGGACCCTACGTGCGTCAAATTCTGCCCGATGGGCGCGATTAAGTTCGAAGAGCCGAAGCCTGAGCAGTATGAGAAAGTGAGGGCGCTGCTCAAGGAGGAGGAGTGAGATGAGAGGCTACATGGGCAAGATCCTCAAGATCGACCTCACGACCGGCAAGTCCAGCACTAGGACTTTCGACGAGAAGCACGTGCGGAAGTACCTTGGAGGCCAGGGCTTCGTAGTGGAGATCGTCTATCACGGCGTGCCGAAAGGCGCGGATCCACTGGGCCCACAGAATGTGCTCGCTATGGCCGGTGGTCTATTCGACGGATTCCCGATCGGCACTGGTGGGAAGGTTGCGTGGGCTGCGAAGTCGCCCGCGACGGGCACGCTCGCGGAAAGCATCATGGGCGGTTCCGTTGGGCCCGAGCTCAGGCATGCTGGACATGACGCTCTGGAGATCGTCGGCAAGGCCGACAAGCCATCCTACATCTACATCGAAGATGACAAGGTGGAGATCAACGACGCTGCGGACCTGTGGGGAAAAGACACGAGAGTCGTCCCCGAGACACTCAAGAAGCGCCACGGCTGGGATGTCAAGGTCGCATGCATCGGCGTCGCTGGCGAGAAGCTCTCCGGGATCGCCTGCATCGACTGCGACGACCGGCAAGCAGGAAGAGCAGGATTGGGCGCGGTCATGGGCTCGAAGAACCTGAAGGCGATCGTCATCAGGGGGACGAAGGACCTTGTCCCCGCGGAGCCTCTGAAGCTGCTCGAGATCGCCCTTCGGTACCAGAAGATCTACGAGGCAGCGCCATCGTTCATCGAGGACACGAAGTATGGGACGGGCGAGTTCCTGGGCTGGGTCAACAAGGAGAAGGGGGTCTTCCCGACTAGGAACTGGCAAGAAGGCTACTTCAAGGAGAGGGAGAAGATCGACCCCTACTGGTGGGCGCCGAAGTATGTCACCAAGAACAAGGCCTGCTTCGCATGCACAAAGCCTTGCGGCAAGCTGTTCGAGATCAAGTCGGGCAAGTTCGCAGGGGTCGCAATCGATGGCATCGAGTACGAGACGCTCTACTCGCTCGGCGGAGCTTGCGGCAATGCAGACGTCGAATCGGTCGCGAGGGCGAACGAGCTCTGTGACCTGCTTGGCATGGACACCATATCAGCTGGTGTGACCGTCGGGTTCGCGATGGAGCTGATGCAGCGCGGCATCATCACCGAGAAGGACGTTGGCTTCAAGCTCACATGGGACAACGCATCTGATGCTGTGCCCCAGATGATCGAGATGATGGGCAACAGGAAGGGCTTCGGTGACTTGCTGGCTGACGGCGTGAAAGTCGCGGCAAAGAAGATTGGCAAAGGGGCGGAGAAATATGCCATCCACACGAAGGGCATGGAGCCACCCGCATACGATGTGAGAGGCATGAAGGGTCACGGTCTTGCGTACATGACCTCCACCAGAGGTGCCTGCCACCTAAGGGCTGGATTCTATGCACCTGAGCTCGTCGGCAAGTTCTGGAAGTGGGAGGGCATAGACAGATTCTCCCCGGTCAACAAGGGCTTCATGGTGTCCCAGACGGAGAACTTCATGTGCGTCTACGATTCGGTCGGCCTGTGCAAGTTCTCGAGAGGGTTCTTCCTCATCGCGAAGCTGCCCGAGGTCATCGAGGCGATAGTGGGCATGAAATTCACCGAGGAGGAGCTTCTGAAGATCGGCGAGAGGATACACAACATGAAGGGCGACTTCAACGCCCGCGAGGGCATCACCAGGAAGGACTGGCTGCTCCCACCAAGGATACTCGAGGACCCGATTCCAGATGGGCCGTCCAAGGGCTCGAAGATCTCAGTCGAGGAGATGAACATGATGCTCGACGATTACATGAAGGCGCGAGGATGGACAAAGGAAGGCGTCCCGACACCTGAGAAGCTCAAAGAGCTGGACATAAGCTAGTCCGACGATGGCACAAGCCTGAGAGAACCCTTTTCCCGCTAATCTACCAAGCGCTCAGATCATCTTGATGGTGTCTCCGAGCTCGTCGAGCTTCTTCAGTGCGAGGGTGGCATCGCCCTTTCTGCCGACCACCGCGACGATCAGCGCCTTCCTGCCAGCTCCCACGACGATCATCTTGGCGTCCTCGCTCTCCACGACGACATGCAGAGGGGTGCCGACGCGAAGCTCCGAATTGGCAGTTGAGGCTGCTCCCATAAGGGTTGCGCACATGATTGCGAACGTCTCCATCGAGACGCCCTCGGGAACGTCCGCCGCGATGACCAGGCCGTCCCTGCTTATCACAGCCGAGGCAATCGCACCACAGCTCTGCCTGAGCGCTCTGAGTGCCGGCTTGAGCTCCATATCCTATTCTCCCCCGAGCTGTTCCAGTTTGAAAACACAGTGCTTGTCGCCCTTGCTCACGCACTCAATCTCTTCGCAGTGCAAGCGCCTGTGAGTCTGCGCCTCGTACACCTTGCGGACTATGCCTCGCAGCCTGTGGCATGTCGAGCCATCAGCCTGTCCGGCCTCTATCGAGCCCTCTGCAACCGCGGTGGACTCCTGGAAAACGATGTTGTCTACCCAGCCTCTGGCACGGAGGAGGTTCGCGCATACCTCGAAGTACTTCTCGGGTTCTTGAGAGGCAATCTTCGCCATCTCCTCGCCAAGCAACATGCCCTCTCTGAAAAACAGACCATAGCATGCCTGCGACATGACCCCCTCGTAGAGTTTCCTGATCTGCTCAAATTCGGATTGGGACAGCTTGACGAACTTCATGTTGCTTCATGGATTTGAGTGGTGCATATTTAAGGTTTGGCGCACGGTTCATTTGCCAGATTCACTTTGTGACCACTCTCATGCAAGCGCCAGTCGCCCGGCTGAAGGCCATGTTGAAAGACTTTTAAGTGCGGTACTCTATCCAACCCGCAAGAGTACGATGTTCTCAGATGAGGAAGGCAAGCTTGCAGTACGGATCGCGCGCGCCGTCGTGGAGAGCCATGTGAGTCGCACGAAGTTCGTGGAGCCGAAAACACCAGCCATTTTCAAGGAGAAATCTGGAGTCTTCGTGACACTGACGAAGAATCCTGGCGACGAGCTGAGGGGGTGCATCGGATACCCCGAACCAGTCATGCC
>JBASRQ010000199.1:0-1516 GCA_049273895.1 Thermoplasmata archaeon
GCGTGATGCCAACCGTACGATTTAAACCTTTATCATTATGCGACTGCTCATTCAGCCAGTCTCTGGAAAAACTGAATTCGGCAGACTGAGGTCGGTATTAGAGCCTCACAGTTTCCCTGCCTCTCCTCATATACCCATCGCAAAGCATTATACCGTGCACAATTCATGACATCCACCCAGATGTCTAGCTCCTCCCCTCGCCAGGCTGTTACTGTCACGCTGAGGCGTGACTTGGGGCTTCTCGACGTGACCATGATCGGCGTGGGCGCGATGATCGGCACGAGCATATTCGTTCTCATCGGGGTAGTCACTCAGGATGTCGGTGCCGGGATTCTGCTGGTTTTCTTGTTCAACACGGTTGTGACAATCTTCACGGCGTCCACGTACGCGGAATTGGGATCGTCGTTTCCCGAGGCGGGCGGAGGCTACTTGTGGGCCAAGAAAGCACTTCCTCATCCGGCGGAATTTATCTCTGGTTGGCTTTCATGGTTCGGCCACACGGTGGCATGCAGTTTCTATTCACTTGGGTTCGGCTACGCCGCTGTTGCAATTGCAGACTATTTGGGCCTCAGCATTCTCGGCCTTTCATCCGCCATTCTTGTGAAACTCTTTGCTGTCATCGCCATGGCGTTCTTCCTTGGGATCAACTACATTGGCGTGGGCACGACCGGGAAGACCGGAACCTCTGTCACGATTATCCAGGTCCTGATCATCGTGTTCTTCGTTGCCTTCTCATTGATTAGCGCATTCGACACCAAAGGGATTCATGCCTTTGACAACCTGGAGCCCCTTCTGCCAGCCGGAAAGGGCTATGACAGCATCTTCATGTCGATGGGCTTCACGATTCTTGCCTTTGAAGGATACGAGATCGTGGTCCAATGCGGCGAGGAGGTCAAAAACCCAAAAAAGAATATCCCGCGGGCAATATTCGCATCAGTCGCCGTGGCCTCACTGCTCTACATCTTGGTCGCTCTTGCGTGCTTTGTGAAATATCCCGCGATGGACATCGGGAACGAGGGGGAGAAAGCGGTGTTCTTCACAGCTGCTCATGTCATCCCGATCGCTGGAGCTCCGTTGCTGATATTCGGAGGACTGCTGTCTGCTATGGCTGCTCTGAACGCAACCGTCTTTTCGTCTTCTCGCGTCAGTTTCGCAATGGGAAGGGACGGGTCGTTGCCGAAAGTATTCGGAAAGATACACCCAGTCCGCAGGATTCCGCACAATGCCATTCTTATCACAGGAGCGATCATGTTCGTCATGGCTATGTTCTTTCCGCTGAAGGTCGTCGTGGCGTCCACTTCGGTCGTGTTCCTTCTTCTGTTCACGCTCGCGAACCTCGCATCAATAAGGTTAATTCCCAGGCTGACAGAAATCGACATCGGCTTCAGAACGCCGTTCTTCCCGCTGTTTCCAGTCATCGGAGTGATCACGAAGCTCGCCTTGGCAGTATCGATATGGTGGCTCGTCCCGGAGGCATGGTATGTGGCTCTCGTGTGGATTGCAATTGGTTTTGCGG
>JBASRQ010000204.1:0-2441 GCA_049273895.1 Thermoplasmata archaeon
ATCAGCACATTGCTCACGAAGTCCTCATTCCCGAGAGATACGCCCTCGCTTGCCACTAGAAGGACAGTGCCAGTCATGGCGACGACCGTTCCCATCGCCTTCGTCTTGGTCAGCGCCTCCTTCAGGAGAAGAGTGGCGAAGATCAGTGTCATGATAGGCCCGGACGACTGGATCACAGATGCTATCGACGATGTGCCATGCTGAAGTCCCAAGTTCTGAGCAACGTTCGGTATCGCGACGTACAGCAGCCCGAGTGCGAGCAGCGGCTTCCATTCGGTCCTAATCGCTTGGGCTATCCTCTGCCGTGAATACCTGAAGACTATGACCCCCAATATAAGAGCAGAGGCAAGGAGGAACCTCACGAAACCCAGTAAGATAGGCGAGAAATCCACAAGCCCTTCCTGGATGAGCGGGAAGGCCAATCCCCATAATGCGACCGCTGTGAGAGCCGACGCTGCCGTCATCCACGCGCTCTTCGCTGTGGGCATCTGTCTCTGGGCCATGGCGAGCTAGGATTTGAGACTTCTGAGAAGGTCAATGCTTTCTGGCAACAGTCCTGAGGACCAGAAGCGCATTGAGGGTAATCCACTTGTCATCCTCTCCAGCGCGCCCGAAGGAAGAGTAGGCTGACGATGGCCATGACACCTCTCTCCTCCACCTGCCGTTCTTATGTCTCTTCGATCTCAGTATCTCGATGCCCTCCTCCATCCTCGGGTCATTCACTATTCCCGCTCGGGTGATGGCCCTAAGGACGCGGAGAAGATTGTAGCTGACCATCCAGGGAGCGCGCAACTGCGCCCATTCAGGTTTGATGAACTTCCAATCGTGATGGTCTGCCCTCAGCAAGCGGTGCATGAGCAAGAACTCGCAGGCCTTCATCTTCGCCTCGTTCACTCTGTTGTCCCGGAAGGACAAGGAGCACTCTATCAGAGCGTCCAGAGCGCATATTGTCCCCATGAAGCAGCTGTGCCGATCCCTCGAATGGTAGCCGAAGGACCTGCAGGTCCATCCGCCGTCCGGTTCTTGGCACGCAAGAAGATGCTCAACTGCCTTCTTCACTCTCGCGTCTTTACCCAGCCCGAGCCTGCAGAGAGCCGCGATCACGTTACCGTTGAGGCATCCAGCCAGGCGCCCCCAATCTTCCTCCGGTTCGTCGTCCATTCCGCTCACGAATCCGCCTGTCGGCCTCTGGAAATGAAACGAATAGTCGCACATCCTTCGGACCTCTGGACGGCGCGGGTCTATTCCAGTCTGTGAAAGGATGATCAGTTGCCATACGGTGGATTTGTACTTCGGGAGGTACCAAGTCTTCCCGCGATCCCACCCGCCGTCATTGTTCTGGTGCTCGAGTATTCTTCTGACCGGAGTCCAGCTCGGTATCTTCTTTCGCGTGTCTATGGCCTCTGGGCTCTTCGGGGAAACGCCGAGCAGTTGTGTCAGAGTCAAGTAGCGTATGCTCGGATTATCCTCTTCGATGAGCCACGCCGCTACCTCCTTCTCGGTAGACTGCGACCAAGTTCTCTTCCTCGTTTTGGCCACGGAAGGCCTCCGCATCAGGGAACTCAACTCCTGACTATAAGCATGTGGAAAAAGATCTTGGCGCGAGGCTCATCCGGTGGAGCCCTCTTTCGGCTCCTTGTTCTTGTTGATGATCTCGATCCTCTTTCCTTCATCGTAGAGGCACCTCACGGCCTTCGCTGCTCTCATAGCTGATGCGTAGACGGGGATGTTCTTCAGCCTGAGTTCCTGGACCACTTCGTCGACTTCCCGCCCTCCTACCCAGCAGGCGACTATCGGCTTCTTCAGGTTCCTCTTCTCCTCGACGAGCTTGATGACAGCTCCGACATATTCCCTCGGTCTGGCGATTCCCGCATGGACGCATGTCATGATCAGAGCGTCCACATTCGGGTCGGAGAGCATTATGCTTCCAGTCGCGTGGTATCTGTGGAATCTGGCATCTCCGGTCACGTCCAAAGGATTGCGCGCAGTGGTGATTGAGGGGAGATGCGGCCTGAGCGACTCGGCAGTCTTCTTTGAGAGATTTGGCACTTTGAGACCAATGGATTCGCACCAGTCCGCTATCATTATGCCAGCTCCTCCGCCGTTCGAGATGATGCCTACTTTGTTGCTCAGGGCTGGCGGCTGGTAGGCCAGTGCACGAGCGAAATCGAATAGCTCGATGACATCGTATGCTCTCTGTATATGCACCTGCCTGAAGGCCGAGTCATAGACCGCGTCGGAACCGCTCAGGGATCCCGTGTGGGTCGACGCGGCGGCCGATCCTGCGGGCGTCCTACCCGCCTTGATGGCGACGATAGGCTTCTGACATCGCCGTGCGGAATCGAGGAACTTCTTCCCGTCCTTTATCCCCTCGATGTACATCGCTATGACTTTGGTCGATGGGTCGTAGCCCAGGTAGTCGATGAGATCAGCGTCGTCAA
>JBASRQ010000209.1:0-14652 GCA_049273895.1 Thermoplasmata archaeon
CCTTCGCTTTCAGTCGAGAGAGTCGCGGAGTGCATGAAAGCGCGTGACCCGACGCCTCGGGTTGCGAGAACGCCCTGACGGACAGGTCGACGGACGCGCTCTCATCTGTAGCCAGCGCGCCCCCTGAGGACGCGATGCCAATCTGCTCATGGCGCACAAAAAGGGTTCCACCCACATTGATGGCGCCCTCGGACTCTGCGGCCGATATCGCCTCGTGCGCTAGCCTGGATGGGGATTTCAGATTGACTATGCTCCTGTCAATCTTTGCTGGTTTGTACTTGAATTTACCAGACGCAATCCCGCCATAACCGTCGCTCTCGGGGGCCTTCTTCGCCATGGCGACGAGCTTCCTAGCATGCGTTTCAGCATGATCCAGCTCCCTCAGATCGGATGAGACCACTCGCTTGCCGACGGCAACGAAAAGAGCGAGGTGCTTCTCGTTCCAGGCGTTTGATGTGTCTATCTGGCTGTTGGAGAAGCGCACCTGTTGGATAAAGGTGTCGATTGCCTCGGCAACGACGTCCCGGGCGCCCTCGGACCTCGCCAAATCCACTATGTGAACGGCTATCTCTCTGAGCTCGGTCATTTCAGCATCACACCCCTAAGCCTCAGCATCGGACCGCCCGTGAAAACCGCGACACCTTGCATGGGATCGCCCTTTCCGCATTCCGCCGCCTCGAAGCCGACGTTCTTCGAAACCGCATCGACCGCTCCCCAGAAGCCAGGCGTGGTTATCTCCAGTGTGCACTTCTTGGCCGGGCCCGCGATCTCGCCGTCCTTGATGAAATAGGCCTCCCTCGAGACGTACTTCTGGTTGTATCTCTTGTCATCGATATTCCATTCGGTGAACGAGCGCATCAGCACACCGTCATTCACGGATCCAACGAGCTCGTCATCCTCGAAGTCTCCAGGAGCCACGAAGGTGTTCGCCATCCGCGCGATGGGCTCTTTCAGGTAGGACTCAGACCGCGAAGATCCGTTGCTCTTCTGATTCATCCTCGAGGCGGTCTCGCGGTTGTGAAGAAACTCGTTTATGAGCCCCTCCTTGTAGAGGTACCTGGGTCTGGCCTTCACTCCCTCCTGGTCGTACGCGTAGTAACCGTAGGATCCCGCGACTGTTGGATCGTCAATCACGGTTGCATATCGAGAGCCGATCTTCTTGCCGATCATGTCTGGCGAAATGAATGATCTTCCGGCCTGCGACATCTCTCTGCCCAGTATCCTGTCAGCCTCCATAGGGTGGCCACACGATTCATGCGCCGCGATGCCTGCGACTTCAGGTCCGCAGACGAGATCGCGTACGCCTGGTTTGACTGCCCTGCCGTGATCGAGCTGTTCCTTGAGCATCCGCACTTCTGCAGGCAGAGCCTTCCCGAGGTTCCATCCCTCAACCTTCTCCCATCCGCCAGTGGCGCCCCACTGCCTTACGCTCTGTGCCACTTCGCCACTAGAGTACACGATGTTGGAACCTTCAAGCGCCACCCTTGGCAGGAATGAAGAAATCCGGGAGCCATCCGTGCTAGCGAAAAAGCCCTCGATCTCGTAGTCCCTCAGCTCGTAGTATCTACCCCGCACCTTCACTCCCGTCTTGAGAACCGCGCGGTCGAGCTCCCTGAGGTAGCTCAGCTTCTCCTCGGTAGAGAGGTCCACGAGCCTGCGTTTTTGGGGCACCTCCCAGCCTGTCTGAGCGGCGTGTTCCTCGGACAAGGCTATCGGAGAAGCTCTTCTCCCGCTCTTCGCCAGTTTGAGTGCCAGATGAGCAAGCCTCGCTCCTTCGGCCTTCGATATCCGGTTGCTGCTGGCAAAACCAATCCCTGAAGGCAGAACGATCCTGACGTTCATGCCAGAGTCCCGAAGCGAGTTCACGCTGCTCACCTCGGAGGACTTCACCGACAGACTCCTGACGTTTCTCTCCTCCAATCTAACTTCGGCCAGCAGAACAATTGTGTTCGAATCGACTGCTTTGAGCGCCGCATCCGCGGCATCCTCGTCTACCATCGGCATGCCCTCAGCGCGGCGCATGCGCGGGATACATATTAAACGTGGACCCAACAGACCAGGGGATAAGCGACCGACAAGATTAGATAGAGGCGCCTCGTTCGCAAAGCGGAGGCCGCAAGATGGCTGTGGATCCCGAGAAGGCTATCATGCTCTATCCTGCGTATTTTGATGTCCGCGTGAGCAGAGCCGATGGGAGGAGAGTCGCGAAGCGCGATGCTGTCGAAGCGCCAAACGCTCAAATGCTCTTCGCGGCAGTGAAAGCTCTCGGACTCGACTGCATACTGGAGCTTGAGAAGAGCTATCCCAGGTACTGGTATCGTGCCAGCGGCAGGGTGCTCGTGGAGCCCAAGCTCCGCAAATCACAGCTGATGAGCAAGGTGGCCCAGAAGCTCAAGACAACTCCGCGCACGAAGGAATAGATCTATCTGTCCTGCGGCGTCTCGACCTCTTCGACGAGTTTTTTGCCCGCCGAAACGCTGTCGACGGAGTGGATGACTGCGCCGCAGTCCGAAATCGTCTCTTCGACGCTCTCGAAATCAATCGACGTCCCCTCGATCGTTATCTTGACGCTTTCGGTCTCCCTATCGACTTCCTCAAGCGTGCAGTTCACGCCCGACACACCGTTCAAGACACCGATTCTACGTGACATCTCGATGATGGTCGGGTGATGGGGCTTCAACACATCCAAAACGAGGCGCTTTATTTCGCTCACTTACCCTATCCCTGCCGGTAACTAGAGTTACGGGGTCTGCATATATATTTCTTTTCAAGACTGACGATGAATTTACGAAGTCTGGCTCGTAAGGAGATCGTCATTCTCGCAGGGTTTAATAGCGGACTAGCCAATCCGAAGCTGTGGCTAGGTCAGCAATACCTCCGGAGGAAGTCAAGGTCCTGGACATCAACGCGTCCTACCTCGGGGTCAGGACGATCACATTGATGGAGAACGCGGGCGCCGCAGTCGCGGAATATGTTCAGACCATATGCAAGCCGGAGGCGAGAATAGCAGTTCTGTGCGGAAAGGGGAACAATGGGGGCGACGGGTTCGTGGCCGCAAGGCGCCTCGCGAGGGCTGCAAGCGTCGATGCGTTCCTGATTGAGCCTCAGGAGGAGGTCTCAAGCGATATCGCCAGGATAAACATGGAGCGGGCGAGGGACGCCATCAGGCCCCTCGAACACTTCGACCCGAAACAGTATGCGATCATCATCGACGCGCTGCTTGGCGTGGGCCTTCAGGGGAGGCCGAGGGATCCGTATCCGAGATTCATCAAGACGATGACTGAGTCGCGAAAGATCATCGTCTCCGTGGACGTGCCTTCTGGATGGCCTTCGGACCTTCAGGTCATGCCCACTGCGACAGTCACCTTCCATGCGCCAAAGGTGGGCATGAACCCACGCAACTCTGGAAAGATCGTGGTGAAGGATATCGGAATCCCAAAGGAGGCTGAGGCGTTCTGCGGACCCGGGGAGTTCGCACTCCTTCCAAGGAGGAAGAAGAACGCGCACAAAGGAGATGCTGGCAGGGTGCTGGTCATTGGCGGCGGTCCATACACCGGGGCACCCGCATTCACGGGCATGGCAGCTATGAGAAGCGGCGTGGACCTTACATTTGTCGCCACCCCAGAGACGGCCGCTACTCCGGTCTCCATCTACTCCCCCAACATCATAGTCCGGCCCCTGAAGGGAGAGCTTCTCTCGGACGATCACGTCAACTACCTGGTCGACTTCGCAAAGGGGATGGACGTTGTCGCAATCGGTCCGGGATTGGGCAGCGCAAAGGAGACCATCTCGGCCATTCAGAGCATAATATCGAGCGTGAACAAGCCGATGGTGATCGACGCAGATGCCATCACCGCCTGCGGCATGAAACCCGGAATACTGAGGAGGAAATCCGGGGTGATTACCCCCCATGCCGGCGAGTTCAAGAAACTGACTGGAAAAACAGTGCACCCTGACGACCAGGAAAAAAGGGGCGGAATGGTGAAAGAGGCCTCGTCAAAGCTGAAGATGACTATCCTGCTGAAAGGTCCTGTGGACGTGATAAGCGACGGAACGTACGTCAAGCTAAACAGGATCCATAACGACGCCATGACGGTGGGGGGGACAGGAGACGTGCTCACAGGAATTGTTGCGTCCCTCCTTGCCCAGAAGGCGGCCCCTTTCAGCGCAGCGAGGATCGGAGCCTTCACCGCAGGGATCGCTGGAAACCTCGCGTTTGAGGAGAAGAGCTACGGCCTGTTGGCCACAGATGTGATAGAGAAGATTCCTCTAGTCCTCCGCAGATACTTGTGATGACCGCATAGAGGTGTGAGGGTGAGGATAGGAATCATTGCGGACATCCATTCGAACGTTCAAGCGCTCGAGGCGGTGATGAAGGAGATAACGGGCGCCGGCACAGACATGATAGTCTGCGCCGGAGATATCGTCGGGTACGGCGCGAACCCAAACGAGTGCTGCCGTATCGTGAGAGAATCCTCGGCACATGCGGTCATGGGCAACCACGATCTTTCAGCGCTGACGAGAGACACAACCTGGATGAATCCCTACGCAGCAGAAGCCTCTCGATGGACCTCATCCGCATTGAGCAACGACTCCTGTGAGTTCCTCAGATCTTTGAAAATCGAATCCAAGTTCGAATCGGCTGGCGTGAAGGTCGCCATGTACCATGGCTCGATTGGAAGCGTCACTGAATACGTCTACGAGGACGATATCACCGCGGGCATGGTGGCGCGTTCCCCCGGAGAGGTGCTGATTCTCGGCCATACTCACGTTCCATACGTGAAGGAGTTCGACACTCGGCTGGCAGTAAATCCCGGTTCTGTTGGCCAACCGCGAGATGGCGATCCCAGAGCGAGTTTTGCAGTATTGGATACGGACAACAGGAGATGTCACATCAGGAGAGTCGAATACGACATCGAGAAGACATCAAAGGCGATACTCTCGGCCGGACTTCCCAACGTGCTGGCCGAGAGGCTTTTCCTCGGAAGATAGGGAATCACATTTATCTTCACAGTCGCAGTATAGAGACCCGTGAATCTGGAACCGGTTCCCGATCTTCCGGCCCTCGTCATCGAGGGACACAGGAGATGGGTATGCGTTGCCGACCTGCATTTGGGGATAGAGGTGCAGTTGAGGAGGGCAGGGTTCAACATCCCGTCCCAAGCTCCCAAGATGCTGTCGAGTCTGGAATCGCTGTCATCCCACGGGGAGAACCTGTTGATCCTGGGCGATGTCAAACACAGGATCCCAACAGTCAGCTACCGCGAAGACAAAGAGATACCTCCATTTCTTGAGAAGCTCGCCAAGAGGTTCAGGGACCTGACGATCGTTGCAGGAAATCATGACGGCGGACTCTCTTCAGTGGTCCCGCCGGGCGTGAGAGCAGTTGCAGGAAAAGGGATGAGGATCGAAAACACCGGAATCTGTCACGGCCATGTCTGGCCAGCCAGAGAGGCCATGAGCGGGTCGACGCTCGTCATGGGGCACATCCACCCCTCAGTCCTGCTGACGGACACCCTTGGTACCAAGGTCAACGAGAAGTGCTGGGTGAGAGCGGCACTTAGGAAGAAACCCGTGCTCGAGAGGTATCCCAGCTGCCCGAGAGAGCTGATTGTCATGCCTGCCTTCAACCCTCTTCTGACGGGCACGCCTGTGAACAGATCGAGCAATGTGAGGCTGGGTCCGATATTCCGAAACGGGCTCGTCGACGAAGGAAGCCTCAGAATCTACCTTCTTGACGGAACCAACTTGGGAGCACCGCCACATGGATGAGGGGATGAATCCGAGCACCCAGGCGACGAATCATCTTCATTTCGTGGGCCTGTCGAAGAAGATGCTCTTGCCTGTGGCGGAGAGCGGTATGCCGTGGACAACGTTGGATTTACAGATCCTCAAGCGCCTGGCGGCGACCCCGATCCTGTACATGATCCTGTTGTCCACATTCAGTTCCGAAGCGATCTTTGCGGCCGATCCCAGGGCGATGCCGAGATCCAGCAGCCGAATCCCGCAGTTCGGTCCATGGAAGTCCCCGTTGTATGTTTTGCTGTTGAACTCCTGGCAGCTCGCACAGCCGCACGCTCCACAGTTCAGGCCCACACCTTTGTGAGGCAGCAGCCCTATCAACAACACGGCGTCGGAATCCAGTACGTTCTTGCCATCCCGCTCGAAGCCAGGGATACCGCGTTCCTTCCCGATCTGAATCATCTCGTTGCCCAAGGTGACCCTTTCCGAATCAGACAGACTCATGACCTCGATGAAATCCTGGCCCGCCGCCTTCGGCGCGGTCCTTGCCGCAACGGCCATCAAATCGCTGACGAACTTCACAGTGTCCTTGACAGTCATGACGGGTGCATCACATGTCGGTCTTTTATATGCGTTGGACACCATCCGGCGATGAGCTGGAGTGAAGGGCGTGAAACCCCTAACAGTTCTTGGTTCGACTCTGAAGATAGCCCGACGGACACCCGCCGGCAGACCGAGGATGATAAAGGTCCCGAAGGGGCAGAAAAGGAGAGCCGCTGCCAGAAAGATGAAGATGCGGACTCGCCCGCAGGTCAAGGCGGTGAGGGTCAAGGGGCAGATCAAATGCGACATCTGCCTAGGCATGATCAAGCCGGACCTGCCGAGCGTTCTGTGCGGATGCGGGAAGCAGTTTCACAATTCCTGCGCAATGAGAGTTGGCGTGTGCCCCATCTGCGGCAAAGAGCTGGGATACTCGGCACAGAAACCCCACGTCATCGATTCGAAGATGCCCGTTATCAGATCGGTGCCGCTCTCGAAAGATGACAAGCTTCTCCTGCTGGAGGAGAGGTTCCTTCTGGGAGAAATCACCGAGAACACTTACCTCTCAATGAAGGATCAAGTCCAGAAGTCTCCCGATAACGCCTCATTCTGCAGCATCTGCGGCAGGAGGCTCTTGGAGGCCGAGAGCTGCGACTGCACGACGTACAAGCGGTCTCTCCAGTGTCCGGAATGCGGAGCCAACCTGACGGATGAGGACATGTTCTGCAGACGGTGCGGCGTCGTGTTCTCGACGGACTTCTCCAAAGACTTGTTCCAGTGCCCGGAATGTGGGAGGGTCGTAGGAGAGGATGAGAAGACCTGCGCCTGCGGAGTGCTGCTGGTCGGAGAAGGCAACATGCTCTGCCCGAAATGCGGCAGCGAGATTCGAGAGATTGCAGCCAGCTGCGAGTACTGTGGGTACTCTCTCGTCGAAGACGTGACCGAGTGCCCGGCCTGCGGAAGACGCGTGGATAAGGATGCGTTCGCATGCCTCTGCGGGGTCATCTTCTCGGACAGGGTGGGAGGAGTCGAGTGCTCGGTCTGTGGTGGAAGTGTCGAGCTAGAGGATCAGTTCTGCACGATATGTGGTGCGAGATTTGCAGACAAGCCGCGGCTAGAAGGAAAGGTCGAAAGAAAAGTAAGGCGCTAGGCGGACAGTCTAATCGTCCGCCGGCCTGTATGGTTTGCGGAGATTCGGCGTGTAAAGAGCCGCTTCATCTGACGAAGTCTATCGGCTCGTCATCTCTTCCGTAAGATCTGGAGCCTCCGGAAGGAGCTCTCTTGGAGACCGCGGTGGGCGAAGCAGTCGCGGACTGGCTCAGGAACGCATCGGACCTCGCTCCTGTCACGATCAGGAGGATCTTGACCGTGCTCTCAACCGACGGGTCGATGCTGCATCCCCAGATGAGCCTGGCGTGCTTCGCGATCCTCTGACCAACGATCTCCGCAGCCTTCTGGGCCTCGGAGACCGTCATGTCAGGACCGCCCACGACCCTGATGAGCGCTCCCTTCGAATCCTTGAGCTCGATCTCGCCGAGCAACGGGGAGTTGAGAGCCTCCTCAATGGCCGCCTCGACCCTGTCCTCTGGGTCGGCTTCCTCGGATTCGCCGATTCCGACGAATGCGACACCGCCCTCATTCATTACAGTCAATATGTCGCTATAGTCCAGGTTGACCAGGCCAGGTTTGGTTATGATCTCTGTGAGGCCTCTGATGGTCTGCATCAGGACCTCATCTGCCACCTTGAATGCGGCGTCGACAGGCAGCTTGGGAACCAGCTCGAGAAGCTTGTCGTTGGGGATGACTATCGTCGTGTCGCACAGTCTCCTCAACCTCTCAAGGCCGTCTAGAGCGTTCTCCATCCTCACATCGCCCTCCGCCTTGAAGGGCAGCGTGACGACTCCGATGGTCAGGGCCTTCTGCTCCTTCGCCAAGCGAGCCGCGAAGTGAGCAGAGCCCGTCCCTGTTCCTCCTCCCATTCCTGCGGTGACGAACACGATGTTCGCACCCTGGATGAAGTCGCGGATCTCTCTTTCGTTCTCCTTGGCTGCTGCCTCGCCAACTTGAGGTATGGCTCCCGCGCCAAGACCTCTCGTAATGTTCTTTCCTATCAGTATCTTCTTTGGAGCATGGATGGCCAACAAGTGCTTGGCATCCGTGTTGATCGCGCAAAGCTGAGCGCCTGTGATCCCAGCCTCAACACATCTGTTGATGGTGTTGGAACCGCCGCCGCCGCAACCAATGATCTTGATAGAAACATCCAATTGCGCCGCGATCTTTCTTATCTCCTCGTCATCCGCGGTCGAGGGCGCAGGTGGTGTTGCTTGCACTTGCGCTGCGGGCTGAGGGGAAGACTTCTCCATCACTTCCGGTATGTCTTTTCCCAATGCATCTTTCACTAGAGACTTCGGCATGAGTGCACCCCATGAGACTAGTTAAGTAATCATGAACCCAGAATATAAATATATCTAGTACCCAGGCGGGAGCCAGTACGCTCGGTTTTTCTCTTCCCGAGGAAGAGAAGCTAGATCCTCACTTGAAAGGTGAGAGCGCGCACGACTCAATCGGACACCCGATCTCGGATCATGAAGGAATGCGAATCACGATGCTTCGTGACAGATGATTCGCGATGCGATGAGCGTTTCCAGAGATAGCCTGGATGCCATCTGGCCGGACTGCATTTATATACTACAGTGTATAATACGTATGCATAAACAACTTCGGATGGGATGACATGAAGTCGCTTATTGATGATGCTCTTGAACAGCACGAGCTGGTGAAGAGCACAAAGGCTGATTTGGGGACGCCGGACGACGAAGAACTGGCGAGTATCGTGGAGAAGCTGAAGGTCAGCATTGCGATCGTCGGATGCGGCGGAGGTGGATCAAATACGGTCAACCGCCTGAGCACCGCGGGGATTTTCGGTGCGGAACTCGTCGCGGCGAACAGCGACGCGAAGCACCTCTTGCATGTACACTCACCCCACAAAGTGCTGCTCGGCAGGTCGACGACGCGGGGATTGGGTGCAGGGGCCCTCCCTGAGGTCGGCGAGAGAGCAGCTCAAGAGGCGGTGGACGAGCTCAAGGCGTATGTCAAGGATTCCAACATAGTCTTCATAACGGCTGGGATGGGTGGTGGCACGGGCACCGGTTCCGCGCCCGTGATCGCAAAGCTGGCCCGGGAGTCGGGGGCGCTTGTGATCGGCATAGTCACCCTGCCGTTCAAGGCCGAGGGAAAGGTCCGGATG
Source organism: Thermoplasmata archaeon (assembly GCA_049273895.1). Taxonomy (GTDB): domain Archaea; phylum Thermoplasmatota; class Thermoplasmata; order UBA10834; family UBA10834; genus COMBO-56-21. The sequence continues at coordinate 9,530 of JBASRQ010000209.1, forward strand.
GAGAACGCGCTCAAGGGGCTCGAGAGGCTCAGAATGCACTGCGACACCTGCGCCGTGATCCCAAACGACAAACTGCTCGAGCTCGTGCCGAAGCTGCCTCTGGACGCGGCATTCAGAGTCGCCGACGAGGTCTTGATGGAATCGATAAAGGGGCTGACTGAGATAATAACGAAGCCAGGGCTCGTTAACCTCGACTTCAACGATGTCATGACCATCATGAAGAACGGTGGAGTCGCGATGATCGGCATGGGAGAGGCGACCAACAAGACAGCAAAGGGAGACCGAATAGATTCGGCAGTCCAGCAGGCTCTCGAGTCGCCGCTTCTCGGAGACATCGACCTGTCATCTGCAAGAGGGGCGCTGGTCAGAGTCACCGGGGGAAACGACATGACGGTCACGGAGGCCGAGAAGGCCGCCGAGCTGGTGAGCGCGAGGATAAGCCCGAACGCCAGGCTGATCTGGGGCTGCAGCGTCGACCCGAACCTGAGCGGACTGATCAGAACCATGGTAGTGCTCACGGGCGTGAAGGGCCCAGCTCTGATGTCTGCGAAGGACCTCGAGCCGAAGAGCAAGCACGGAGTAGACTTCGTGCGCTGAGAGCTTCCATGCCGAGAAAGGCTCCGGGTGAGAGATGGAGATACATCGCCTTCAGCATCGAGAGCGAGCCTGCCTTCGCCCGGAACGACTTCCTTGATTCTCTGATCCATGCTGCAAAGGGCACATCGCTCGCGAACTCGTTCAGGATAACAGTATTCGACAACAACTTCGGAATCCTCAAGGTGCCCCACTTGTTGAAGGAGGAAGCCATCAAGGTGCTCTCCTCCATGGGCTCGATCAAGGGTGTTTCATGCAGTGTAAGGACCCTGCAAACCTCGGGCACGATCAAGACCCTGAAGGTGAGGTTCAGGTCGAGGATAGGCACGAGGGAAGAGACCTTCTAGAGGCCCGCAAACCCCCAATATCACCTTCGAGGGTTCGCCGAAAACCTTTATATCGAGTTAGCACCTTAGGCAGAATCCAGTCATAGCTGCAATAGCTCAGACTATCTCACTTTCAGAAGAGGTGTTATATACATGCAACCAGGACAGATGGCATACGACAGGGCGATCACAGTCTTCTCGCCGGACGGCAGACTGTTCCAAGTGGAGTACGCCCGAGAGGCAGTCAAAAGAGGAACGACGACCGTTGGCCTGAAGTTCAAGGACGGCGTCGCGCTCATAGTCGACAAGAGGATCGCGAGCAAGCTCATCGAGTCGAGATCGATCGAGAAGATCTTCCAGATAGACGAGCACATTGGCTGCGCGACCTCAGGTCTGGTCGCTGATGCACGAGTCCTCGTGGATTACGCGAGAATGCTGGCCCAGGTCAACAAGGTCACATACGCAGAAAAGATGGACATCGAGACTCTTGTCAAAAGGCTCTGCGACTTCAAACAGAACTACACACAGTATGGCGGCGTCAGGCCGTTCGGCACGGCACTTCTGGTCGCCGGAGTCGACGAGCAGGGATGTCATCTGTTCGAGACTGACCCTAGCGGCGCGCTCGTGGCATACAAGGCCGGATCCATCGGTGCGGGCAAAAACGCAATCATGGACGTCTTCGAGGAAGAGTACAAGGAAGACCTCTCTCAGGACGATGCCATACTGCTTGGGCTCAAGGCCCTCACCAAGGCAACTGAGGAGAGCCTCAACACGAAAGCCGTCGAGATCGGCCTCGTGAAGATCGGCGAGAAGTTCAGGAGGCTCACGGAGGCCGAGGTGGAGGCCTACGTGAAGAAGCTCGCGGCCTGAGCGCTGATATCATGGTCGACCTTGACGAGGCAATTGTCGCAAGGTACGAATCGCACGGAGAGAGCTTCGAGATACTGATAGACCCTGCTATCGTCCAGAAGATGAAGGACGGCAAAGAGGTCGACCTTTTCGAGCACATGGTCATAGACACGATCTTCAAGAACGCGAAGAAGGGGACGAGGGCCCCTGAGGACAAGATCAAGGAGATCTTCGGCACAGTCGATCCCGCAGCGGTCGCGAAGACGATCATCCTGAAGGGAGAGGTCCAGCTCACGACCGAGCAGCGCAAGATAATGCAGGAGAACAAGCGCAAGAGGATCGTCGAGTACATCGCGAGGAACGCCATGAACCCCCAGACCGGAGCTCCGCATCCTCCAGCCCGGATCGAGATCGCGATGGAGGAGGCAAAGGTCCATGTCGACCCGTTCAAACCCGTTGAAGCGCAGGTCCCCGCGGTCATGGACGCCCTCAGGCCGCTCATTCCGATAAAGTTCGACAAGGTCCGTATAGCGGTCAAGGTCTCGGGAGAGAACTACGGCCGATGCTACGAGGACTTCAAGCACTTCGGCAAGATCACCAGGGAGGAGTGGCAGAAGGACGGCTCTTGGATAGGCGTCATCGAGATGCCCGCAGGCCTGCAGACCGAGTTCTTCGAGAAGATCAGCAACAAGACGCACGGGGAAGCGGAAACCAAGATACTGAAGTGACTCCCCCGGTGCCTGGCTGCATTGGAATTGTCGCGGCTGGACCCTGCCGGGTGCGACCAAAAGATTTAAGGATATGACGCAGTTTCCGCTCCGAAGAGAGATAAGGGTAAATGCACTACTGCGAGCCGCGAAGCAAATCTTTGTGATTTGAAGCCTCGCTGGCAGCGTGTTTATCGCAAACATGCGAGTGAGTCATATGCAGTCGAGTGATTCTAAGGAGAACATCAGAGAGATAGTGGTACCTGGAGATCTCCTGGCGATATCCAGCAAGAAGGCCGGGCCGGGGACCTATTCGGAGGGAGGCAAGATATTTGCCTCTCAGCTGGGCATAAAGAGCGTCAGGCCGGATTCGATCAGCGTCGTTCCCTTTGCCGGGCAGTACATCCCGATTAGGGGAGACCTGGTGGTCGGCAAGATCGTCGACATCGGGCCATCCAACTGGCTTGTGGACATCAACTCGCCTTATCCGTCCCCTCTGCACGTGAACGAGGTCCCTTGGAGGGTCGAGTTCGGGGAGACTGGCAAGTTCATGTCGGTGGGGGACGTCGTGCTGCTCAAGATCGTCGGCGTTGACGAGATGATGAGGATCCAGGTCTCGATGCAGGAGCACGGCCTGAGAAAGCTCGCGGGCGGCATGGTCATCGAGGTCTCTCCGTCCAAGGTCCCGAGAGTCATCGGCAAGAACGGCTCCATGATCCAGATGCTGAAGAATATGACGGGCTGCCGCATCTACGTGGGGCAGAACGGAAGGATCTGGATAGACGGTGAGTTGGACAGTATTGTCAAGGCCGTGAGGGCGATCAGGATGATAGAGGATGAGGCTCACAGCCTCGGACTGACAGAGAAGGTTAAGGAACTCCTGGAGCAGAGCTCCGGGATGGGAGCGTGAAGTGCATGGGTGGAACACCTACAGATCTCAAGTTGATCGACGAGAACGGCCGGAGACTAGACGGCCGGAGGCCCGATGAGATGAGGCCTCTGAAGATAGAAGCTGGCGTGCTGAAGCGTGCGGACGGTTCCGCATATGTTGAATGGGGCCTGAACAAGGTCATGGCGGCGGTGTACGGCCCGAGGGAATGCCATCCCAGGCACCTGCAGAACCCGGAGAGGGCGCTGGTACAGTGCCACTACAACATGGCGTCGTTCTCCGTGGACGACCGGAAGAGGCCCGGTCCCGACAGGAGGTCTCACGAGATATCCAAGATCATCTCGGAGGCGCTCACCAACGTAGTGTTCACCGAATACTTCCCGAGGACTTCCATAGACGTCTACGTCGAGGTCCTGCAGGCGAACGCAGGCACGAGATGCGCTGGCTTGACCGCGGCATCGGTGGCGCTTGCCGATGCGGGCGTGCCGATGAGGGACCTGGTCGCGGCGTGCGCTGCCGGCAAGGTCGCGGACACGATCGTTCTGGACCTGGGCAAGGAGGAGGACAACTCCGGCCAGGCGGATATTCCAGTCGGATATGTCCCGAGGACTGGGGAGATCGTTCTCCTCCAGATGGACGGAGACCTCACGCCAGAGGAGTTCGGCAAGGGCGTTCACATGGCCGTAGAGGCGTGCAAGAAGATCTCTGAGATCCAGCGGGACGCGCTCAGAAGGAGATACTCTGCCAGGACCGAGGAGACAGAGCTTGGTTCTGCGGAACGCTCGGAGGCGGTCTAGATGGGAAAGGATGTAGTAGCCGACCTCAAGAGGGATTATATCTCGAAGCTGCTGGCAAAGGGCCAGCGGGTCGACGGAAGACGGTTCGATGAGCTCCGTCCGCTGACCGTCGAGACCAACTTCATCGGTTCGGCAGAAGGCTCCGCCAGAGTGAGGTTGGGTGACACGGAAGTCGTGGTCGGAGTGAAGCTGGTCACGGGCGAGCCGTTCCCGGACACGCCGAACACGGGCGTTCTCACGACCAATGCCGAACTGATACCGATGGCGAGCGACACATTCGAGGGTGGACCGCCGGACCAGGAGTCAATCGAGGTCGCAAGGGTCATCGACAGGGGCATCAGAGAAGGACATGCGGTCGACATGTCCAAGCTGTGCATTCAGCCTGGCAAAGAGGTTTGGATCATGTTCGTTGATGTGCATGTGCTCGACTACGACGGCAACTTGTTCGACGCGGCCAACATCGGTGCGAACGCGGCGTTCAAGAGCACGATCGTGCCTGCCAAGAGGGCCGGAAAGGGAGAGGACTATCCGCTGCCCGTACTGCACCAGCCGATCTCGATAACGGCTGTCAAGATCGATGGGAAGATCCTCGTGGACCCGACCCACGACGAGGAGAGGGTCGCGGACGCGAGGTTGACTGTCGCAACGATTGAGACGGGAAACCTGTGCGCCATGCAGAAGGGCCTCGACGGAGCATTTACATTGGAAGAGGTCTTCAAGGCTGTCGACGCGTCGAGGAGAATAGGAGCCGAGGTTCGCTCGAAGCTCTGACGGATGGAGATACCATGTCCAAGAGGACCAAGAAGGTCGGCCCGGCCGGAAGGTTGGGCGCGCGATACGGCGTAACGGTCAGAAAGCGGATAGCGGACGTCGAGATCGAGTGCAAAGGAAGGCACGAGTGCCCGGTCTGCCACGGAGTGACGATGGGTCGGACTGCGACCGGCATCTGGGTGTGCAGACG
>JBASRQ010000214.1:0-1749 GCA_049273895.1 Thermoplasmata archaeon
AGCACAAGTTCACAGTCGGCAAAGAGGAAAAACAAAGGATTCGGATAAGTCACAGCGCGACAACAGGAAAAGCCTCAATCATCGTCAATGGGAAACCAATAGTGATCGTCAATGGCAGAGCGCTGCGCCCCATCAGTCGTGCTGTCGATTCGGTGACGGTTGCCTTCACCATTGGGGAGAGAGAGAAACACAAGGTCAACATCCGTATAAGAGGGGCATTCTGGAATCATTTCGAGGCGTATTCGGACAACGAGATGGTCTACAGGTCATGAAGAGAAGGAGAAGGGAGTCCAGCCCGGTGCAATGATCCTCTGATTGAAGACTGGCGAGACATTCGAGTTCACACACGGTTCAACACGCTGGAGAATACATTAAGGAAATAGAAGCGATTCAGGTAGAGGGGATGATGACGATGAAGGATGGGCTCGTAGAGGTCAACGGTGCTCGAATCTACTACGAGGTACGAGGCTCCGGACCGTCCCTCCTGCTGATCATGGGCCTTACAGGCGATGCAGGATGGTTCGAGCCGCTCGCGGAACTCCTCGCCGAGCGGTTCACCGTCATTACGTATGACCGCCGCGGGAACTCGCGTAGTCCGCGTCCAGAAGGCTGGACGTCGACGTCGGTTGCGGAGCAGGCGGATGATGCGGCGGGGTTGCTGTCCGCTTTGCGCCTTAGTCCGGCCATCGTCTTCGGCAACAGTTTCGGAGCGATGATCTTGCTCGAGCTCATCGCTCGCCACCCGCGGGCAGTCCGGGGGGCGATCGCGCACGAGCCGCCGCTTCTGTCGCTTCTTTATCATGCTCATGATCTGGTGGCCTTCTGGAAAGCCAAGGTAGCGAAGGGAGGTCCCCGCTACGCGCTGACAGTGTTCACAGGGATGAAAGAGGACGAAGCCATCTATGGTCTGGATCCGAGCGTGATGCAACGCGCTTTCGACAATGGCGAGGTCATATTCTCCGTGGAGATGCCGGTGATTATCTCCTATAAGCCCAACGTAAAAGCGCTTAAGGGGTCCAAGGTCCCCATCTTTGTGGCGGCAGGTGAAGAGACAGCCATGTACTTGTTTTGCGCCTCCAGATGGCTCGCGACCCAACTGAGAGCCGATTTGCACATGCTTCCGAGCGGGCACGTCGGTTACGTTGATCAGCCCAAAGAATTCGCCACGGCACTTCTCCCTCTCCTTGAGAAGTTGCGCTGACGCGTATTCTCAATAGGTATTCCCTGTTAGAATCAGCTATACCTCCGAGTTCACACTCGGCTCGTCGTGAGAAAAGACAACAGAAAGGGAAAGGCTGTTCTGGTGCTTGACGAGTGATTGTGCCTCAAGAGAATCTCTGAATGCATGCCACTGAATGGACGCATATGCTCATACTGGTACATTCTCGTCGTCTGGGTCTGAGATTCCTCCTGATCAGAAGGAACCGTTCCAGCGCATTTCTGAGATGAAGGCTCGGTACGAAGCCAAAGACTATAAGCGATGGTGTTGTAAGATCAACTGGAAATCGCTAAAATTCAGCATGTCGCTTTTTGAATCGCTATTGGACCTTGGCAGCTATTTAGGCTGCAGAGATTCGCCCGGTTTGAATAATCGTCTGTGAGTTTTTAGGGGGCGAACCAGTATGGCTAAGAAAAACGAAGAGACAGTTACGAACAGGAAGGAAGAAACGAGCAGGTCGACCCGAACGGGATCGACGGAAGAGCGGAAAGATGCCTTCAGAATGTGGACCGAGAGCTATAGCGCAATGT
>JBASRQ010000218.1:0-1714 GCA_049273895.1 Thermoplasmata archaeon
GATAATCATTGGTATCGCACTGGCGGTCTATGTCGCCACGTCCGAAGACGATTCTGTTCTGATTGCCCTTGTGCCCGCATACATTGGTGTCATTGTCATCATTGCTGCTCTACGTGGGAAGGTGCTCGGAACCTAGTGCAGCCTCTTCTGAGGAAAAGCCCATAGGGGAGGAAAGGCGATACATCGCGGGGTCGTGGTATCCTCATGAAAGAACTAGGAGGAATCAAATTGGGCGAGACATTCAAGCCCGATCCAGCACTGAAGATGCTCTTCTATTCGTATGTCTTGTTGTACATCCTCGTCGCCTTCCTTCCATGGTACATACCGATAGTACTCTTCAACCCAAATCTCGATGTAGTAGTCGTCGCATCTTGCGGATTGGTAGTTTTCGTCTTCCTCGTCGTCATATGGATTCAGCTTTACTACAGGAGGATGTCCTACAAACTCACCCAGATAGAAATGGAATGGAGCAGGGGGGTATGGTTCAGGAGGATGGGCATCGTTCTTTACAACCGAATAACCAACATCGACATCAAACAAGGTCCCTTCCAAAGGCGGCTCGGGATAGCCTCCTTGATGATACAGACCGCAGGCTATTCGGCACCTTCCCACGGAGGCTCTGCGGAAATTAAGATCGAAGGGATCAAACAGCATGAGGAACTGCGTGAGTTGATAATGCAGTTCGTCCGGAGCCAGAAATCGGTCGGCGTCGTTGGGACCTTTCAGGAGGAGAAGTCGACGAACGTCAGTATGCTCGACGAACTGAGGAAGATACGAGAGCTACTAGAGCAGTCTCAAAAGAAGTGATGTTGCTTAGTAGCTATTTTCATCTCATAAGAAAAAGAAGGGGTTAAGGGGTTTGAGCCTCTCCTCGGAAAAGCCCATAGGGGAGGCAAGGCGATACGGGATTCGAGTATGGTGATTCCATTGAAGTCGGCAGTCCAGGGATACGCCGCCAAGGGAGTGGGAAAGGAGCTCGAGCGATTCAGCTATGAGCCACCAGAACTGAAGAACCGTGAAGTCCGAGTCTCCGTTACCCACTGCGGTCTCTGCTACAGTGACATCTATGCAATCGACGATATATTCGGCATCACCACCTTTCCTTTCTTACCTGGCCATGAGATCGTCGGCCAAGTGTCTGAAGTAGGTTCCTCTGTGTCTGGACTGAAGAGAGGCGATCGCGTTGGCATCGGGTGGCAGGGCCGCTCATGCATGCAGTGCGAGTGGTGCTTGAAGGGCGAGGAACACCTGTGCAAGGATATTGCTGAAGCGGGAGTATGGACTCCTTACGGCGGCTTCTCCTCCTCGGTCACGGCAGACAGCCGTTTCGTATATGCATTGCCTCCGTCCATGCCCTCGGAGTTCGCTGCGGTGCTCCTCTGCGCGGGAATCACTGTCTACTCGGCGCTTCGATCCTCCGCAAATGCCTGTGGGCAGAAGGTCGGCATTGTGGGCGTGGGCGGCCTCGGTCACCTCGCTATCCAGTTCGCGCACGCTCTAGACATCGATGTCACTGCCATTTCATCGTCGCAAGACAAGGAGGGACAAGCTCTCGCCCTCGGCGCTAGCCACTTCCGTGTTGTACGAGACAGAGCTAGCCTGAAACAAATGGCGTCCAGCTTCGACATCCTCCTGTACACGGGCCACAGTAACATGGATTGGATACCATTGCAGCGTATGCTCAGGAACAACGGGAAGTTGGTCATGATAGGTT
>JBASRQ010000219.1:0-7067 GCA_049273895.1 Thermoplasmata archaeon
ACCTGGAAGATCGAATGCCATCGTCGCAGACGTCCCCTCCTGAGATCACAGATCTCAAGGCGAACTGCCGGAGGGAGCCCGAACTGCCGCCCGTCTCGTCTCGGCTGGCTTTGTTCAGGGCCGACTCGAAGTTCTCTCCTTCGAGCATGCGCGCGCCGATCCTGAACAGTGCGTCCTCCAGATTCGTTTTCGTCGATGCGGCTTCGCTTTCGAGCATGCTCCTCTTTCCAGTCATCATAAGGAACAGGCCCCCCGGGATGACCGCAGCCATGAGGATGGCTGGGACCCGCAAAATCCCATCGAGCCGCAACGCACTCAGGGCGGCAAGCGCGACCGAAGCGAGAATCGCTGCCGATAGCCAGAGCCATGACAGCGTCGCCTTGTTTCCGCCGCCTTTCTTCCGGTCCATGGGGTGTCTGGTCACCGAATTCATGGCCACAAGGAACCCGATCGCTGGGAAGAGCAGGTTCATGATGAAGATGGTCTGCGCGACGGTCTGGCCACGGTTGACGACTGCGGAACCGCTGCCGTCGTCGCCCATCGACCATATGTCCCAGGACAGCATCGGCAGGAACGAACCAACCATCAAGGGCAACAGAATGCCAAGCCCGAACATGATCATGCTAGGGGTCGACAGCGATAACGCATAATCCTCGATCCTGCGCTTCGCGCCAGATAGCATAGCCTGGTTCGCTCTGTCGAGCGCTCTCCGTTTTCCGTCAGCGGTCGATTCGCACGAGGCGGTCACCATCGCGTGGAGTGAGGCCTTGAGCTCACCGCTGTATTTCGACCACCTATCTCCAACCTCCTGCAAGGACTCCTCAAAACTGGGATATCTGCCCATCACCAGCGTCCATACGCATCTTCTGAGCTCGCGCGAGAAGGCGTTGTCCTTTGTCGACGCGAACCTTATCGCTTTCGACAACGAAGGCTCATGCCTGAGGCTCATGATCATGAGATTGGCCATTTCAGGCGACGACCTAAGGACCTCGGCCGCTTGCTTCTTCGCTGCGCTTTCAGGGAAGGAGACGATTGCCGCCCTGGCTATCAGGACGGAGATCGTCAGCGAGAGCGCGACCAGAGCGGTGTCCTGGGGCCCAAGAAGCAAGAAGACGGGCGCAAGGAGGGTCGCTGCGGAGACGACACCGACAGCCCCGCAAGCCCTGGAAGCGAGCACGACGGTTTCTGCAGTGATCTCCATGCCAGCCAGGTCCAATGCTGAGGCCAATTGCCGGATCGTGCGTTCGTCTGCTGACTTCCTGCCGCCCTTTATGCGGAGCCTTCTCCCGAGTATCGCGAGTTTTCTGCACAATCTAACGTACAAGAGATGGCTCGAATGGGCCCCGTCAAGCGTGGCCATCCAACCAGTCCCTCCATTCGGATAAGCCCGACTCCGGGCCATCTGTTGAGAACAAGTTCTTGGTGAGGATCTCGTTTGACTTCACCCGGAAGACATCTGCGGTGAAGTTGTCGGCAGAAGAAGCTGTTCTGCTAGATTCAGAGAGGACCTGATCTGCGTGGGCCTTTGACTTGATTATCTCCATCATCCTATCCGCAGTGACCCCGAGCGAATACGCTGCGCGCTGGATGCATCTGCACCCGGAGGAGAACTCGGGTGTCGGTTTCGCGAGCGAGGACCCAGGGTCGGCCTTGAACAAGTCAACAAGGACGAGTCCGCGCTCATCCTCCCGTATCTCGGCGACCTCGACAACTCGTCTCGAGAACCTCGTTCCGTCAGGCGATCTCACCAGTCCTATTACCACGACGATGTCTGTCGAGGAGAACGCCCTCTCGGAGATTCCCAGATCCTCGACCGCCCTGTCCAGGACACCTTTTGCCGAGTTGCCGTGGATCGTGCCAAGCACCGAGGAGCCAGCACTTCCTGCCCGCATGCTCTCGTAAAGCACCTTCGCTTCCTGGCCCCTGACCTCTCCGATCACTATCGCGCTCTCGCCCATTCGAAGGCTGACACGAAGGGCCTCCTGGGCATTCGTCGTGCTGTCGCCGCCCTCGCCTGAAAACCTGAGTGCCTGGATGTCGTATCCAAGGGTCTGCAGTCTTCTGACGGGTATCTCAGGTGTGTCCTCTATGAGGATGATCCGCTGGGACACCGGAAACTCGAGGAGCATTGCGCCGAGCAAGGTCGTCTTGCCAGCCCCTCGGCTGCCGGCCAGGAGGACGGTCCTTCTGCCCAGGACGCATGCCCACAGAAAGCCTGCCAGGAGCGGAGATAGAGAATCGTTTGCGATGAGCCTCGGCATCGTCCATATGCTCTCTGAATGCTTCCTGATAGCAATCGAAACGCCCCTATCGCTCAAAGGTGGGCCCACGAGGGTCACTCTAGCTCCTAGGCGCCTTATGTCCGCCTCGAGCACGGGATGAGCCTCTGAGAACGGGAGCCCTGTCTCGAACTTGACCCTTGAGACGAAGCTCTGCAAATCCCTCTTGCCGATAAGTATATTCGTCCGACACTTCTGTCTGACACTCTTGTCCACATCGGAGCGCAGCACCACATGAACGGGCGTCTGGCTCGATGGCGCATCCACGTAGATGTCCTGAACCAGATTATCCTCCAAAAGCGTCTCGAGGACTCCATAGCCTGCTGTGTACTTGCACAGGAGTTCTGCCAATCGGTCCGCCTCTTTGTCCAGATTCATTCCAGCGATCTCGTCAGCGGACCTCGAAGCAAGATGAGAGAATATGAGGTCCTTAGCCCTCGCTTTTATGTACGGTCGTATCGTGTCGAGGGAGTTGATCTCGATGTCGCCTGGGAGTGCCCCCGAGATAGCAGGGATCGCCTCCGTCAGAGCCGAGAGATGAGGTGCGCTGAGCCTGTACTCTGGCGGGTCGACGGCGTATATGCCGAAGCTCGACCCTGCCGGAGACGACAAGATCACTTCGACACCAGCTATCTGACGTCTAATGGCGACTTGCTCTTCAGACCGACGAACTGGTTCGATCCATGAAGAGGCGAAAGAGGGTCTTGTTTCGGCTTGCGGAGAGGCCAGACCCTTGATCGTTTTTCCCCGCTCAGCATTCAGTCTGATCAGGGGGACATCCTTGGTCAGGGGTGAAGCCCGTGAGACGATTCGCGGCGGGGGCGGCCTTGGTTCCATCTAGGTCCCCCCTGATTGAACGATACTTGTTGAGAGAGCGTTCTCGATGCACCTCAATGAGTCAGCGCAATGGTCAGCGCGGTAGATCGACATGAACTCCGCAGCCATTGCCTTGTGGCTAGGCAGGTAGTCCTGAGGATTCTCTAGCAACCGTCGCTTCATCGCGGTCAATATCCTCTCCCTGCTGGCGCTGCATGTCCGACACCGTTTGTCTGACGGTCTATCAGCGGAGGCGATCGCGCGGTTCAGAGCGGATAGTTCCGCCGCAGCGAGCGCCACGGGTTTGATGGAGGCCTCGCGATACCTCTTGTGGATGAGCCTCTTCAGGATGATGGCCCTGGGGACCGCGCCAGTGACCATCACGTTGAGGATCCCCGAGACGCACCTGCTGTTTGCGAGATCCTGAGCGCCTTGACATTCCGAGCAGTCTATCTCGAGCTGAAGCCCCTCGTCCTCGCTGTAGGCGTGGGGACAGGAGTCTTCTGGACTGATTGAGGGTATCAGCTTTTTTGTCGGACCTTGGCGGTGTTTCACGGATGGTGCATTGACTGCGGTGGTTTTTCTACCGTTCTGACTATCGTATGCTACGTGTAGTGATGAGGGTGCTAACGCACCCTTGAGTTTCCCTCTTCATGATGGCTGATGATGGAGGGGTCGCCGGCTTCTTCGAGGATCTCCCCGTGCTGATGTTCGTGCTGGCGGGAGTCTTCATTATCGTGGCGACCGGCGTATGGACCTCAGATGCATTGGCCAGGCAACGCTTTCACAGCAAGCTTGAGGGGCTGGCCGAGGAGCTCGTGAACGACATCATTCACGAGGTCACAGTGCGTGCAGGTGCGAACCAGCTCCCGTCCGTAGGCATCTTGTCGAGCCTGAATCTCGGCCGATTGGCTGCGGAATCTGTGCGGTCCCACTGCTACTCGATTGCCATCGTGGAACGGTTTCCGACGACGCAGTGGCTCGTCAACTGCTCCAAAGCGTCTGGAAGCCAGCCGTTCGAGTCCGCGGGGTCGGCGTTGCTTCTGAATGCGCTCGACAGTCAGCTGCGGGTTGTCGTCGTCGAGGTGAAAGTGCTTGTCTGGTAAGCTGAGAAGGTACATCGGGGGACAGCTGGCATTGATGGATTCTATGGTGTTCTTCGCGGCTGCGCTCGTCATGTGCAGCATCATCATATCATACGGAAGGCCTTCGCCCCTGACGGATTCTGACCGAAGAGGAGACTCGGATCCAGCTGAGATCCTCCAAGTTCTTCTCCGAGCCTCCATCGGCCGGTCGGTTACGATCGAGCTAGGCGGTAGCTATCATCTGGATGGAAGCGAGGACGTCGCGAGTTGCATCGCGGTGGAGGTGACCGCCCTTCGCCTCGGAGTGAGCGAGACGGTGTTCGCATCGCTGAATGAAATCATAGTGGAGGTCGTCGAGGCGATATGCAACCCTGTCTTCGAGCCAATCCTGATCGTCTATGACTTCGCTGATGGACATTCGAGCCACGTACTCAGGTTGCCTGACAAGGAGCCAGACTCGATGGATCGGTGTGCCAGCTCAGTGGCGATTCCCGGAAACGACGGTCACGATTACCTCGCAGTCCTGGTCTTAGACCCAACCACGCTTTCTGAACGCGCTTAGGTCACCGTTTGTGATCTTGATCCTCTTCTTGGCATAGGTCGCTCCACGAGATATGTCGGCATATGAGATTGCCATCATCACCGCGAGGAAAATGACTGATAGCCAGATGTACAACCTGATATCGGTGACGATGTAGACTACAACCAGCGCTGGAACTATGAAGTAGAGGACGTAGGCCGTGAACGTGAGCCAGCTGTTCGGGACGCTGATTGCAGCCGCCTCTCCAAGGCATCTGGAGCACCGGTTCTGGCGCTGATACCACGCCTTCACCCTGAATTCCTTGCACTTGGGGCAATAGAGATACTTCACGATTGGATGGAAGGGCGGCGCCGTATTTATCTTCCGCGCGTGTACTCGTGGAAGGACTGATTAAGGCGAGAAGAAATGACTGTCCGTGAAGGCAAGGGAAGTCGCCGACGATGGTTACACAAGAGAGGAACTGCTGGTTCTCGCATCTCTCAGAAGGACTACTGGACGCACGTACAGGAACTGCGTCTGGTTCGTTACGCGGGGAAAGCACAGGGGATGCTTTCCTGCCGGAAGGTACCGCAAATGGCTTTCGCTGGAGGAGTTCGATTCGGGTTGCGACATGTTTTCAAAGATGGAGACAAAGAAGTAGTGCAGGGGCGCGGATTCGAACCGCGGAACCACTGCTGGACAAGGTCCTAAGCCTTGCGCCGTTGACCGGGCTTGGCTACCCCTGCATGTGTTCAGCCGAAAGATGCCTCGACATTATAAGAATGAATCGACTGCGCGTCTACGGTTCTCCCAAGGACAGCAGGCTCTCTATGAAGGTGCGCGCGGTGGCCTGAGCGACCTCGCATGTGGCCGGAAACGCCCGTACTTTCACCCTGATGGATATTACATTTCCGTTGTGACCCATTCTGATGCACCCCTCGTACGCCGCCTGCTTGTCGATCTTGATGAAAAGGTTGCAGCCATCGTCGACCCTTGACGGAAGTGTGTTCAGCACGATTCTCAGGTCATCCTTCCCCAGTCTTTCGAAGAAGCTGGATATCTCTTCCATCGTCACGAGGCTGGTCTCCACGATCGTGATCGGGTTGCCGTGATGTCCTTCGGTTCGAGACGTCAAGATGTCAGCCTCGCCGACCGTGTTCTGCAGAGCTGTTTTGACCTTGTCCAGATCTTCGGTTGCGTGACAGAACGCGCGGGCGTGGAGTCCAGCGAACGGTCGGTTCACATCCGTAAGAATCGCGCTCCAGATATGTAATGTTGTGCCGCAGAGACTGCCCCGTGCTAGCTTATGCCAGACCTCATCAAGAAATGTGGCATCCTAGTAGGTCGGTGAATACTTAATATCATAGACATGCTAACACGTTAATCGGTGTTCCCGCTGATTGAAGTCAGGTTCCACGGGAGGGGTGGCCAGGGCGTGGTCATCGCTTCTGAGGTCCTGGCACAGGCTGCTTTTAGGATGGGATTCGAGGTCTCGGCGTTTCCGTTCTTTGGCGTGGAGCGAAGGGGCGCTCCCGTCACAGCCTACTCAAGAATCGACATCAAGCCTATCAGGATCAAGTCTAGCATCTACGAACCGGACTATGTCGTTGTGCTCGACAACTCGCTGCTCAGAGGGGTCGACATCTTGGAAGGGTTGAAGCCGGCAGGTAGAGTGCTTGTCAACTACCCCGATGGCAAGAAGCTCCCGAGCCTTCCGCCCAGGTTCAGGTACTTCGTGGTCGATGCGACCTCCATTGCGGCGTCTCACGGAATAGGATCTCAGACTGCGCCAATTGTCAATACCGCTATCATGGGGGGATTTGCGAGAATGTGCGACACCGTCACGCTGGACTCGATGCTTGAGACCATCCGCGACATCGCCCCGGCCAAGGAGGAAGAGAACGTGTCCGCCGCAAAGGAGGCATACACCCGGACATCGGAGGCGCGAGTATGACCAAGACTTACGAGGAGCTCCCATTGACACCGATCTCAGACACGCCCAGCACAGTCAACATAACGGGGCTGTGGAGGGTCATCAGGCCCGTCGTCAACAAGGAGAAGTGCAAGAAGTGCACGATTTGCTGGAAGTTCTGCCCTGATGTTGCTATCAGGCTGATCGACGGCGTTCCAGCTGTCGATCTTCAATACTGCAAAGTATGTGGCATATGCGCAGCCGAGTGCCCTTCCAAGTGCATAGTCATGGTCAAGGAGGGAGACCAATGAGGATGGTCATGACCGGGAACTACGCCTCGGCATACGGTGCGAAGCTCGCCAGGACCGAGGTCATTGCCGCATATCCGATCACGCCTCAGACCTCGATCGTGGAAAAGCTCGCTGAGTTCGTGGGCACTGGTGAGCTGAAGGCCA
>JBASRQ010000224.1:0-3882 GCA_049273895.1 Thermoplasmata archaeon
GACCTATACCTCTACCTCGCAGTCGCGTTCCTCCTCGTGCTCGTGGGCGTCAGGATGTGCCGCAGGGACCGCCCCATGACCAGGGCGCCGATAGGACTAGTCGTGCCGGCTGCGGGCGCCCTCCTCATGACCTACAACTATGTGCACCCGATATTCCCAGGCATCCCCGCCCCCTCGGCGCTCATAGCCGTCCCGTTCCTGGCGTACCTGATCCTGGTGGCGCCAGCGTGGACCGGCGCTCAATTCGCGCTCTCCAAGCGCGGGCAGACCAAGAACCTCCTCCTCGCGATGCTCCTGGGACCGTTGTCGCTGATCCTGTTCGCCTTCCTGCGCTCGAACGACGCCACCTCCCAGCTCATAGTCTACCGCACGTTCGACTTCGTGATGCCCGCGTTCGCCCTCCTGATAGGCGTGGGATTCGCGATAATCGTCAAGGGGAGGCTCCGGCTCGGAATGGTCGCCGGGGCGTCGCTCGTGATCGTATGCGCCTCCACGCTTCCCATGGCGTACAGCAGCCAACAGCTGTTCGGGGTGGAGAACCAGACCTACTGGTTCGAGTACGACGCCGTCCAATGGTTCTCGGAGCACGGCGTTTCGAGCTACACGTCCGACCAGAGGCTCGGGGAGACGGGCGCGAGGCTGTTCGATTTGAACGGTTCTAGGGGCTTGCCGTACGACCTCAGAGAGGGGATCGCGCTGAACAAGTCGAGCTTCTTCGTGCTGGAGCGTAGCTGGAGCACGGACGGAGCGCAGGAGTTCCCGTTCGGCGTCGTTGTCATTTCCAATGAGACTATTTCACAGGAGCTGAACTCGTCAAACGTTTTCTATGTCGGCGGGCCATTGGGCAATCAGTTCGTCGGATTCCGGACGAGATGATGGGACTACATCCGTGCAAAAGACTTATTACCGACGGTATCGATGAGAAACGTGCAGGTAAGTCCTGGCTGGTCATGGTGTGCCATGAGGTGCACGGGTAATAATCCGGCCAGGGTCTGCGCTTCTCCTTCAGCTGAAGAAGACCCTTTTCTCGATCATAATCTTGTGGGCGATGATGTCGTAGTAGCTTGAATCCCTCAACTCGAACTTCCTTTGAATCGCTCCGGCAACATAGTCCGCGACCTGAAGTCCTCTTGAGTTCTGGGAATCGAATCTGGAAATGCGCGCTCTCGGGGGAATCGCTCCGAGCTCGTCGCAGCGATGACGAATTGCACCTTCCAAATATCTGTCGAATCCATGCCCGAGGGGGCGGTCGAGCGGTCTCGCATCGAAGACAATGTCATAGTGACGGACAGACCTGTCCAGCCAAATCACATCGCAGACCAGTTGCCCTGCGAGATGACAGTAGAACTCATGGCCTCTCCCTATCCGTCTTTGACCAGCGCGCGCCTTGTCCACAGTGAGGCTTGCGATTGCCAGGTCTTGAATCGCGGCAGTTTCAGTGAGCACCGCCTTTCTGATCTCGGGGCTGGTGCTGTAGAACTTGAGTTCAGGTTTCCTGAAGAGACTCTTCTTCAGCCTTCTTCTGCGGATCTTCTTGGGGATGCGGTCGAGCAGCTCGGGCTGTCGAGTCATCACGGCGCTGAGAGTGATGTACCTTGACGAACCTGTGCCAAATCCGAAATCGCCCGACTCATCTACAAAGACGGAGCATCTGTACACAGACAAGAGTCTGGACTTATGGTCAAATGGTTTGCCACTACCTGTAGGCTTGTTCAGGAGGATGTCTTCCCCCTAGGAGGAGCTCAACGGATTTTGAGGCGAGACGGGCGCGAGGCTGTTTAATCTGAACGGGAGCAGGGGGCTTCCGTACGATCTCAGGGAGGGGATTGCGCTGAACAAGTCGAGCTTCTTCGTGCTGGAGAGTTGCTAGGGCACGGACGGCGCGCAGGAGTTTCCGTTTGGGGTGGTCGTCGTTTCAAACGAGACGAGCCGCGAGAACTGAGCTCGTCAAGCGTCGTCTACATCGGCGGGTCTGTCGACTGCCAATTGGCGCTTTTGTGGACCATGCCATAAGCACTACATGCAGCCAGAAGCGTGAACGGACCTTTCGAACATCCTCATCGCCATATGGATTCGGTGAATTCAACTGGGGTCCAAGTGGCGGATATCGTAGCGGGTGCAGTCTTCCGGAGCTTAGAACACTCGGACAATTCCTACCTCAACCTCATCACGGGCAACATTGTGTACGGCAGACTGCACAGGTGAGAAAGCTGCGGCCCCCAGGGGGATTTTTGGCCGGGTCCGCCAAACGGCAAACCATCTACCCCCCGGGACTTACCCGCGACAAGTCATACCCGCACATCAGACATAAAGGTTGCGTGTGGATGTAGCGCAGAAGTCACCGTTCGGGGTGGTTGTCGTGGACACGAGCAAGATAGCGTCCGCACTTATCGAATCGAGCGTGTTCTATGTCGGCGGACCGTTGGGCAATCAATTCGTTGGATTCAGGACGGAATGATCTCGGGAAACTACTTCCACACGAAAGTCTTATTAGAAACCGGGAGGATAGGTTGATTGCAGGTAAGTCCTGGCTGGTCAGGGTGCGCCCTGAGGCGCATGAGTAATAATCCGGCCAGGGTCTGCACTTCTCTTTCAGCTGAAGACGAGCCGTTTCTTCTGTATAGCAGAAAAGGATGAACGCGAAGTGTCTCTGGTGGGCCTTCTTCGGTAGCTGCCTATTACTTGCCCTTTTCCTGCTCCGCCATCGCCTCGCGCCTGTCGACTTTCTCTTGGGTGATGGCGTTGACCGTGACCTTCTTGGGATTCAAATTCGGCCTGCCCAGTCTCGTCTTCCAGATGCCCTCGCCTCTCCCGGCCTTGTGGTGCCTGCTGTTCTCCTTGACGAAGGCCTGTATCAGGACCTCGACCCCGGCGAAGTCGGTCTCGATGTCGCCCGTCCAGTTCGTCAGCTTCTTCCTGTAGACCCGCTCGACCGTGTCGATGAACTCCTTCATGGGCCTGTCGATCTCGTCAGGCATGTCGCCCTCGTAAACAACAGCCGCGAACACCTTCCGCCCCCTGCTCACGACCACCTTGTACTCCTTGAACCCGAAGGTCTTCAGCGACTCCGCCCCAGTGCCCATCGAGTCCTCGACGAAGTTCAGGACCGCGGTGAGCATCCCGCGCCGGATGTCCTGGTCGATCTCGCCCTCGCCGCGGTGCGCCAGCCTGCTGATCAGGAAGCCGTCGTTGTGTATCAGCATCATGTCCCGGACGACGAACGGTTTCTTCCTCCTTCTGAGTGCGACCATGAATAGGCCGAAAGCCGTCCCTCCCATGGCGATAATGCCAACATAGAGCCATGGGTTCTCTGCGACCTTCTCCTTCGGAGCCTTCACGACCGTAATCGTGAGCACGTCATTGTCCTGCAGCCCGCTCGGGTCCGTGACCCTTATCGTCACGTTGAAAGTCCTGGACTTCTCCGCGCTGCCGAGGAAATCCTTGAACTCGAGGACAAGCACGCTCCCGGTCATCTTGATGTAGGCGGGCACGTACTCGCTGATCGCCTGGAACACGAATTGTGTGTCCTCGATATCCGGGTCTGTCACGTTCCCCGAAAGGTCGATGGCGATCTGCGTGCCCTCGTAGACCGTGCGGTTCCTCGGCAGTATCTTCAGTTTGGGCGCGTCGGGAACGGGAATGACCTCCAGGCTGACAGTGCATTCGGCGATCCCGCCATCGGGGTCCATCGCCCTTATCGTGAGATTGGAGCCGCCATTGTAATCCTGGTCGGCGTCGAATGTGATCGACCAGTTGCCTGGAGCTACCTGGACTGCAGACGCCGCCACATTCGGCGACGATGTGAACGCGTAGAATGTCAAGACGTCAGAACCCGCGTTGTCCCCGAAGAAGTCCTCGAGGGATGCGAGCACGGGGTAGGGC
>JBASRQ010000225.1:0-4798 GCA_049273895.1 Thermoplasmata archaeon
ACGCAGGCGTGAGGGGAGTGCACTGGGACAAGATCGTGGAAGCCGCGAAGGCGAAGAAGATCGACAAAGTCCGGCTGGAGGAGATCATCGCCAGTCTGCTGGACAAGGGCGAGATCTACGAGCCTGAACTCGGGATGATGAAAAGGATCTAGAAACAGAGGGAAAGAGAGGTTTTTCGAAGTAAGAATTCGACGCAGGGTCAGCTAGCTGTGGAATTCATCCTTCGACAGGGCTATGAGAATCAAACCAATCAAGCCTGGTATGAACCATCCGCCCAACCCAAGGACTGCGCCCAATACTGCGAGTCCAAAGTGCCTCCGCTGGAACGCGAATATTCCACCCAATAGAGCGATAATCCCGACTATTGCTAGGACAGCACCACAAGCCACCAAAACGCCACTCGTGCCGAGAGAGAGGCCGAAGAGGACTGTTCCCCCAGCCATAAGCAAGCCTCCAAGGGCGAGTTCAATAAGCCCTGCGATGATAATCAGTATGCCTCCGATTACGGGCATGGGCGATTCTTTCTTCTGTGGGACAGGGGCCATCACCATTCGAAAGTCATGACCACAATACGGACACACGTTCGCATCCCAAGCTATCGACCTGCCACAGGCGACACAATTCCTAGGACTCTGCGGTGCTGATGGCTGCATTAGTTTTCCTCCTCGATTGAGCCGGTTTCTCCGACTTCTGGTGACAGTAAATGAGTTAGGATTAGAAAATGGTTGCCTTCTACATGGCCAGAAGGAAAAGAAAAGGCAACATGGCTACTGTGCGGATTGCCAGTGACCATTGGCTCTTGTTCAACAGTCGAAATCCTACTTAGACACGGCCACTAAGATGAGACCTACAAGCGCAAGGAGGCTGCCGGCGAAGTAGGGGGTTAATATGAAGAGGCCGAGCACGCCACCGAGTATTGCCAGGCCCCAGTGCTTGCGCCGCACGCCGAAGAACCCGCCAGCGATCGCGATCAAGCCGAGGATCACGAAGATCGCTCCGCAGACATACAAGATGTTCTGGAGCGTATCCTCAAATCCTGTGATTGCACCAAAGCCATAAGCGTCAAGATCGCTCACATTGATGGAGAAGAATATCCCACCCATGGCCAAGCCCATTATGCCAGCTATGAGTATCAGAATCCCGCCAACGATTGACAGCGCAGTCTTCTCATGTGGCGCTGCCGCGGTGGTCTGGGCCCTGTAGTCATGCCCGCAGTATTGGCACACGTTTGAATCCCATGCAATTGCCCTTCCGCAAGAAACACAGTTTCTCGTATTCCCTTGACTAGAGGCTTCCATCCCTTAGCCCTCCTTGTCTGAAGCACCGTGAAGAATCCCCTCGTTCCAGTGCTTCACGGCACCAAAGATAGGTGGGGGAGAATATATTTCTTGGCATTCCAGAGGGCTTTATTAGCCACATCCCTCTTGAAGGAGCGCCATTGAAAGTCCTGCACGCGGAATATGCTCGATTCAATGGATCTACTTGCCGAGTATCTGAAGAGCCTTCTTCTTCTGAGGATTCGGCGGTTCAGCAGGCATCGGCTTCGGCTTAGCCCTGTCTTCCTCGATCACGAACAGGAAGTGCGCGAAGAGCAGCGCAAGGACAAGCCCGGCGACGGTGCCCGTCGCAAGCCGCAGCGGATTGGTGGACTCATAGGAGGTCACGAGCTGAAGACCGCCGTCGATTGCTATTGGAACGAGCCCGACCAGTACCAGGACAGGATGTATCTTCCATCTGACGAGGGTGGCGAAGGCGAACCCCAAGACCAGGCCTAAGAATAGGCCAACGTCTCTGGCGCAGAATGGCATCTGATTGCCGTTCAGGAAGTAACTTCGATTGGCAAGCTGGTGGCACTCGGCGTCCCCAAGCCAGTAGATCGCATGCGGCAACGGATTGAGATTCTTGAACTGGTACTCATTCTCATGGCCACCGACCACTCCAGAGAGATTCCGCAAGGTGTTCGGGTGAACCATGAGAGGAGATAGCACCACCAGCGCGAACCAAACGGAGACAAGGATCAACAATGCCAGAACGATTCGAGATGTGATCTTTGGCAGCCGCATCGACACAGCTAGCACAAGTCCCCTTAATCTTACTTTTGAATCACGACCGAGGCATACCCGACCACGTCCCTCATAGGCTGGACGTCGCCGGATGTGGCGTACTTCAAGAGCGTGGCCTTCCCTCCAGCACACGCGGTGAGAGTGGCCATGACCGGCCCATAGCCGCACATGGACATGTCCTCGTCGCGGACAACTTCATACAGTCTCTTCGGGTCCATCGCCTTGATGGCCTCGAGGGCAATCCCGTCCTTTCTCTTGGCCGTCTCCTTGCTGACGTAGTGGGACATGTCCGTCGAGGCGATGACGACGACATCCTTGTCCTTGGCGGCGTCCCTGATCGTCTTTCCAACCGAGACGGCCGCTTCGTAGTCCTGGAACCCCATACAGATTGGGACGAAACTAACATTTGGAGACAAGTACTGAAGGAATGGCAGTTGGACTTCGATCGAGTGCTCTCCCCTATGGGCTTCAGCATCCTCGTCCACAAGATCCTTCCGGATGGCCTTCGCCAACTCGCGATCGACCTTGGCGATTCCCAGTGGTGTCTCGAAGTCCTCGGTCGTGACGGCGAGGCCAGACCCGCGGCCTGTATGATTGGGTCCCAGGATGACAAACGTCTTCGGAATCCCGTCCTCAGCTATCCTGGAGTAGAGGTGCGCGGCCACCATGCCCGAGAAGACGTATCCTGCGTGAGGCGCGACCCCGCCAAGGATTTGCCTCCTTCCCGATCCCGCTTTCGGAAGCTTGCCAGGGCCCAGCGGCCCAAGGAAACACGATTCGATCTGATGCCTTAACGACAACTCATCGCCGGCGTAGAAAGTCCCTGCAACGGTAGGTCTCCTCATTTCCCTCCTCACCCTCTGAAGCGGATAGCCGAGGCTCACCAATAGACTTTCGCAACTACTTGTCGAAGAATGACAAGACGGTTTCGGTTAGAGAGATGCCTCGAACTCCTCGACGGTCATCTTGAAATCGTCATCGCTTGCCAGCTGCCCTCTGGCCTTCAAGACCTCTCGCGTCAGGAGCCAATACACGGTCGCGAGTGCGCGCCTTCCCTTGTTGTTCGACGGGATTACCAGATCGACGTACTTCGTCTCGTTGTTGGCATCGCATATCCCGATGATAGGAATGCCGACATTGAGCCCCTCCCTCAGAGCCTGCTCGTCAGCTGCCGGGTCGGTCACGAAAAGCATCTCAGGCTCTACGAACTTGGGAAGGATCGGGTTTGTCAAGGAGCCTGGAACGAACCTGCCGGCCACGATCATCGCGCCTATGGCCTTTCCGAAGACTTTCGCCGGCTTCTGACCGTACTGCCTCGCAGACACTATCAAAATCCTCGCGGGGTCGAACCTTGCCATGAACTTCGCAGCGACCCTGATGCGCTCGTCCGTCTTCTTGACGTCCAAAACGTATAGACCGTCCGTTCTGACCTTGAAAATGAACTCCCTCATGTCGGCGCTCTTCTGCTGAGTGCCGATGTGGACTCCAGACGTGAGGTAGACATCCTCGGGGATCAGGAGGTGGGTGCCGGTGTCGGTCTGGGGTTGTGTGTCTGATACTTCGTCCATCTGGATTCCTCAGGTTTCCCTCTTGACGGTCATCGGGATGACGCTCTTCTCGAACTCCTTGATGGCGATCTCGATGGGATCGATCGTCTCATCGGCGATATCGACAAGTATCGGGGCTCCCAGGCTTATCTGAAGTGCCCTTGCACCTATGATCCTGGCCCTCTCGAATCTGGTGTACTTCAAGCTTTTAGCCTCGCTGTGGAGGTATCCCCTAAAATGTGGCCCCTTTATATACGTTTGGGGTCGCCCACGTCGCGCAATCTCGTCTCCGTTGAGCATTTACCACTAAGATGGCGGAGTGTGAGGTCATTCAGGCTGAAGAGAATTTTGATTAAATTATAATTAGACGTGAATTGCAATTCTGGTCTTCGAACATCTTCACGGACCGCTCAGGCCAGGAAAACCTTCCGATTATCGTATCAAGATGTTCGAATCCGCCTCATTCTCACGTCAGTAAGTTCCGTATTTCCGCAACTCATTAATCGGTAGATTGCTTACCGCACTACAACAGGGGAATCAACATGCCGAATGTTCCGAACATCAAAGTCGAGCCTCCAGGCCCGGAGGCCAAGAAGATCGTCGCGAAGGATGATGAGTACATCGTGAAGGCGACGAAGACCGCGCCGCTTGTGTTCAAGAGGGCGGAGGGCTCAGTGATCGAAGACGTCGACGGCAACACGTACATAGACTTCTACGCGGGAGTCGGCGTCCTGAACGTCGGGGCGAGGCACCCGAAGGTCGTCGCTGCGATCAAGGACCAGGTGGACAAGTACACGCATGTCGCGGGTACGGACTTCTACTGTGGATTGCAGTCAAGGCTCGCTGAGAGGCTCGCCAAGACCACACCCGGCAAGAACAAGAAGATGGTCTTCTTCTCGAACACCGGAGCCGAGTCCGTCGAGTCCGCGGTCAAGATCGCCAAGAGGGGTACGGGCAAGCAGGTCATTCTCGACTTCCTCGGCGCGTTCCACGGAAGAACGGCTGGGGCCATGACACTGACGGCCAGCAAGTGGGTGCAGAGGGAAGGCTATACGGCCACACTGATGCCAGGTGTGTTTCATGTTCCGTACGCGTACTGCTACCGATGCATCTACAAGATGGAGTACCCGAGCTGCGGCATGCATTGCGCGAAGGTCATAGAGGACGTGTACTTCGAGCAACTGATCC
>JBASRQ010000105.1:0-1807 GCA_049273895.1 Thermoplasmata archaeon
TTGGCCCACCACTTGCCCAGGCCCCACCATCTACCGGGCTTCACCAGGACCATCCCGAGGAAGACCAAAAGGAAGACGATGTGCTCATCAACGATCGGGTTGTTCGCAGGCGGCAGGGTTGTCGACCACAGCATGAGCATGAGGAGAGCCCCCGAGATCCCAGAGATCTTCGTTCCGATGCCCAGTATGACGGCCAAGCCAATGGCCAAGAGCGCCAACATGAAGAGCGCATCCACGACAGAGTTTCCCGACAGACCGTTCCAGAAGCCACTCAAGGGACCTGAAGTCGCGAAACTAAGGTACCCAGCAGTCGGAGATCCGCCGTTCAGCCACGAACTTTTGGATGGAGTTGCATAGCCAAGTCCGAACAGTTTATCAAGAAATGCCCAGAACAATGTCCAGCCAAGGACCAATCTCAATCCGACCCAAACGTACTGTTCTTTGGTAAGTTTCTCCAGTTTCATACCTGATACACCACCGATGCTCTATAACTGTGTTAATCGTGAAACAACTTCTGAATATGAAACTATCACCGAATCTCAATCCGAATGTGGTGACCGTTCTTGAACGCGACCAGAGCAGGACATTCCTTCAGGAACACCAGAAGGAGCTTTGTTGTCTCTGAGTGCTGGTATATATGTGGCAAAGCTGGGAGGTCCGGGGAGAATGGGCGAAGACGAAGAAATCGAGGATGATGCCGACATAATAAACGACCTTTGGATTTAGGGAAACTACGTGGACCTAGTCCTACTTCATTGAGCCAAGTGCATTGCCGCCGTGATTCTTGAAATGCGCCTCCGCTTCCCATAAACCCCATCGAGACTTCCAGTGGAACACGAGTCGACTGGCACTGGATTGCCAATATGCTCATATAGTTTCGCCGTGTTTCAAATGCTGCTTTGGGGGAGTTAGTCATCTCTAAGATGGCTAGACTGAGAACAGGTATCGGGGGATAACTAGGAGGGATGATTCGTGAAAAATGGTGTGGTCAAGATACTTGCAGTGTGTGTATGCGGACTAATGGTCGCGGGAGCCTTCATGACTATCCCAAGGGCTTCGCGGAACGCCGAGGCCGCATCGACAACACCGATTACTCTCACGGTCGGTGTGGGGCAGACCGTCGACAGCCTCAACCCATTTTCGGGTACCCTGACCATGGCGTACGAGGTTTACGTGCTGATGTACGAGATGCTGGTGGGTGTCGACAAAGACCTCAATCCCGTTCCGCAGATCGCCGAGTCGTGGGAACACAACGTGGACGGAACGGTCTGGACATATCACATCAGGCACGGGATGACGTGGCATGATGGCGTGCCCGTGACCGCGAATGACGTCAACTTCACTTACAACCTGATACTGACAAGCCCAACCGCTGGCGCCCTCAATATCGACTATCTGAAGAACGTCACAGACGTTAGAGCGCTTGATGACTACACCCTGCAGATAACGACGGAGGTTCCAAAGGCTACGATGCAGAGCATCATCATATCAATCGTGCCCGAACACCTCTGGGGGGCCATCCCTCCGGAAGAGGTCGCAGATGCTGATGTATTCGACACAACCTACTTCCCAGACGGCCCAATCGGATCAGGCCCGTTCAAGCTTGTGTCAGCAGCGACCGACGACTTCTGGAAATTCGAGAGATATGACGGCTACTGGGGGCCGAAGGTCCACTTTGATGAGCTGACCTTCAAATACTTCACGAGTTCGAGCGCGATTCTCAACGCATTATACTCTGGCTCGATAGACATTGCTGGCGGGGTTCCCTCTGATTCCTGGGAGAAGACGCTCAGCAAGCCTGGCATCC